>NZ_JALEBH010000001.1:3287500-3397055 GCF_022758885.1 Sphingobium sp. BYY-5
CGGGTTGATGAGCGCCGCGTTGGCCGGGAGGCCGGTGCCGCCCATGTCGAGCCGCCTGGCCTGTTCCCTGGAGATGCGGGCCGGGTCGTCGCGCTCCTTGATCGCGGCCCTGCTGTCCTCGTCCAGTCCCGCCTCGTCGTCGGACGCATCGCTGCCGTTGGTCCAGCCCAGGATGATCGACATGCGCCGGTTGCGCGGATCATAGGCGTCATCCTTCACGAAAGGCTCGCGGTCGGCGATGCCCTCGATCCGGGCGAAGCGCTCGTTGCCGACATCGGCGTCCGCCAAAGCCTGGCGCGTCGCTTCGGCACGGGCGGAGGAGAGGCGCCAATTGTTCATCGTCCGGCCTGCCGCATAAGGCAGGGCGTCGGTATGGCCGCGCACGATCAGCGGGTTGGGCATGGTCTGCAACACGGTGGCCACTTCGCGCACCAGCGCGCGCGCCTGTGGCAGGAGCCGGTCGGTGCCCATGGCGAACATTGCGAAATCCGCCTCGTCGATCAGGTCGATGCGCAGCCCTTCGCGCGTCTCGGTGAAGCGCACATTCCTGCGCAGCTTCGCCATGCCGTTGCGCATCATGCGCGCTTCCAGTTCCTTCTTGATCGCCTCGAACTTCTTCCGGTCGGCCGCGCGCATCGCCTTGCCGCCCTGTTCCCTGGTTCCGGAAGCGTCGCGCGGAATGGTGATGCTGAGGTTCCCCTGTCCGCCGGTGGTCGGGTAATTTTCCTTGCCCATGATGGAATCGCCGCCCAGCAGGCCGGTCGATCCGGCCGACGCCATCTTCAGTTCGACCAGGGTCGGGGTGAAATAGTCGGCCAGCGCCTTGCGCTGTTTTTCGGTGGTCGCGCCCAGCAGCCACATCAGCAGGAAGAAGGCCATCATCGCCGTCACGAAGTCGGCATAGGCGACCTTCCAGGCGCCGCCATGATGGCCGCCATGTGCTTCGACGATGATCTTCTTGACGATGATCGGCCGGGGTTCCGGCTCGTTCGCGCCGCGTTTCTTGTCGGCCATGGCTTATTTGCCCCGCATACCGTCGAACACTTCGGCGAAGGCCGGCTGGTTCGCGTGGGTCAGGCTGGACCGTGCAGCCTCGATCACCAGGGGCTGGGGATGGCCGTGCAGCGAGGCGATGATGATCTGCTTGACGACATGATAGATGGCGCCGTCGGCCTCGATCACCGCGCGGCAGCGGTTGGCGAAGGGGTTGACCATGCCATAGGCGAGCAGCACGCCCAGGAAGGTGCCGACCAGCGCCGATCCGATCATTGCGCCCAGGATCGCCGGGGGCTGGTCGATCGCGCCCATGGTCTTCACCACGCCCAGCACCGCCGCGACGATGCCCAGCGCGGGCAGGGCGTCGGCCAGGCCCTGGAGATTGTTGGCGGGCTTCAGCGCTTCGTGATGATGGGTCTTGAGCGCATTATCCATCACCTCCTCGACCGCGTGCGGATCGAGCGTGCCGGACGATATCACCACCAGGCGCAGCGTGTCGCTTATCAGGTGGATCAGCGTCTTGTCCTTCATCAGCTTGGGATATTCGCTGAAGATGGTCGAACTGGCCGGGTCTTCGATATGGGGTTCGAGCGCCACCGGCCCTTCGACGCGCAGCGTCTTCATCAGCTTGCTGACCAGGAAGATGCAGTCGAGGAAATCCTGCTTCTTATATTGCGGCCCCTTGAACACCTTGCCCAGCCCGCCGCCCAGCGCCTTCAGGTCCGCGCCGCTATTGCCGATAATCAGCGCGCCGATGGCCGCGCCGCCGATGATAATCATTTCATGCGGCAGGGCGTGCAGCACCGGGCCGATATCGCCGCCGGTGAAGATGAAGCCGCCGAACACCATGCCCAGAAGCACGACAAGGCCGATGATTGCGAACATGAAAATCCCCGAATTGCGCCTGGAGGCGATGGCTCCGTCGGCGTCTTGAAAGCGCCAGTCCGTTTCTGGTTAATACGGATTGGTTAGCATTCGCTTTAGGACGGGGCCGCCCTTTTTCCGTCTTACTTGATGAGGTCGAACAGAGTCTGCTGGTTGATGCGGGCGAAGGCCGATTGCGCGGCTTCAAGCTGGAGCAATTGTGCCTTCACATTGGCGATCACTTCCTGAAGGTCGGTCGATTCCAGATCGGCGCGGCGTTCGCTCAGGTTCAGATCGACATTGGTCAACCGCTCGCCAATGGTTTCCAGCCGTTCGCCGCGCACGCCCTGCTTGGCCTGCTGCACGGTGATATGGCTCTGCGCTGCCTTGACCCCGGTGAGCGAGGAAGCGATGTCGCTGTCCACGCCGCTTTCGATCGCGGCGATGCTCTGGGCCAATATGGCGTCGATCGACATGGGCGCGCCGTCGACGTCGATACCTTCCGACACCTCTTGTCTCGTGCCCACGACCGCCAGGTTCAGACCGCGGCCGACCGGTACAAGCACGCTTTGTCCGTCGTCGAACACCGGCGCGCCCTGATAATCCTTCTGGTTCAGCAGTTCGTTGACCGTGGTCTGGATCGTCTTCATCTGCTCCACGATGGCGGCGCGGCCGGCGTCGTTCAGCGATCCGTTGCGGGCCGATGTCACCAGTTCCTGGGCATGGGTCAGCAGATTGTTGATTTCCGACAGATTATTCTCGGCCGTGGTGGCGCGGGTGCTGCCATGGCTGACATTGGCCTGCCAGGCTGCCTGTTGCGCCTGGGCGCGACCGACATCCGATAGCTGCACCCAGGCGAGCGCATCATCGGACGGCTTGGTGAGCGTGATGCCGGTCGAGATGGCGGTCTGGCCGGCGATGATGTCCTGCGACAATTTCTGCTGCCGGCGGATTTCGGCGAGCAGGATCTTGTTGGTGATGCCTACCATGGGTCAGCCCTTTCCGGTCACATGATCTGCAGGATGGAATCGATGGTTTCCTTGGCCATCTGCAATATCTTAGCGGATGCCGAATAGGCCTGCTGGATGCGCAGCAGATCGGCCGCTTCCATGTCGAGGTCGACGCCGCTCACTGCCTCGCGCGCGGCGACCGCCTGATCGTTGCGGCTGGTTGCAGTGTCATATTCCGCCTTGGTCGCGCCCAGTAGGTTGGCATGGCTCGCGACCAGGGTAGTCCAGCCCTGTTCGACGCTGCCATTGCCGCGCAGCGTCGCGCTGACCGTCAGCAGATTGCCGTTGAGCGTGCCGTCCGCTGATTTGAGCGCCAAGTCGGCGGGTTGGACGTCGAGCGCGGCCATCGTGGCCGCACTGCCGCTCCAGGCGAGCAGCGCGCCGCCCGCTGCGCCGCTGTCGGTCACACCCTGGGCGTGCCAGGCATTGACGTCAGTCACAAATTGCTCGGCTAGCGTGTCGAGGCTGGCGCGCCGGTCGGCCACCGTGCCGGCGGAGGAAAAGAGGCCGCCCAGCGTACCGCTGCCGGGCGCGGTCAGCGCCGTCCCGTCCGCCAGGCTGAGCGCCAGCGTGCCGTCGGCATTGGCGGCGACCGACAGGCTGGTTGCGCTGTCGCCGCTGACCAGCGTCTGCCCGCCGAAGCTGATCTGCACGCTGTCGTGCGCGCCGAAGCCGATGGTGACGTTCAGGTTTGCCGACAGATCCTGCAACGCCGAGTCCCGGCTGTCGAGCAGTTGCGCATAGGCCGACGTGCCCGGCTGCGCGCGCAGCAGGCTATTGTTGATGTCGGCCAGCGCGTCGAGGGAGCGGTTGATCGTGTCGACCGATGCCGTCGCTTCGGTGGCGATGCCTTCGGAAACGAGCTTGAGGTCGGCGGCGGTGTCGTTGAAGGCCTGCGACACGCGGCTGATGCTGTCCAGCGTGGTGACGCGCAGCGACGTGTCGGTCGGGCTGGCGGCCAGCTTCTCCATATTCTGGAACATGCCGGTCATGAGCTGGCCGACGCCGATGCTGCTGTCGTTCATCGCGTTTTCGGCATCGGTCAGCCAGCGCAGCCGCGCTGTCGCGCTGCCCAGCGTCATGCCGGTCTGGCGGACGCTCGCGTCCAGATAGGGGTCGGACGCGCGGTTGACGCTCAGTACCTGCGTGCCGCCGAAATTGGCGCGCGCGACGTAGAGCGACATGGTGGCGGTCGACGAACCGGATTCGGCGGTCGTCACCGTGCGGCGGGCGTAGCCGGGGGTGCTGGCGTTAGCGATGTTTTCCGAGATGGCCGCCATCGCCGTGCGGTTGGCCTTGACGCCCGAAGCGCCGATGATGAACAGGTCGCTCATGCGCCGGCCGCCGGGGTGGAGGCGTCGGAGACGGGCTGGTCGCTCACCCGGTCGCCAAACTGCTTCAGCAGCAATTCGGCGATGCCCAATGCGCCCTTGCTCGCCATCGCGTCGGCGGTGTGGGCGTCGGCCATATCGCGGAACTGCTGTGTAGCGCTGGAATCACCGATGCCCTCCGCGAGGCTCGCCGATCGCATCGCGCCGATCATCTGGCGCAGGAACACGGCCTCGAACTGTTGCGCCACCTTGCCGAGCGCGGCCTTTTGCGAAGGAGCGGCGCCGGTCGCGCCGGCGGCATTCGTCGAGTTAATCTGCATCACAGCACCACCAGCTCCGCTTTCATCGCGCCCGCCTGCTTGAGGGCCTCCAGGATCGCGACCATGTCCGCCGGGGAAGCCCCGATCGCATTGACCGCCTTCACAATATCGGCCAGCGAAGCCCCACCTTTAAAATTAACCATAGGTTTTTTCTGTTCGTCGATGCTGATGCTGCTCGATGGCTCCACTGCGGTCTCGCCCCGGCTGAAGGGGGCGGGCTGGACGATGCGCGGGCTTTCGTTGACGCTGACGGTCAATTTGCCATGCGCGACGGCGGCCGGATGGATCTTCACCGCACCGTTGATGACGACCGTGCCCGTGCGGGCGTTGACGATGACGCGGGCGGGGGCGTCGGCCGGGATGATCTCGATATTCTCGATCATGCCCATCATCAGGATACGCTCTTCGGCGCCCGGCGCGGCGTCGATCGCCACCGACACGGCATCGGTGGCGCGCGCCCGGCGATCGCCGAAGCTCTTGTTGATGCCGTCCGCGACGCGCAACGCGGTCGTAAGGTCGGCCTCGGCCAGGTTGAAGGTCAGGCTGGGCGCAGTGTCGAAACCGGTGGCGACCGCGCGTTCGACCGTTGCGCCCTCGGGAATGCGGCCGGCCGACGGGATGTTGACCGACACCTGGCTGCCGTCCGCGCCGGACACGCCCAGGCCGCCGACGGCGAGGTTGCCCTGGGCCATGGCGTAGATGTCGTTGTCCGCACCGCGCAGGGGAGTCATGATAAGCGTGCCGCCGCGCAGCGACTTGGCCTTGCCCAGCGCGGAGACGGTGACGTCAAGCCGCTGGCCTGGCTTGGCGAAGGCGGGCAGGTCCGCCGTCACCAGCACCGCCGCCGCATTTTTGAGCGCCGGGTTGACGCCCGGCGGCAGGGTGAGGCCGAAGCGCGAGACGACGCCCCTCATGCCCTGGGTCGCATATTCGATACTGTCGTCGCCGGTGCCGGCCAGGCCAACGACAATGCCGTAACCGGTGAGCTGGTTGGGACGCACGCCCTGGAAGGTGCCAAGATCCTTGATGCGTTCGGCATGGGCGGGGGCGGTGAAGGAAAGCGCGATGAAAAGCACGAGAATGAGGCGCGTCATCCATCCTCCCCTGTAAGGTTCAGCAGAGGGACGTGACTCTGCTGAAGGGGACCGCTCGCGAAGCGAGTGGTGGAGGGGTGCTTCCCTCTCGATAGGATGACACCCCTCCGTCAGGGCTACGCCCTGCCACCTCCCCTTAGAGGGGAGGATGAGAGGAAGGCGCGTGAAGAGGGTCACTGGGCTCTCCATCAGAAGGGACTCAGCGCGGAGAAGAAGCGTTGCAGCCAGCCCTGACGGCTGGCGTTCGCGATTTCGCCCTTGCCCTTGTAAATAATCTTGGCGTCGGCCACGCGGGTCGACGCGATGCGGTTGTCGGGCGCGATGTCGGCCTGACGGACGAGGCCGCTTATCTGGATAAATTCGTCGCCGCGATTGAGCGTCAGCGCCTTCTCGCCCTTCACCAGCATGGTGCCGTTCGGATAGACCTGCGCCACCGTGACGGTGATCTCGCCGGTCAGCGCGTTGGACTGGCTGGCGGCGCCCTTGCCCGTGAAGCTGTTCTGGCCGCCCATGGCGACATCGCTGGCGGAAAAGGCCTTGGAGAGCACGCCGGTCGTCGGCGGGTTCAGGCCCAGCGATCCGTTGCGGTTGGTGTCGGCGCTGGTGCTCTTGCTCGCCTGGGTGCGTTCGACCAGGACGATGGTGACGACGTCGCCGACGGCTGTGGCCCGCGCGCCGCTGGTCAGCGGGGTATAGCCGATCGATGTCTGGAAGATGGAACCGTTCGCGGGCGGCGCGGCCGGTTGCGCCACGACCGGCGCATAATAATCGCGCTCGGTGTCGCGCTTGGTCTTCTTGGCGGCCCCGACGGGCGAGGCGGCCAGTGCGATCAGCGAGACAGCGGCGATGGTGGCGGGGTACAGGTGCATCATCCAGGCTCAGATATTCTGGTTGACGTACTGGAGCATTTCGTCGGTCGCCTTGATCATCTTCGAATTGACCTCGTAGGCGCGCTGGGTCTCGATCATGTCGACCAGTTCTTCGACGATGTTGACGTTCGACGTTTCCAGATAGCCCGATCGGATGACGCCCCGACCCTCCAGCCCCGCGACGCCGACCTGCGGTACGCCGCTGGCGGCGGTTTCGACCAGCAGGTTGCCGCCGGTCGACTGCAGACCGGCCGGGTTCATGAAGCTGGCCAGTTCGATCTGGCCGAGCTGGCTGGGTTCGCTTTCGCCCTGCAACGTCGCGGACACGGTGCCGTCATTGCCGACCGCGACGGATGTCGCCCCCTGCGGCACGGTGATTTGCGGGATCAGCGGCAGGCCGTCGCTGGTGACGACGGTGCCTTCGGCGGTGACGCTGAAATTGCCGGCGCGGGTATAGGCGATGGAGCCGTCGGGCTGCTGCACCTGGAAATAGCCCGACCCCTCGACCGCCATGTCCAGCACATTGGTGGTCTGGCTGAGCGTGCCCTGGGTGTTGATCTTGCTGGTGCCCTGGAGCGCGACGCCCGAACCGAGGTTGAGGCCGTTGGCGAACCTGTTCTGGCTGTCCGAATTGGTGCCCGCCTGGATGATCTGCTGATAGGCCAGCGTCTCGAAGTCGGCGCGATCCTTCTTGAAACCGGTCGTGTTGACGTTCGCCAGATTGTTGGCGATCACGCGCATCTTCGTGTTCTGCGCGTCAAGGCCGGTGCGGGCGACATGAAGGGCGGCGTTGCTCATCGTTCAATCTCCGTGCGGCATTCCAGAAGGATGCTCATGCATCCATCGCAGCAAGATGCGTGCCAATATTAACCATGCGCCTCAGCTATCGAGGCGCATCAGCGAAGCGCCGCCGTCATCCATCTGCTTGGCGGTGTCGATCATCTTCACCTGGGTTTCCCAGGCGCGGCTTGCCTCGATCATCTGGATCAGGGCCTGGGTCGAATTGACGTTCGACCCTTCGAGCGATCCGGATGTGACGCTGGCCAGTGGATCGGACGGCAGCGCGCCGCCATTCACCTCGCGGAACAGGCCGTCATTGCTCTTGGCGATGCTGGAGCCGGCGGCGTTGACCAGCTTCAGCCTGTCGATCTGCTGCGGATTGGCGGGGTCGCCGCCCTGCGGCACGCCCCAGATGCCGCCATCCTTGGCGATCGATACGCTGTCCATCTGCGGCAGGATGATGGGGCCGCCTTCGCCCAGCACGGCCAGGCCGTCGCCGGTGGTCAGCAGGCCGCTATCGGTGATGCGCAGGTCGCCGCGGCGCGTATAGGCTTCGCTGCCGTCCGTGGCCTGAACGGCGAGCAGGGCATCGCCGTTCATCGCCACGTCCAGCCCGTTGCCGGTTTCGATGACCGCGCCTTGCGTCATGTCGGCGGCGATCACCTGTTCCGAAGCCTGAGCGCGGGTATCGAAGGTGTCGCCCTTGATCCAGCGCGTTTCGGCATTGGCGATTTCGGCGCGGAAGCCGACGGTGTTGACGTTCGCGAGATTGTTCGCGACCGACGCCTGCCGCGCCATCGCGCCGCGCATGGCCGTCAGAGCCGTGTTGACGAGCCGGTCCATGAGCTGCCCCTTCTATCTCTTGCCTGACGGTTCAGGTGCGCAGGTTGACGATGGTGGTGGTCAGCGTGTTTGCCGCCTCGATCGCCTTGCTGTTCGCCTGGAAATTGCGCTGCGCCGCGATCAGGTTCACCAGTTCCTCGGTGATGTCGACGTTGGAGCGTTCCAGCGATCCGGAATTGACCGCGCCGAACAGGCCCTGATTGGCGGTGCCCAGCATCGGATCGCCGCTGGCCACCGTCGACGTCCAGTGCGCGTCGCCCTGCTGGCGCAGGCCTTCCTGACTGTTGAAGGAGGCGAGGGCGACCTGGCCCAGATAGACGGTGCTGCCGTCGGCATAGACGGCTGAGACGAGACCTGCCTTCGATACGCCGACGCTGGTGAGTTGCGCGCCGCCGGCTGCGCCGTTCAGCGTGGTCGGAATTTGCAGGTCGCTAAGGTCGGCCGGGGTCGCGCCGGTCGTGGCGCCGGTCGGGACGCCGGTCTGGGGGTCGACCGCAAACACCTGGATGCGCGACCCGGTGGTGTCGACGACAAATCGGTTCTCATCGACCGCGAAGGCGCCATTGCGGGTGTAGCCGACATTGCCGTCTTCCCCCTTCACGGTGAAGAAGCCTTCGCCGGTGATGGCCAGATCCAGCGTCTTGTCGGTGGTTTCGACCGTACCCTGGGTGAACTGCTGGGTAACGCCCTGCACGCGCACGCCCTGGCCCGCGACCTGGCTGGTGGTCTGCATCGGCGCGGCGGCGAAGATGTCGCCGAACTGCGCCTTGCTCTTCTTGAAGGCGGTGCTGCTCACGTTGGCGACATTGTTGGCAACGGTCGAAAGATCGGTCTGCGAAGCCTTGAGGCCCGACAGGGAGATGTAGAAGGACATGGCGTTGCTCCTTGGGTGAAAAGGATGAGGGGAAAGGTCTTACATCAGGCTGATCGCGTCGGACGGGCTGTAGCTGCCGAGCGCGGTGATGAGCTTGGAGGAGGAACCGTCCGCAGGTGACTGGACGGCGGCGATGGTGGCCCAGGTCGCGACCTTGCTGGGGGTCGCGCCCGTAACCTTGACCTGCAGGGCGGCGGTGGTGACGGTTTCACCCGCATCATCCTTGCCATCCCAGTAGAAGGTGACGTCGCCGGCCGGCTGCGATCCCATATCGATGGACTTGACGACGTTGCCGCTGGCATCGACCAGGCTGATGGTCGCGCCCTCCACGGCGGAAGGCAGGGTGATCTGGCCGGCATAGGTGCCCGCCGCATCGGGGACGGCGATATTGCTCTGGACCAGCATCGACTTGCCGATCCAGCTCGCCGCATCGCCCAGCCGCGTACCGGTCAGCTCACTCGCCAGGCCTTTCAGCGTCGCGTTCATTTCCGCGATGCCCGTCGAATTGGTGATGGTTGCCATCTGCGACACCATTTCGGCATTGTCGACCGGCGCGAACGGGTCCTGATACTGCATCTGCGCGGTCAGCAGCCGCAGGAAGCTCGACTGATCCATGGTCGCGCTGCCCTTGCCGATGGTGGCGTTGGGATTATAGGTCGAAAGGCCCGCGCTGTCGGTGACGGTGGAGGTCATGCTCATTTGCCGATCCTTATGGTTTCGAGCATCAGGGATTTGGCGGTGTTCAGCACCTGCACATTATTCTGGTACATGCGGGCGGTCTCGATCATGTCGACCAGCTCCGCATTGCTATCCACGGCCGCTTCCCAGACATCGCCGTTGGCGTCGGCCAGCGGATGATTGGGGTCGTGGCGCTTTGTCGGCTGCGCATTGGTGGTGACGACAGACTTGACCTTGACGGTCGAGATGCCGGGCGTGTCGGTGACGGATTCGAACACCGGCTTGATCGCCCGATAGGCTTCGCCCGCGCTGCCGGTCACATTGCCGGCATTGGCCATGTTGGATGCGGTCGCGTTGAGCCGTACGAGCTGCGCGCTCATGGCGCGGCCAGCGATGTCGAAGACGTTCATAGGATTTGAGCCGCTCATGCTCATTCTCCCTTCAGCGCGCGGTTGATGGTGTTGATGCGCCCCTCCAGGAAGGAGAGGGTGGTGCGGTATTTGACCGCATTTTCGGCGAACAAGGTCTGCTCGGTGCTCAGTTCGACGGTATTGCCGTCCAGGCTGGGCTGGAGCGGGACGCGATAGCCCATCGAATCATCGACGGCCTTGGCCATGTCGGTGGCGGAGCTGCCGGCCTGTGTGGTGGCCTGCTTGAGCGCCGCCTCAAAATCGATGTCGCGCGCTTTGTAGCCGGGGGTCGAGGCATTGGCGATGTTGGACGCCAGCAGGGAAAGGCGCTGCGAGCGAAGCGCCAGCGCCTTTCCATGAATACCGAACAGATTGTCCTCGACCGACATGCGAAAATTTGCCCTAAAGTTTCCGATCCTCCCGCCGTTCTGATGCCTGATGGCGCCTTCTGCGGGTGATCCAGCCTGTAATCAGCAAGAGTCGTGCCAATTTGCGTGGGTAACGCATCGGCAGGACGGATCTTCGCCGGGAATGGCAGGCGCGCAAGAAGGGGCGGCAAGGGCGGCAAATTTTTGCCGGTCAGCGGCAGGGCGTTGCCGTCGGGCGACGAGATGATGAAGGACGGGACATTCATGATCGCGATTTTCAGCCATTTGTTCGATCCGCTGACCTTGCTGGCGATGCTGGGAGGCATCGGCCTGGTGGCGCTGTTCCAGAATGGTGCGGGGGCGATGGCGCGCGCCATGACGGCGCTGCGCCCGCTGCTGGTCGCCGACACCTCGCGTGATCGGGATGCGGCGCGGGCGGCGATGCTCAGGATCGATCAACTCGCGCAGTTGCGCGGCCTGGCCTGCACCGACCGGGTGAAGACCGCCAACCCGTTCCTGACCGATGCGGTGCGCAAGCTCGCCAATTGCGACAGCACGGAATCGTTCGAGCTGTGGGCGGCGCAGGCGCTGGCCGACCGGGCGCAGCGCCATGGCGCCGTGCACAAGGTCTGGCTGTCGATTGCCGATGCCGCGCCCGCTCTGGGCCTTGCCGGTACGATCATCGGCCTAATTGGCATGTTTGCGGCGATGGATGATCCCGCCGCGCTCGGTCCGTCGATGGCGTTGGCGCTGCTCACCACCTTTTATGGCGTCGTCATTGCCAACATGATCGCCGTACCCATTGCGGCGCGTCTTTCCGACCTTTCCGACAGTGAGCTGGCCTGGCAGCGAGAGGCCGTGGACCGGATGTCGGCGATAGCGCGGCGCGAAAATGCGCCGTTGCGCCGGGCCTCGATCCGCGAGGTCGCATGATCGCGTCTTCCCCCGCATCCGTCCGGCGCAACCGCTGGGCGGTGAGTTTTGCCGATCTGCTGCTGCTCCTGCTGGCCTTTTTCGTGCTGTTGCAGGCCAGCGGATCGCGTCGCGACGCGCTGCTGGCGCAGGTCAGCCAGCAATTTGGCGGTCGGGCGAGGGTGCAGGGCGAAGAACTGCGCGCGGCGGACCTGTTCGCGCCGGGCGAGGCACTGCTGACCGAGGCTGGCCGTGCGCGGCTGCGCGTGGTGGCGCGCGCATTTACCAAGGCGCCGGGCAGGGTGGAAATACGCAGCCATGGCGTCGATCCGTCGCGCCAGCGCTTCGACGAATGGGATCTCGCCGCCGCCCGTCTGGGTGCGGTGGCGCGCACGCTGCGCGAGGACGGAATCGTGGAGGACCGATTGCTGATCCGGGGCCTCGATCAGGCCGATGGCAAGGCCGGGCAGGGGCAGGTCATCCGCATCGCGCCGGGGCGGTGAAGAAGGATTGACGTTAACTGGCACGAAAATTGCTGAAATCATGGCTCAACCTGTCCGCCTCGTCAGGAGACATGCCGTGTTCCGATTTTCGTCCATCCTTCTCGCCGCCGCCGCGCTGCCTGTTGCGCAGCCTGCGCTGGCGCAGCAGTCATTCGAGAATCTCGACCGCATCGACAGCCTGGTCGCCATGACTGTGGGCGCCAATCTGGGCGAGCCGGGCGGCCCCGCCGCGCCGGTCGATCGCCGCCTGCGTCTGGCCGCCTGCCCGACCACGCCGTCCGTCGAAGGACCGGTGTTCGGCGCGGCAATGGTGAAGTGCGAGGCGCTGGGCTGGCGCATCCGCGTGCCGCTGGTGGCGGGCGCGGCGGCCGCTGCCTCCGGCCCGCTCCCCAATGGCGGTGCTGGCGCCAGCCGGTTCGTCCGTGCAGCCGCTGCCTCCGCTTCCAAGATAAGTGTCGTGCGCAAGGGCGATCCCGTCCAACTCCAGGCTGGCAATACGGCCTTCAGCGTCTCGCGCATGATGATTGCGGACGAGGATGGCGCCGTCGGCGAGACGATCAGGGTGCGTGAAGACAGGAAAAGCGCACCGGTTTTCGCGCAGGTTGTGGAAATGGGGGTTGTGCGCATTCCCGGATTTAATAGTTTTTGAACTTGTCCGTTATAATGCCCGAAGGACGAGTGAAGGATTTTACCCGATGATTAACGCCGTGGGTCAGAGCATCAGCAGCGCGATCGGCGCCACCAGCCTGCGTGAGGGGGGCAAGGCGCGGGCCGCCTCCACCGCCGATGCGACGACGATATCCGCCTCCTCGGCTTCGGCCAGCCCCGCCGCGCGCATGGCGGCCGAAGGCGCGCCGGTTGACCTTGATCGCATCGCTGCGATCAAATCCGCCATCGCTTCGGGCAATTACCCCGTCGATGCCGATGCCATTGCCGAGCGCATGATCGCGCTCGACCTGCCAAACGCCGGATAAGGACGACTGATATGCCGCTGGGTCTTGCCGCGCTGGATGATCTCTTCGATGCGTTCGAGGGTCTGCGCGAGGTACTTGGCGGTAATGATGCGGTCGCTATCGAAACCGCCAGCCAACGCGTCAGCACTGCCGCCGCAGCCGTTCGCGCGATCGGCGCCTGGCGCTCGGACCCGGCGGTGGTCGAGCGGTTGAGCACCCTGCTGCCTCTGCTTGAAAGCGCGCGCGTGCGCGTCAACCTGCTCGCCGATCACACCAGCCAGCGCCTGTCCATCCTGGCTTCGCATGGCGTGCAGGCCGCGCCGTTGACCTACGGGCGCTGAAATTTCTTCCCATCGATGCTGAAGCGGCGCCTGCGGGCGCCGTTTTGCGTTGGACCGGCTTCATTTTCTTGCGTCCGCGTTAACCAAATCTTGGCACAAGCCTTGCTCTAATGTCCTCACTAGCAAGTGGGGGTTTTGGTTCAGTGTCGGCTTTCGCAGACATATCGGCAACGGCAGGTTCGACCGGCAATCGCGTGACCAACGCGATTGCGATGGCGAGCCGTCGCACCGGTGTCGACTTCAGCTATCTGCTGGGGCAGGCGAAGATCGAATCCAGCCTCAATCCCACGGCGCGCGCGGCGACATCGTCCGCCAGCGGCCTCTATCAGTTCATCGACCAGAGCTGGCTTGCCGTCGTCGACAAGCATGGCGGCGAATATGGCCTGGGCTGGGCCGCCGATGCGATCAGCCGGGGCAGCAACGGCCGCTATTATGTGGCGGACCCCGAATTGCGCCAGCAGATACTGGACTTGCGCCAGCATCCGGAAACAGCCTCCGTCATGGCGGCGGAACATGCCGCCGACAATAAGGCCTATCTGGAAGAACGGCTGGGTCGCGACGCGGAACCGGTCGATCTCTATCTCGCGCATTTCCTGGGCGTGGGCGGCGCCAGCAAATTCCTGTCGGTTCATGACCGCGCGCCGCAGGCGAGCGCCGCGTCGCTTTTCCCTGCGGCCGCGCGCGCCAATCGCTCGATCTTCTACGATCGGGAGGGCAATGCCCGCAGCTTCTCCGAAATTCGCGATCGCTTCGCCGCCAAGCTGCAGAAAAGTTCCGATGGCCTCGGCGGACCCACCCAATATGTCGACGCCGCGCTCCCCGCGGGCGCGAAGACCGTCCAGCCCGCCGATTATGTGCGGATCGAAACCCAGCGCCTTTCGCAGCAGCCCGACGTGACCGTCGTGCCGCAGCCGCAAACGGCGCGCCTCGCCTATCTCATGCTCGCCACCCTCGGAAGGTAAACGGCTCGAAATGAACCCTGCCCAAGTCAAAGCGAAGATCTGGATGAGTGCCGCCAAGGGAGCCGTGCTGCCCTTCGCGACGTTGATGGTCGTGCTGTTCATGATGGTGCCGGTGCCGGCCGTCATGCTGGACATCGGCTTCATCACCAACATCATGATCTCGCTGGCCGTGCTGATGGTGGCGCTGAACGCGGCCAAACCGCTCGACTTTTCCAGCTTCCCGACGGTGCTGCTGTTTGCGACCCTGCTGCGCCTGGCGCTCAACGTCGCCTCGACCCGCGTCGTGCTTGTGCAGGGGCATGAAGGATCGGACGCGGCGGGCCAGGTGATCGAGGCGTTCGGTCACTTCCTGATCGGCGGCGACTATGTCGTGGGCATCTTCGTTTTCGCCATTCTGATGATCATCAACCTGGTCGTCATCACCAAGGGCGCGGGCCGTGTGTCCGAAGTGTCGGCGCGCTTCACCCTGGATGCCCTGCCGGGCAAGCAGATGGCGATCGACGCCGACCTCAACGCCGGTCTGATGACACCGGAAGAAGCCAAGCTGCGCCGCGCGGAAGTCGCGACCGAGGCTGACTTCTACGGTTCCATGGACGGCGCCAGCAAGTTCGTGAAGGGCGATGCGGTCGCGGGCATCCTGATCCTGGTCATCAACATCGTCGGCGGCATCATCCTGGGCGTGGTGAGCCATGGCCTCGCCATCGGCGAAGCGGCGCAGACCTATGTCATCCTCGCGATCGGCGACGCGCTGGTGGCGCAAATTCCCGCGCTGCTGCTGTCGATCGCTGCGGCCTCCATCGTCACCCGCGTCAAGAGCGAGCAGGATTTGTCGGCGCAGGTCGCCGGTCAGTTCGGCACGGGCAGGGCCTGGGTGCCGGTCGCCGCCATCCTGGGCTTCCTGGGCGTCCTGCCCGGCATGCCGCACATGATTATCCTGTCTGCCGCCGCCGTGGCCGGCGGCATCGCCTGGCAATTGCGCAAGGCGAGCCAGAAGAAAGCCGCCGAGCCGGCCCCGCTGCCGCCCGCGCCCAATCCCGCGCTGATCGAATGGGATGATGTGTCGGATGGCGCGATCCTGGGGCTGGAGATCGGCTATGGCCTCATCGCCCTGGTCGATGAGCGCAAGGGCGCGCCGTTGATGGCCCGCATCACGGGCATTCGTCGCCAATTGTCCAAGGAACTGGGCTTCGTCGTGCCGATGGTGCGGGTGAAGGACAATCTGGCGCTGGAACCCAACCAGTATCGCATCACCATCGCCGGCGTCATCGTGGGCGAGGATGAGATCTGGCCGGACGACCTGCTCGCGCTCGACAGCGGGGCGCTGGACGGCACGGTGCAGGGCCGCGTGACCAAGGACCCGACCTTCGGCCTCGACGCCGTCTGGATTTCACAGACCAGGCGCAGCGAGGCGGTGGTCGCCGGCTATACCGTGGTCGATCCCCCTACGGTGGTTGCGACCCATCTCAATCAGCTTATCGCCATGAACGCCGCCGAAATGTTCGGTCTGGACGAAGCGCGCAAGCTGCTCGACAATTTGAAGGATGCCGCGCCCCAACTGGTCGATGGCCTGACCCCCAATTTGTTGAGCCTGACGCAGATCAGCGCGCTGTGCCGTGCGCTGCTGTCCGAAGGCATCGCGCTCAAGGATTTCCGCCGCATCTGCGAGGCGATGGTCGATGGGGCGCGGCCCGATATGACGCATGAACAACTGGTCGAAGCGGTGCGCCAGCGCATCGGCGCGCTCATCATCCAGGGGCTTGTGCCGGTGAAGATGCCGCTGCCGGTCATCACCCTGGACGGCGATCTGGAAGCCATGCTGGCGCAGGCGATGCGCGTCGCGGGCGACGCCAGGCATCCCATCGAACCGAGCCTGGCCAACCGCATCGTCGAATCGGTCGTACACGCCGCCCGGCCGATGCTGGGCCAGGCGCGCAATTTTGCGATCGTTACCTCGCCGCTTGCTCGCCGGGCGCTTGCCCGCCTGTTCAAGCCGCATCTGCCGGAAACGCCGGTGCTATCCTTCCTGGAAATTCCCGACGGCAAGGGCGTGGAAGTGGTCGCTGTGGTCGGGAATGATCCCCGCCCAACGTCATCGCGCCACGACCCGCATCAGCACGAACCAGTCGCCTGAAGAGAGGCTAAGGCATGTATATGAACAAGATCGCGGCTGGCGCTCACACCTATGGCAAGCCCGGCGAACACAGCCAGGAACGGCTGGCCCGCCAATATATGCCGCTGGTGCGCAAGATCGCCTGGCATGTCCATGGCCGCGTTTCGAGCGCCATCGAGGTGGAAGACCTGCTCCAGATCGGCATGGTCGCGCTGGTCGAGGCGGCCAACGGTTTCGAGGATCGCGGCCTGGGCTTCGCCACCTATGCGCAATTGCGCGTGCGCGGCGCGATGATCGACCATCTGCGGCGGCAGGCGACGCTTTGCCGTTCCGCCATGACCCGGCGCAAGGAGCTGGCCGGCGTGCGCAACCGGCTGGAGCAGCGGTTCGGCCGCCCGCCGAGCGAAGCGGACATGTCGGCGGAAATGGAGCTGGAGCCTGCCGCCTATCGGGAGATCGCCGACAGCGCGGAGATGGTCCGGCACAGCAGCATGGACGAAGTCTATTCCGACCAGTCGATGTGGTTCGCGGACGTCGAGGATCGCGCCGACGACATCATGGAGCGCGAATCGCTCAAGGTCGCGCTCGCCAAGTGCATCGGCGACCTGCCTCAGCGCGAGGCGCTGGTGCTCCAGCTTTATTTTGTCGAGGAACTGAACCTGGAGGAAATCGGCCAAACGCTGGATATCGGCGCGGCGCGCGTCTGCCAGATCAAGAAGGCGGCGCTCGACAAGCTGCGCGAGACGCTGCGCGACTGGAACGATTGAGGCATCTGATCTAACGGGATAATTTCTATTCCCGTTCGCCCTGAGCCTGTCGAAGGGCCATTCTTCTCTTTAAGAAAGAGCTGGGCTTCGACAAGCTCAGCCCGAACGGATGTGGGGTGTTCGTTTTGGCCCCGGATAGCTATTCACGCGCGGCGAGCCAGCCTCATTCGTCGTTCGCCGGCATCGGCCCTATGCGGCGCTCGTCGCCGGTCGGCCAGCGAAAGCGCAGCGGACGGTAGCTTTGTGTCCGCCACCATGGATCGGCGACCTCGAACAGGCCGCTCTCCTCCGCCTTGCGGCCCAGGTCCTTGCGTGCGGTGATCGCCGCCAGCAGCGGCGCGAGGAACAGGCCAGCGACCACCGGAATGGCCCAACCCAGGCCACCCGCCTTGATCGCCAGCAGCGTCAGGCCGGCGCCCAGCAGCAGATGCCATTTGAACAGCCAGATCGCGCTGGTGATGGCCATGCCGTCGCGGTCGCGGGTCTGGCCGTTCCAACTGCTCTTGCGGCCCATCAATATGCCGAACAGGTTGATCGTTTGGGTCAGCATCGCGACCGGCGCCATCAGGATCGAAAGGGTGATGTCGGCGATCACGCCGCGCGTCATGCGCGCCGCGCCGCCAAAGCCGATGCGCCGCGCCGGGTCCGCCATCGCCCAGATGATCGCGAAAATCTTCGGCCCGAACAGCAGCACCGCCGTCACCGCCAGCAGCCCACCCGAAGGCAGCACCGCCGCCGGGGGCCACAGGCCGCTCGCCGCGCCGCCCAACACCACCAGGATCAGCGCCAGCCACATGGGCGAGGTGCAATAGGCGCTGGCGCCGACCAGCAATTGAAACCGGCTGACCGGGTGCAGCCCGGCGATCTTCACCAGCAGCGGCACATGCTGGATATTGCCCTGGCACCAGCGGCGGTCGCGGGTGAAGAGGTCGGGCATGGAAGGTGGGAATTCCTCGAAACTGTCGTCTGCCGTCACCATATGCACGTCCCAGCCGCGGCGGCGCAGCAGCGCGGCCTCCAGCATGTCGTGGCTCATGATATGGCCGCCGAAGGGCGCACGGCCGGGCAGTTCGGGCAGGCCGCAGCTTTCGGCGAAGGCGCGCACGCGCACGATCGCATTATGGCCCCAGAACATCCCTTCCGAACCCGCCCACCAGATCATGCCCGCAGCCGAGATCGGCCCGAACAGGCGGCTGGCGAACTGCTGCCAGCGCGCGAACAAAGTGGCCGCGCCCATCACCGTGGGGACGGTCTGGATGAGGCCGACATGCGGGTGCCGCTCCATGTCGGCGGCGAGCCGCGCCATGGTCTGGCCGCTCATCACGCTGTCGGCGTCCAGCACCACCATATAGTCATATCCGCCGCCGAAGCGCTGCACCCATTCGGCGATATTGCCCGGCTTGCGCCCGACATTGAGCGCACGGCGGCGATAATGGACGGGACGGGAGAAGGAGCCGCGCATCTCCTGATAGGCGCGCCGCTCGGTCTCGCCGCTTTCGGCGTTGGAATCGGACAGGATGAAAAATTCGAAACGCTCGCCACCCATCACCTGCGCCAGGGAGCGTTCCATGATTGACAGGCGGCCGAGCACGCCTAGGAAATCCTCGTTGCAGACCGGCAGCAGGATCGCGGTCTTGCCGCGCAGCGGTTCGGATGCGTTCAGCGGGCGGGGGGTGACGCTGCGCCCGCCGCCAACTGTCTGGAGCAGGAAGCCGATGGTCGCGGTCGCAAAGCCGAAGGAGATCCAGGCGAACAGCGAGATGAAGAGGGCGAGGTAGACGCCTTCCACGAAATCGATGCCGTCGAGGCCGATCGAGCGGCGCATTTCGTGCGCGGCCATGACGGCCGGGATCAGCGCCAGCAGCACGACCAGCAGCCGCCGCGCCCACAGGTCGATGTTGAAGCGGCGGCGCGCGATCAAGGGCGGCGCCGTCGAGAAATCCTGCTCAGGCATGGCGAGCGGACTTTCGGGCGGAACCTGTTCGAAGGCCCGCTTCAATGGTGTGTCTTCGCCGGTCGGCCCTGCCGACCGCGCGCCTCCATTCCCCATCTTGTCCAGACCTGCTTGTTGTTGACCCAGGCGTTAGAACCGTTCGTTACACTTAGGGTTCCCTTCATGCGCCGACGGGATAATGCACATATTCGCTGAATGCACGATTGCCAGCGCGTAATTGCAGACGAATATCGGCAGGACCGGCGGCATCGCGCTTCAGGTCGAGCACCGTGCGATAGGTTCCGGGCTTGCCCAGCACGGGATAGCCCGCAGTCTTGAGCAGCCTGCCGCCCTTTATGTCGCTCCAGATATCGAGCTTGCTGCCTTCCGGTACGCCGGTGAAATCGATCACGAGCCGGTCGCTGCCAGCCTCGCCGCCGCGTCCGCGCCAGACATTCTCGACGATGGCCAGACCTTTCGACGCTGGCGCGCGCGCCGCGCTCCAGTCCAGCCGATAACTGGCGTCGATCCGCCTGCCTGGCGTCACGGCGGCGGCGGGCGTCCAGTAGGCGGCGACATTGTCGGTATATTCGCTGTCGGTGGGGAAGGCGTAGAGCCGCACCTCGCCCTGACCCAGCGCCTTGGCCGGGGTTGCCCAGAGCGAAGGGCGGCGGTCATAATAGACGCCGTCATCCTGATAATGGTCGAAATCCCGGTCGCGTTGCAGCAGGCCGAAGCCCTGGGGATTGCGCTCTGTAAAGGCGCTGACCATCGGCGCCGACGGATTGACCAGCGGCCGGGCGTGGGCCGTGCCGTCGGCGCTGGCGATGGAGAAGAGGTCGGAATCATGGATTTCCGGCCGCCAGTCGGTGCCCTGTGTCCGGTTGGCCTGATCGTACCAGAACATGCTGGTCATCGGCATCAGGCCCAGTTCCGGGATGGCTCTGCGCGGGAAGAGGGCGGCGGTCACATCCTGCCGAACGCCATCCGTGCCAAGGCTGCTGACGAAGCGATAGGCGCCGGTGATGGAAACCCCGTCCAGCAGGGCGTAGACGATCACGCTGTTGTCGCCGCTCCGCTCCAGCCAGAAATGGGTGAAGCGGGGAAATTCCTCCTTGCCCAGGCTGGTGTTGATGGCGATCGCGCGCGCCGACAGGCCGAACTGCTTTTGCGGGCTGGGCGCGCGGAAATAGCTGGCGCCCAGGAAGGACAGCCAGTCGCCGTCGCGCTTGGCGTTCATGATGCGGAAGCCGGCAAAGCCCGCGTCCGGCCCCAGCGCCGCGACGGCATTGCCGGCCGGAGCGTCGAACATGGCGGGGTCGTAGCGGAGCGGCGTCGCCTGTCCATTGTCCACGATGGCGATCTGCACCGGTTGCGGCGCGGTGTTGGAAAGCGGGAAGAAGCGGACCCCGGTATCGCCGGGCAGGTCGCCCCACAAGGTACGGTCGTCGCGGAAGCGCGCCGCGTGCAGCGCGTCATAATCCACCCTGGCCGCGCCGGGATAGGCGGGTGTCTCCTTATAGGGCGCACGCGCCAGATCCTGCGCCTGCCCGACCAGCCTTTCCCAGGAAAAGGGCGTGGCCCGCGTCTGGGCGCGGAGCGTCTGGGGGAGCAGCAGGGTGGCGGCGGAAGCGGCGATCATCGCGCGCCGGTCTATCTGTGTCATGGGCATAATCATGGATGGCGGAAACGACCAAGCCAAGCCTTGTATCCCTCCATCGCCCCGGCAAATGCGATGAAGCCTCCGCCCGGGGGGACGGAGGCTTCCAAATGCTGGCCGTTCGATCGAAGGTTGTTACCCCCGGCACGGTGGGGACTGTTGATATGCCGAGAGTGACATGACTGGCTGGCGGTGGACCAATACCTCAGCCGGTCATTCTGGTTGCCGATCCGATTACTGGATCAGACGCAGCACGCCCTGCTGGCTCTGGTTCGCCTGGGCCAGCATCGCGGTCGAAGCCTGGCTCAGGATCTGCTGCTTGGCGAGCGCGGTCGTTTCGGCCGAGAAGTCGGCGTCCTCGATGCGGCTGCGGGCGTCGGTCAGGTTGGTGATGTTGTTGGTCAGGTTGTTGACCGTCGATTCGAGGCGGTTCTGCACCGCACCGAGGTTGGCGCGCTTGGTGCCCACAGTTTCCAGCGCCGTGTCATAGGCGGCGAGGTCGGTGTCCGTGAAGGTCGGCGCGGCGGTGGTGCCGGTCAGCGGGCTGCCGGTTGCGGTTGCGACGGCCGACAGGTCGAGCTGGCCAAGGGTGATATCGACGGTGTCGGTGTCGTTGGCGCCCGCCTGGACCGTGATGGTGGCCGGAGCGGTCGCCGAGAACAGGGCCTTGCCGTTGAACTCGGTCTTGCTGAGCACGTCGTTGATCTGCTTGCCGAGTTCGTCGATTTCGGACTTGATGTTGGCTTGCGACTTCGTGTCGTTCGTGCCGTTCAGGCCCTGAACGGTCAGTTCGCGCATACGCTGCAGCATGTTGCTGACTTCGCCGAGCGCGCCTTCCGCCGTCTGCGCCAGCGAGATGCCGTCATTGGCGTTGCGGACGCCCTGGGTCATGCCGCGGATCTGGGCGGTCATGCTCGACGCGATGGCGAGGCCGGCGGCGTCGTCCTTTGCGCTGTTGATTCGCTTGCCGGTCGACAGACGCTCCATGGCGGTGCTCAGCGCCTTGTTGGCCGAGGTCGAGGCGTTGGCCGAGCGCAGCGCCGCTGTGTTGGTTCCGATAACAGTCATGAAATTCCCTTTCCGTACATCAGGTCGCTGCCATCAGGGCGCTTGCGGCCTCGAAAGGGGATAACGGCGGGCGTCGCCGGGCTTTTAGGGCGATCGGCATTTTTTTCGCAAAAGCCGCAAAGTAGGCGGTTTGATGCGTGCGCGGCTATGAAATGAGCCACAAGGCTTTGCCGGGGCCGGAAAAAAATTGCCGCCCACCGGCAAACAAGTTGCCATGTTAACCATCTGATAACCACGCATCCGTAGACATTAACCATCGAAGGGGTTCGGGGCGTACGGGGGTACAAGCCAGCCAAAAATATGGGGACAGTTCATGTCATCGCTTGACGTGAGCCGTGGGGTCTGCGCGCTCGTTCCGGGTTTGCAGCACTGGCTCGAAAATGCGTTCTACATGGTGCGGATCGTAGATGCCGCCGGACCGCGAGACAAGGATAGCCGCCGTGTGCTGCTGGCGACCGAGATAGGGCACGCCACCTATCGCGATATCCTCATCAATCTGGTGGACGGCGCGCCTTCGCTGGTCGCCGCCGCCAATGGCTTGCCAGCGCGCGTCGCCTTCGGCCTGGAGGATATGGGCTTTGCCTTCGCGCTGATCGCCGAACTGGCGCGGCCTGCCTCGATCCCCGCCGTGGGGGACGCCGCCAGCGCCCACCTCATGCGCCTGGCCGCACGGGTCGCCCGCAGCGACGCCACCGTCCTGATCCAGGGCGATACCGGCACCGGCAAGGAAGGCATGGCGCGTTTCCTCCACGCCCAGTCGGGTCGTCGCGGTCATGACTTCATCGCCGTCAACTGCGCCGCGCTCCCCGAAACCATGATGGAAGCGATGCTGTTCGGCCACAGGAAGGGCAGCTTCACCGGCGCGACCAATGCGTCGGACGGCCTGTTCCTGGCGGCCGATGGCGGCACATTGTTCCTGGACGAGATCGCCGAACTGCCGCTGGCGCTTCAGGCCAAGTTGCTGCGCGCCTTGCAGGAAGGCGAAGTGCTGCCCGTGGGCGCTACCCATCCGGTGCCGGTCAATGTGCGCATCGTCGCCGCCTGCAACCGCAATCTGGCCGAAGAAGTCGCCGCGGGCCGCTTCCGCGAGGATCTCTACTGGCGTCTCAACGTCATGCCGCTGGAGTTGCGGCCGCTGGTCGAGCGTCGCGGCGACGTAAGCGCCATCGCCGCCGCCATGCTGATGCGCCAGCAGGACCTGGCCAGGGACAGGTTCGTCTGGCCGACCGCCGCCGCGCTGGAAAAGCTGGCCGCCCATGGCTGGCCCGGCAATGCCCGCGAACTCGGCAATGTCCTGCAGCGCGCGCTGGTGCTGCGCGATGGGGATCGCATCGAGGCCGCCGACCTGCATATTTCCGGCGCGCCCCAGCCGCTGCGCATGGTCGCCCCGATGCTGGCGACAGCGGCCGAACCGATCCTGCTGCGCGACGTGGCCCGTCATTCCAAGCTGGAAGCGGTCCGCCTCGCGCTGCGGGAGACCGACGGTCATCGCGCCGCCGCCGCCCGCAAGCTGGGCATTTCCGAACGTACATTGCGCTATCGGCTCGCCGAGATGCGCGAGATGGCTGCTTGAGGGGGGCTGACGCATGAACGGCATTTCCCCCACCGACAGCGTGATGGCGATCCGCAACGCCATCCTGCAAAAGAACGCCGCGCTGCGCGACGTCAACCAGACCGGCGCTGTCGGCGGTGCGACTGGCGCCAACGGCACGCAGGGCACCGCGCCCGGCGGCTTTACCGAGGCGCTGAACAGCGCGCTGCAACAGGTGAACGGCCTGCAGAACCAGGCCGGTGAGGCCGCCGCTTCCTTCGAGCGTGGTGAAACCACCGACATTGCGGGCGTCATGCTGGCCAAGCAGCAGGCTTCGGTCAGCTTTGAAGCGACCCTTCAGGTCCGCAACAAACTCCTGTCCGCTTACAAGGACATCATGAGCATGCCGGTATAAGCGATGAGCGAGAACGCCCTTTCCACCAATGTCGGCGCCGCCGCGCCCGCCCTTCCCGCCACTTCCGCCTTCGGTGGCGGGGCCAGGGGGATCGATGCGCTCAAGGCGCGCTTTTCCGGCTTCATGAAACAGCCCGCCGTGGCGAAGAGCCTGCCGCTGCTGGGCCTGCTTGGCACCGTCGCGGTCGCGGGCCTCGCCTGGATGGCGCTCCGCGAACCGCCGCAGCGCGACCTGTTTCGGGGGCTGCCCGACGCCGACAAATCGGCCGTCGCCCAGGTGCTCGACCAGAATGGCGTTCGCTACGGCTTCGACGGTTCGGGCGCGATGACCGTCGCGCAGGATGATTATTTCAAGGCGAAGATGATGCTCGCCGCCCAGGGCCTGCCCAAGAGCCCCCCCGACGGCAACAGCATGATCGACAGCCTGCCGATGGGCGCCAGCCGCGCCGTCGAGGGCGAAAAGCTGCGGTCGGCCCGCGAAATGGATCTGGCCCGCACGATCGAGGCGATCGACAGCGTCGAAACCGCCAAGGTGCACCTTGCCGTCGAACCGCCCAGCGTCTTTCTGCGCGACCGCGCCAAGCCGTCCGCGTCGGTGATGTTGCGCCTCGCCAATGGCCGCACGCTCACCGACCAGCAGGTCAGCGCGATCGTCCATCTCGTCGCCTCGTCGATCCCGGAACTCAATCCGGACGATATTTCGGTGGTCGACCAGAACGGCCGGCTGCTCAGCAACAATGACGGCGACGCCGTCAACGACCGCCAGCTTGCAATCCAGACCCGGATCGAGGATCGCTATCGTCAATCGGTGGTCGCCCTGCTGACCCCGATCCTGGGGCAGGGCAATTTCTCGACCGAGGTTCATGCCGAACTGAACTTTGCCGAGCGCCAGGCTACCCGCGAAACCTACCCGCAGGATGAGGCGCGGCTGCGCACCGAACAGGGCACCTGGGCGTCCGATCCGCGCGGCCAGGGCGCGGGCGAGGCGAGCGGCATTCCCGGCGCGCTCAGCAATCAGGCGCCGGTCAACCCGACCGTCACCCAGACCAACCCCAATGGCCAGGTGGTGACGCAGGGCCAGACGGCAGAAGGCGCCCAACCGGGCACCCCGCCCAATCCGCTGATGAAGACCGAAGAGACGTTCAACCGCAGCTTTGAACTGGGCCGCGAAGTGTCCGTCACCAAGGATGCCGTCGGCACGGTCAAGCGCCTGTCGGTCGCCGTCGCGCTCGACAACGCGCCCGACGGCAAGGCCCGCACCCCGCAGGAGATCGCCGCGCTCGAAGCGCTGGTGAAGGGCGCGATCGGCTTCGATCAGACGCGCGGCGACGTGGTCGCCCTCTCTTCGCGCAATTTCCTCAAGGCCGAACAGCCGGTCACGCCCTGGTATGAAGCCGACTGGGTGTCGCCGCTGGTCCGCAACCTGTCGGCGCTGCTGGTCGCGCTGCTGGTGATCTTCGGCATCGGCCGGCCGCTGCTCAAACGCCGCGCCGCCATACAGCAGGCCGCCACGATCGAGACGGCCGAGACCGGACAGCGCCTCGGCCGCGAAATTTCGAGCGAACTCACCAAGCAGGTCAGCGCCGCCAATCCGCATGGCGCGGACGCGCGGGTCACGCTCGACATGATCTCCTCCACCTATGACTATGCCCAGCGCGCCGACCTCATCCGCAATTTCGTGAAGCAGGACCCCGATCGCGCCGCCCTGGTCGTGCGCGACCTGCTGAAGGAGGGGAAGAAGGAAAATGCCTGAGATCGTCCCCGGCCGTCCCGAAGCGCTGAAAGGCAGCGCCGCCGCCGCCGTCCTGCTGATGCTGTTCAATGAGGATGAGGCCGCGCAGATATTGTCCCGGCTGGAACCGGAAGAGGTGCGTCAGCTTGGCTACGCCATGTATGATGTGCAGGATGTCGAGCCGGAGGAAGTGAACGAGGCACTCGACCATTTCGTCACCAAGGCGAAGAAGCGCACGACGATCGGCTATGGCGCCACCCGCCACATCCGCGGCGCGATGACCAAGGCGCTGGGCGAGGAGCGTGCGGAAACCATCCTGGCGCGCATCACCCCGCCGACCCGCTCCACCCAGCTTGAGATGCTGAAATGGATGGACGCGAAGGAAATCGCCGCGCTGATCGAGGCGGAGCATCCGCAGATCATGGCGATCGTGCTCGCCCATCTGGAAGCGCCGATCGCCGCCGACGTGCTGCAGCTTCTGCCGGTCGAATATCAGGAAGAAATCGTCTATCGCATCGCCACGCTCGGCCCCGTGTCGAACGAGGCGCTGGAGGATCTGGAGCAGCTCCTGCTGCGCGGTCCGGGCGGCAAGCAGGGCGCGGCGTCGCAGCGCGGCGGCACGGTCGAGGCGGCCGCGATCATGAACAATGTCCGCAAGGACAATGAGCAGCGGATCATCAAAGCTATCGCCAAGCGCGACAAGATGATTGCCCAGACGATCGAGGACGAGATGTTCGTTTTCGACAACCTCATCGACATGGACGACAAGAATCTGGGTACGCTGATGCGCACGATCGACAGCACGGTGCTGGTGGTGGCGCTCAAGGGCGCGAACGACATGCTGAAGGCGAAGATTTTCAGTTGCATGTCGGCGCGCGCGGCCCAGGCCATCGCCGACGAGATCGAGGAACGCGGGCCGATCCGCCTCGTCGAGGTGATCGACGCGCAAAAGCTGATCATCGCCACCGCGCGCCGCATGGCCGATGCGGGCACCATCATGCTGGCCGGCAAGGGGAACGACTTTGTTTAGGGTCTGGGACGCAGAAGCGGTTCAGGATGTCGCATCGGTCGCCGTCGCGGATTTCCGTCCGGCTGAAGGCGGCGGTTTTCGCAGCCTCTACACGGCGCCACCGGGACAGCAGACCGCCACCATGCGCGGTGCGGAGATGGAGCCGGCAATCGATCTGGTCGAGGAAGCCCGGATGGAGGCCTTCACCCAGGGCTTCGACGAAGGTTGCCGCGTCACGGCCGGCGCCAATGCCGCCGAAGCCGACGCACGCGCCCGGCTGGCCGAGGCGCTGGAATTGCTGGCGCCCGCGCCAAGCGGAATGTTGTCCACCATGTTGTCCGCCACCGTCGTCCGGCTGGTCGAACAGATAGTGGGCGAGGTCGAGATCGATATGGAGCGCCTTGTCCAGCGTTGCGACGCGGTCGCTGCCTTCATCGAGAGCAATCAGGACAAGAACGCCCTGCATCTCCATCCTGAAGATGTGGCGTTGCTGAAGGGCGAGGCGATCGGCCTGCCGCTGGTCGCGGACAACGCCATGCAGCGCGGCTGCGTCCGCCTCGAAACGGCCGACGGCTGGGTCGAGGATGGCCCGGATATACGCCTGTCGCGCCTGCGGGCGCTGATGGACGATATCGAGGGCAAGGCATGATCCGCGCCGCGCTCGCCCAGGCGGAGACGCTGTTCGATCATCTGCAGGTGCAGAACCGCCAGCCGCGCCATGTCGGCCGGCTGGTCAGTCACGATGCGGGAATGCTGGAAGTCACCGGCTTTCGCCGTCCGATCGGATCGGGCGCGCGGGTGCTGGCGAGCGACGGGTCGGTCTGTCGCGCCGAAGTGGTCGGCTTTCGCGGCGAACGTACGCTGCTGGTGCCGCTCGACGCCGACGCGCCGCTGGAAAACGGCATCCGCGTCGAACCGGACAGCCAGGCGAACATGGTGCAGGTCGGCGACGGGCTGATCGGCCGCGTCATCGACGCGATGGGCCAGCCGCTCGACCGCAAGGGACCTATCATCGCGGGCGGCAGTTGGCCGCTCAACGGCGTCAAGGGGAATGTCCTCGATCGCGGGCGCGTGACCGAACCGTTCGATCTAGGCGTGCGCGCCGTTAACGCGCTGCTGACCGCCGGACGCGGCCAGCGCATCGCGATCATTGCAGGGTCGGGCGTGGGCAAATCGGTGCTGATGGGTCAGATGATCGCCGGCGCCGAAGCCGATATCGTCGTCACCGGCCTGATCGGCGAACGGGGCCGCGAGGTCAGCGATTTCCTTGAAACCAAGCTCAAGGGCGCGATGCACAAGTCGATCGTCGTCGCCGTGCCCGCTGACCATCCGCCGGTGCTGCGCCTGCGCGCCGCTGCGCGCGCCACCGCGATCGCCGAATATTTCCGCGCGCGGGGCAAGAAAGTGCTGCTCCTGATCGATAGCCTGACCCGCTGCGCCCATGCCCAGCGTGAGATCGGCCTGGCGCTCGGTGAACCGCCGGCGATGAAGGGCTACCCTCCTTCCGCTCTCTCGCTCATTCCGCGGCTGGTGGAACGGGCAGGGGGCGATGCCCGCAGCGGCGGTTCGATCACCGCGCTCTATACGGTGCTGGCCGATGGTGACGACACCGACGATCCGATCGTCGATGCTGCCCGCGCCATCGTCGACGGGCATTTCGTCCTTTCGCGCCACCTTTCGGAACAGGCGATCTTTCCCGCCATCGACATTGGCAAATCGCTGTCGCGCGTCATGGCGGATGTGGTGGATGATGAGCATCGCGCCGCCGCCGCCGCCTATCGCCGCCTCTGGGCCGCCTATGAGGAAAATCGCGACCTCATCCTGATGGGCGCCTATCGTCCCGGCAACGATCCCGTCATCGACGAGGCGGTGAAGCGCCGGCAGGACATACTCGATTTCATCCGCCAGGATCAGAAGAGCCGCATCGACCTCGACACCAGCGCCGCCGCGCTCATCCTGGGCTTCGGCGCATGAAGGGACTGGTCGCCCGCCGCCAGCGCCTGCTGCGTGTACGCCATGTCCAGCACTCGATGGCCGTGGCGGAAACCGCGCGCGCGCGCGACGAAGCGAACGGCATCGCCCACAATATCGAACGGTTGCGCAAGGTGCGCGGCGAATTGTTCGAGACGGACGGATCGGTGACCGGCGCTTCCTTCGCGGCGATGCAGGAACTGGCAACCCGGCTTGAACAGGCGGGCCGCCAGCTTGACGGCGCGCTCTACGATGCACGGCGCAACGTGGAGGCCAAGGAAGATCTGACCATCGCCGCCAATCGCGAAAAGGAAATCGCCCTCCGCCTGAAGGACCGCGCCCGCGCGGACCTGGAGGAATGGCGTGAGAACAAGCTGGCGGCGCTGCCGCGCTATCGACGTATGCAACGGCCGGGGGATGTCTGATATGACCTTGTTGACCAGTCTCAAGGCGCTGCTGTTCGCTTTGCCGACCCAGGGTGCGGCCAAGGGTGATGCCGGCCTGCCGGCCGAAGGCGCGGGCGACTTCGCGCAATTGCTGGATGCAGTGAAGGGCGTCCCCGCCGCTGACGTGGCGGTGCCTGTTGCTGCGGCGCCGATGGCGCCAGGGCAAGGTGCGAAGAGCGATCATGCGGCCAGCCTGGACTTGCCGGGCCATAGGCCTCCGAACTTTCCGTCGCAGCCGGTTATCATGGACGAGCGGCAGGTCGGCCGGCCGGAATTGCCCGCCCCATCGATCGATGCGGATAGCGACGCGGCAGCCCCGGCGTCGGACCCGGCTTTAGTCATTGCGGCTCCCTCGATCCCAATCGTTCGGCCGGGGGCCGCAGTTCCCTCCGATGAAGTCGATACGGCGCCTGCCGTGCCGCAACCGGCGACGCCGGTTCTGGCCGTCACGGTTCCGCCGGACTTGATCGTTCCGCCGGCGGTGGTAGCCGCTTTGCCCGACGCGGGCGGTATAGCGCCGACAGCGCCACAACCGGCGAGATTAACGGACTCCGTCCGTGCGGACATCGCTGTCGAAGGAGCGGTGGACGAAGCGCGGGACACGGCCGAAGGTGCCGATGAGCCGCGCGATGACGATAAGGTCGACGTGGTCAATTCTGCGCCTGAGATGATCGCGCCCATGCCCATCATAATGGTCGTGCCGGTCGCACAACCCGTGCCGGTTCCGGCCGCAACCGATCTGCCGACTGACGGTACGCTCGCACCCGCAGCCCCTGTTGTCGCCGCGCCCGTGGTGTCGCCGCAGATCATTGTTCCGACACCGGCGCCGGCTTCTGTAGCGGAGCTATCTGTTCCGGTACGAGCGCCCGATCCACAGACGAACCTGGCTGCCGCGCCGCAGTCCGTGGACATGACGCCCGTGGACATGGCGCAGGTCTCCCACGATCCTGTTGCTGTTACGGCGCCCGACATGCCTGCGCCCGTCAAGGCGGAGGCGGTGTCGCTGCTCCAACTGGTCCGCGACCATATGAGCGCGCGGACTGCGTCGCGCTCGCAAGCTGGTGTGACCGGCGTCAAAACCAGCATGGCGAAGGATAGCGTCCCCGATATGATCGCGCAGCCGCCGGTCAACGACCGGACGGCCATGCCGACACCGCTGGGGCAGACCATCGCCATGCCGGCGACGGGTGCTGCCATGGCTTCCGCCATACCTTCCGTGGACCTGTCCGCTTCGCTGAACATGCAAGTGGTGGACATGGGGGTGTCGGGCCAATGGATCGACGGTTTGGCGCGCGATATTGCCGGCCTGTCCGCCAATGGCGCGCAGGGGCGGTTCCAGATCAATGCCGATCGGCTCGGTCCGATCCAGGTGGATATCCGCCAGGGCGAGGATGGCGCCGATGTCAGCCTGACCGTCGCCACCGAGGCGGCGGAACTGGCGTTGCGGCAGGACAGCGACCGGCTGAAACTCGACGCCGGCCTGTTGGCGTTGCGGATCGGCGAGGTGAAGGTCGAGCGTGCGGCCCATGTCGCGGAAACCGCGCGGGCCGATTCGACCGGCAACCAGGCGGGGTCGCAGCAGCAATCCCAGTCTCAGTCCCAGGGCCAATCCGCCGGCTGGCAGGGTCAGGGCATGGGCCAATCGTCCGCCCAGTCGCACATGCAGGGGCGGGGACAGCCGCGCGAAAATATCGCGCTTAACCATAAAGGCGACGGCGATCCGGCCGTTCTTAACCATGAACGGGTTGGCGATAGCGCCGCCGACACGCGCCGCGCGCGCTATGCGTGACTGGGCGCATTTTCCAGGGGACATGAAGCATGAGCGACGAGCCTAAGGCCAAGAAGAAAAAGGGCGGGAGCATGAAGATGATCCTGCTGCTGGCCGTGGGCCTGGTTGTCGGCAGTGCGAGCGCGGCTGGCGGCCTTTATGCCGCCGGCTTCTTCGGACACAAAACCGAAGGGCCGAAGGAAGACCCCAACAAGCCCGTTCTGGTGCTGGCCGGCGAGAATGCGGAGGAAATCGCCAAGGCGCATGGCGGGGGCGCCGCGCATCGCGGTGAACCGGGCAAGGGCATCGACCTGCCGACCCCGGCCAATCCGGTGGCCTATCAGGCCACCTATTTCCAGATGCAGGCGCCCTTCACGTCGAACATGACCGACACGGACGCCTTCGCCCAGATCTCGATCGCGGTGTCGACCTATTATGACATGCGCGTGATCGAAGCGATCAAGACGCATGAGATGGCGATCCGCAGCCAGGTGCTGATGATGCTGGCGCAACAGCCTGAGGAAATGCTCTCCACCCCGCAGGGCAAGCAGGTGCTGCAGGGCAAGATCAAGACGATTATCAACGATGTTTTGAAGCAGAAGAGCGGCTATGGCGGCATTGATAACGTTTATTTTACCAATTTCGTTATTCAATAGGGCAGCCTGAAAGGATCGGGATATCCCCTGATCCGATGCGGGCAGGGGATCAAGATGACCGACGTTCAAACCTTCGCCTTCGGGCGGGGGGAATCGCAGGCGCCCGTGATGCTGTCCGGGCTGGACCGGCTGGGCGACAAGCTCGGCCGGCGTATCCGCGCCATCATAGAACCGATCGCGGGTGTGCGCCCCCATGTCGAGGGGCAGGAAGCCCGCGTGCTGGACTTCGGCGCCTGGTCGGCGCAGGTGCCCGCTTTCTGCAGCCTGTCCATCTATCGCCTGCTGCCGCTGAAGGGGCAGATGCTGTTGCGCATGGATGCGACCATGATCTCGACCCTGGTGGACTGTTTCTATGGCGGCATCGGCAACCGTCCGCTGCCTGCCCGCGCCGAATTCACGCCCACAGAGGATCGGCTGATCGCGCGGTTGTGCGATTCGCTGATCGCGCGGCTGGTCGAGACCTGGGATGATGTCCTGCCGCTTGATCCCGGCCTGATCCTGCGTGAAAGCGGCATCGGCTATGCCGCCGCAGCACAACCCACCGACCAGATGGTTTTGCAGCGCTTCACGATTTCGCTGGTCCGCGATCAGCAATGGTCCATCGATCTGCTGTTCCCTCTGTCCGCACTGCGCGCCGTCGAGGGGCTGGTGAGCACGAGGCTGCCGGTTGATGAAGAGCATTGCGATCCGGTCTGGCAGGCGCGCATCGCCCGCCGGATGCGCGACATTCGCCTGCCCGCCCGTACCGTGCTGGCGCGTCCCAATCTCTCGCTGGCCGATCTGATGCAGCTCAAGGTCGGCGATGTCATTCCCGTGACGGTCGGCCGGTCGATGCCGTTGATCGTCGGAAACCGCATCGTCGCCCATGGGACGATCGGCGAACAGGACGGTCGCGCCGCCTTCCAGATTGAAAAGCTTGCACAGGAACCCGAACAATGAACGAGATGAGCGAAGACCTGCGGACGGAACGCGGCGAAGACCCGGTCAGCCGGATGACGAACAACCGCCAGTTCAAGCTGCTGGCCGATATTCCGGTGCGCATGTCGGTGGAAGTCGGCTCCACATCGCTGCGCCTGGCCGAAGTCATGGACCTGGCCGAAGGCAGCATCGTCGAACTGGATCGTCAGGCCGACGATCTGCTCGACATCATGGTCAACGGCGCGCTGATCGCCAAGGGCGAGGTGGTGACGGTCAACGGCCGGTACGGCATCCGCATCGTCGATATCGCCGCGACCGAAAATCGGCTGGCCGGCATAGAACGGCGCGGCTGATTGCCGGACGCTGACAGGGGTGCCGATTTAGCGCTTGCCTTCATCGGCGAAACGGCGAATCGCGGGCGAGTATTAACCATGGTCGGGGGCGGCTTTTCATGTTCTGGTATTTCGTCAAACTGTTGATTCTCCTGCCGCTGGTTGGCGGCATGGCCTTTGGCGCGCTGTGGCTGTGGCGCAAATATCAGCCCGGTATGATGGCGGGGCAGGGGGATCGCTCGCTCAAGCTACTGGAAGCCCTGCCGATGGGCGCCTTTGGCAAGCTCGCCGTGGTCGAATTCGAAGGCAAGAAAATCCTCGTCGCCGTCACCCGCGGCCGCATCGAAAAGATTGCGGAAGGCGACTCGCTTCGTGTCCGCTGAGGCCAGCCCAGAATATGCCCGTCACCCCGGCGGAAGCCGGGGTCCAGAATGGCGAAGGGCAATGCGAGCCGCCCTGGATTTCGGCTTCCGCCGGAATGACGGGAAAGAAGGAAGCAGTCGGATGATGCGGGCCGCAATGCTGGTCATTGCCCTGCTGACAATTGCCATCCTTGTCATCCAGCCCGCCCTGGCCCAGACCGCCCCGCCGCCGGTCGACAATAGCGGCGCGCTGAGCCGCGCCATGGGGCAGATTTCGGGCGATGGCCGCCCGCTATCGCTGTCGCTGCAAATCCTGATCCTGATGAGCCTGCTGACGGTGTTGCCGTCGCTCGTGCTCATGATGACCAGCTTCACCCGCATCATCATCGTCCTCTCGCTGCTGCGCCAGGCGCTGGGCCTGCAACAGACCCCGCCCAACCAGGTGCTGGTCGGGCTGGCTCTCTTCCTCTCGCTCTTCGTGATGCGTCCGGCGATCGACACGATCAACGCCCAGGCCTTCGACCCCTATGGCAAGGGGCAGATCAACATCGAGGAGGCCGTCGGCCGGTCGGGCAAGGTGCTGCACGGTTTCATGACCAAGCAGACGCGCGAAAGCGATCTCAAGCTCTTCGCCAATCTGGCCGAAGCGCCCGCTTTCCGTACGCCCGAGGACATTCCCTTCTCGATCCTGCTGCCCGCCTTCGTCACCAGCGAACTCAAGACCGCGTTCCAGATCGGTTTCATGATCTTCCTGCCCTTCCTCATCATCGATCTGGTCGTGGCGTCGACCCTGATGGCGCTCGGCATGATGATGCTGTCCCCCACCATCATTTCCATGCCGTTCAAGCTGCTGCTGTTCGTGTTGGTGGACGGATGGGCGCTGACCATGGGGTCACTGGCGGGGTCATTCGCGACATGATGCTGCTATGCAATTTCCCGTTCGGGCTGAGCTTGTCGAAGCCCTTGGCTGAGCGGAGCGAAGCCGCTTCACTATGTTCAGCGTGGCCCTTCGACTTCGTTCAGGGCGAACGGGCATAGTATGGAAAACGCCGATTTCTTCCTGGGTCTGGCCCAGCAGGCGCTGTGGATCACCGCGCTGGCGGCGGCGCCCGTGCTGATCCCCGCGCTGATCGTGGGTCTGGTTGTCGGCATGGTACAGGCGGCGACCTCGATCAATGAACAGACGTTGAGCTTCATTCCCAAGATCCTGGTCGTGGGCGGGATGCTGGCGCTGTTCGGCGGGTCGATCATGGTGCTGGTCGCCGATTTCACCCGCGAAATTTTCGAGCGCATCCCGGACTTGTTGCAATGATCGCCCCCGGTTTCGCGGGTGTGGAAACGCAGCTCTGGATCTGGTTGATCGCCATGATCCGGCCCGGCGCGGCCTTCATCGCCGCGCCCGTCTTCGGCGCGCCTGCGGTGCCGCTTCAGCTTCGCCTGATCCTTGCTCTGGCGCTGGGCCTCGCCGCGCTCAACAGCGTCACCATCCAGTTGCCGCACGATGGCGTCGCCAGTTTCGAGGGCGTGATGATGGTCATGGGCGAGATACTGGCCGGCCTCGCCATGGGGTTCGCGGTCCAGATCGGCTATGCCGCAGCCTTCGTCGCGGGGGAGACGATCGGTAACGCCATGGGCCTCAACTTCGCGGCGATGGTTGACCCTTCATCGGGCCAGTCGACCCAGGTGCTGGGCCAGTTTCTCTCGATCCTCGCGACTTTCCTCCTCCTCGGCATGGATGGGCATCTGCTGCTCGTCAGCTTCGTGGTGCAAAGCTATGTCGCCATTCCGCCGGGCGCGGGGATGCTGTCCAACGACACTATCTGGCGCCTCATAGAGTTTGGCGGGTCGCTGATGGGCATGGGCGTCACCGTGGCGCTGCCCGTCGCCTTCGCGCTGGTGCTGGTGCAGATCGTCATGGGCATGTTGGCGCGTGCGGCGCCTTCGCTCAACCTGTTCGCGGTCGGTATGCCGGTCGCGATGATGGCGGGGCTGGTGCTGCTTGCCATCGCCGCGCCGATCATGGCCGAAGGCATGACCGCCGCCCTGAAGGCCGGGCTGGAAGAGGCGCGCCACATCTCGGAGGGGCGCTGAGATGGCGGGCGGTGAGGGCGGCGAAAAGACCGAAAAGCCGACTCAGAAGAAATTACAGGATGCCGCCAAGAAGGGCGATATCCTTCAGTCCCGCGAACTGGCCACGGCGCTGGTCGTGATGGCGGGCATCGGCTGCCTTGCCGTCATCGGTCCCGCGCTGATCGACGCGCTGCGCGACATGTTGGTGGAGGCGCTGCGCTTCCGGCGCGATGATATCGTCGATTTCTCCCCAGCCCAGCGCGGGGCGGCCCTGCTGACGGGCATAGCCCTGCCGGTCGCGGGCGTGATGCTGGCTACCTTCATCGCGGCCATCGCAGCGCCGGCCCTGCTCGGTTCGCTCGGTTTCCGCCCCGGCGCCTTCGCGCCCAAGCCGGCAAAGCTCAATCCGATGTCGGGTCTCAAGCGCATCTTCGGGATGCAGGGGCTGATCGAACTGATGAAGTCGATCGCCAAGGTCGGCCTGCTCGGCAGCATCGGCGTCTGGCTGATCTGGGATCGGCTGACCAAGATTACGGGCCTTGGCAAGGCGGGGATCGCGCAGGCCATCGCCGATGTCGGCAACATCTTCATCTTCACCTGCCTGGTGATGGCGGGCGGGCTGTTCCTGATTGCAGGCATCGACGTGCCGGCGCAGATGGTGCAGCGCGCCAAGCGGCTGGGTATGACCAAGCAGGAAGTGAAGGACGAGCATAAGGAAAGCGAAGGTTCGCCGGAGCTGAAGGGCCATATCCGCCGCAAGCAGTTCGAGGTGCTGAGCGGATCGACACGCAAGGCGGTGGCCGAGGCCAGCGTCATCATCACCAACCCGACCCATTTCGCGGTCGCGCTGCGCTACCGGCCGGGGCAGGACGCCGCGCCCGTGGTGGTGGCGCGCGGTTGCGATGCGATCGCCGCCGCCATCCGCGAACTGGCGGACAGCAATGGCGTCACCGTCCTTCAATATCCCGATCTAGCCCGCGCCATCTATTTCACCTCACGTGCCGGGCAGATCGTGAACGAGGGGCTATATATGGCGGTCGCGACCGTGCTCGCTTTCGTCTTCCGCGTCGAAAACCGCATGGCGGGCGAAATGGACCGTCCCTTCATCACCGTGCCCGACGACCTGCGTTTCGACGCCGACGGGCGGAAGCTGTAGGCGTCGTCATGGCCGACCGATTGCGCATCCTGTGGATCGGCGCGGGCCTGCTGCTGCTGATTTTCATACCCGCCTATCTTTTCACCGTGACGCCGGGCCATGGCATTCCGCGCGATGGCACCTCGCTGGTGGTGGGGCGCGATTTCCTCAATATCTGGATGTACGGCCGCGCCGCGTGGGAGCCGCATCCCGAAATATACTATGACATGGACAGCTATCTCGCCGCATTGGGGCGAGAGGTCGGGGAGGGCTATCCCGGTCAGCTCTGGTCTTATCCACCCGTCGCGATGCTGGTCGCCGCGCCCTTCGGCCTGCTGCCCTATCCGCCGGCGCTCGCGCTCTGGACTTTGTGCGGAACTGTCTGTTTCGCAGTCGCATTTCGTGCCTGGAGCGGCGAAAAAAGAGGGGTCCTGCTACTGCTGGCCTCGCCTGCCGCGCTGCTCGGCATCATGTCCGGCCAGTTCGCGCTGTTCGCCGCCGCCATCCTCCTTGCCGTGCTGCGCTGGCGGGAGGAGCGGCCCGTTCTGGCGGGCGCGCTGGCCGGGTTGCTCTTGGTCAAGCCGCAACTCGCCCTGCTCCTGCCCATCCTCTTCCTCGCCACTCGCAACTGGCGCGCCTTCGCCGCCGCCGCCCTTTCCGGCCTGACGCTGGTCGCGATTGTCGCGTTGCTATGGGGGCCGGACATCTGGCGCATCTATGTCCAGACCGGCATCGCCAACCAGTCGCTGGTGCTGAGCGATCCCGATCATCTGGCCGGGCCGTTCATGCCGACGCTGTTCATGAACCTGCGGGTGACCGGCGTGCCAGTCCCGGTGGCGAGCGCTTGCCAGATGGCGCTGGCGCTGCTCGCGGCGATACTGGTCTGGTTGCGTTTCCGCCATCGTCCTGCGGCGACCGACCTGTCGGCCAATTTTCTCTTCCTTGCCTGTGCCGCATCGGCCACGCCCTATATGCTCTCCTACGATACGCTGGCTTTTGCGAGCATCGGCGTTTTGCTGCTTGCCGCCGGACAGGGACGCATCGGGCTGCTCCTGGTCTATTTTCTACCGTTGCTTCAACTGGTTGCAGGCATGGCGGGCCTGCCCGGTCCGGGCCTCATTCCGATCGCGATCGCCTTTTTCCTGGCATCGCGAAAAAATTTCACCTGACGCATTAAACTTTGGTCGTGCTCGTCCGTACTCTGTTCATTGGGGGCGCGTGAAGGTGGTGCGTCATGGACGACTATGTATCCCGTACTGAGTTGTCGTCGGTCGACCGCGCGGTCGTTCGCGCGCCATCGCCGGTGTCCGTTGTGCAGCCGGTGGCGGCAGGCCGCGCCAATGAATCCGCGACACAGGAACGGCGAACCGCCGTCGCCCGGCCTGAACCGTCGAGCGCCAGTCAGGAACTGGCCAGCGTCGCCGAATATGTCGAAGTTCATGCCCGCATCGCCGAGATATTGGCGGACCTGAACGCAGGCACCACCGATGTCGATGGCGCGGCCGGAGCCATCCAGGCGATGATCCCCAAACCGATGGTGCTCGTGCCCCTGCCGCCCGCCAGCAAGGAAGCGGTGGAACATGCCGCCGTGCTGGCCAAGCGGATCGTGGAGCGGGCGTCCTACGCCCATGTTGCGCAAGGACATCCGTCACGCGGAACGGTGGAGCAGATCGCTTCCTCGAACGGTTGATGCTCGCCCGATTCATCCTGATTTTTCAGAGCGAAAATCTTTCCTAAAGGTCTTTTCATTAGCGCCGTTCTACCTCTTGAAAGGATGGCCAATGACTTCGGTAGGCAGCAGCATCATATCCGCGCTCAACGCTGGTTCGGGGATTGATACCAGCGCGCTGGTGTCCAATCTGGTCAAGGCCACCCGTGAGCCGAAGGAAACGGCGATCACCAGCCGCCAGACGCTCAACACATCGCGCATTTCGGCCCTGGCTTCGGCGGCCAGTTCGCTCGATACCTTCGCCGATGCGTTGACCGAAGTGCTTTCCGGCACGGCCTATACCGGCACGGCTTCCTCCAACGACGCCAGCATCGCGTCCGTCAGCCTGCTGAGCGGAGGCAGTCCGACCGGCCTGCCTGCCCAACTGACCGTCGAGCAGTTGGCCACCGCGCGCGTGATTTCCTCCGGCGCGACGAGCGGCGCCACCAGCAGCACCGCCATCGGCACAGGCAGCTTCACGATCACATCGGCGTCGGGCGAAACCACGACGATCACGATCGATTCGACCAACAACAGCTATGCGGGCCTCGCCTCGGCGATCAATGCGACCAATAGCGGCGTCACCGCACGTGTCGTCACCGATGCAACGGGCACGCGCCTGGTGTTCAAGGGCGAAACCGGCGCGGACAATGATTTCAGCATCAGCGTCACGGCTGACGACAGCGGCAGCGTGCTGGCCGGTCTGGGCTGGGATGGCGCCAACAGTGGCACGATGACCAGCACATCGGCGCCGCAAAATGCCAAGATTACGCTGGACGGCGTCGAATATGAATTTGCCAGCAACAGCATTGACGGCGCGATTCCCTATCTGCGCATCGACCTGAACAAGGCGGCGCCGGGCACGACCGTCACCCTGTCGATGTCGCAGCCTACGGCGGGGCTTTCGGATCTGCTCAAGGAATTTGTCGACGCCTACAACACGCTGATGAAGGCGCTCAACACGGCGACCTCGACCGGCACCGACTCCTCGACCGCAGGCGTGCTGAACGGCGTGTCGGGCGTGCGCGACATGAAACGGCAGTTGGCGGCGATCACCTCGACCCCGCTCAGCGCGACCGGTGCCTACAGGACGCTGGCAGACATTGGCATCACCACCAATCGCGACGGCACGTTGACCCTGGACACGGCCCGGCTCGCGACCGCCATGGAAAATGATCCCGAAGGTGTGACCAACATGGTCAATCCGAAGGTATCGACCACGGTCAATCCGGGCCTGTCCACGCTGATGGACACGGTGCGCGACAATATTCAGAAGGATAACGGCCCGCTCAAGCTGGCGCAGGAACGCTATGCGGCGCTGGCCAAGGATTTCACCAAACAGCTCGAAGATCTGGATGTGAAGATGGCCAGCTATGAGGAGCATCTGACCGGCATCTATTCGGCGATGGAAACACGGCTCAGCGCGCTCAAGGCAACGCAGAGCTATCTCGAGCAGCAGATCGAGATGTGGAACAATAGCAGCAATTAATCGGGAACGGATAAGACGATGTTCTATAATCACGGATATGCGGGCGGCACGGCGGCACGGCGCTATGCGGCCGTCCATTCGGGCAGCCGGACGGAAAGCGCCACGTCGCACGGGTTGGTCAAGATACTGTTCGACGAGCTGATGCTGGCGATGGACGCGGCGGCGCTGGCCGAACGCAATGGCGATCGGATGAAGGTTTCGGACAAGCAGGCGCGCGCCATGTCGATCCTCTTCGCGCTCGAATCGAGTCTGGATTTCGACAAGGGCGGCGATGTCGCGGTCGGCCTGGCGCAAATCTATCGTGAGGCGCGCCGCCTGCTGCTGGTCGGCGCGAAGGAACGCTCGGCTGATCCGGTCGATCAGGCCCGCGCCATCGTTGCGGAAATCGCGGAGGCTTGGAACCAGATCGGCTGACGCCATTTCCCGTCGACTGGCCCCATGCTGCGGGGTTGCACCCCCAACATGGCGTCTGTATAGGCGATGTTCGCAAAGGGCGGCCCGGCGGGGGCCGCCTTTTTGCGTTCTACCCAATGCGCACAGGACGCGCAGCATCAACCCAGAAAGGGAAGGCCCATGTCGATTACGCCGCTCATGCCCGTTTACCCCCGGTGTGATGTCCGTCCGGTGCGAGGGGAGGGCTGCTATCTGATCGGCGAACGCGGCGAGCGCTATCTGGACTTCGCCAGCGGCATCGCGGTCAACCTGCTCGGTCACGGTCATCCCAAGCTGGTCAAGACGATTGCCGACCAGGCTGCGACGTTGATGCACGTGTCGAACCTCTACGGTATGCCGCTGGGTGAGAAGTTCGCGCAGAAGCTGGTCGATAATACATTCGCCGACACGGTTTTCTTCACCAATTCGGGCGCGGAAGCGGTGGAGTGCGCGATCAAGACCGCGCGCCGTTATCATTATGCCAATGGGCAGGCGCACCGGCACAAGATCATCAGCTTCGACAATGCCTTTCACGGGCGGACGCTGGGGACGATTTCGGCCACCAGCCAGCCCAAGATGCGCGACGGCTTCGAGCCGCTGCTGCCCGGCTTTACCGTGGTGCCCTTCAACGATCTCGACGCTGCGCTGGCGCAGATTGACGATAACACCGCCGGTTTCCTGCTGGAGCCGGTGCAGGGCGAAGGCGGCGTGACCCCGGCGACGCAGGCGTTCCTCAAGGGCCTGCGCCAGGCATGCGACGAACATGGCCTGCTGCTGATCCTGGACGAGGTCCAGTGCGGCTATGCCCGCACCGGCAGCTTCTTCGCCCATGAACAATATGGCGTGACGCCGGATATCATGGCCGTGGCCAAGGGTATCGGCGCGGGCTTCCCGCTGGGCGCCTGTCTCGCCACCGAGGAAGCAGCCAAGGGCATGGTCTTTGGCACCCATGGCACCACCTATGGCGGCAACCCGCTCGCCATGGCAGTGGGCCTGACGGTGATTGAGGAAGTGCTGGCTGACGGTTTCCTGGACCATGTGAAGGCGATGGGCGCGCGCCTGCGCGCCGCGCTGGAGCAGCTTATCCCCAATCATGACGAGATGTTCGAGGATGTGCGCGGCATGGGCCTGATGCTCGGTGTCAAGCTGAAGGACGGTTATGACGCACGCAGCTTCGTCGGCCATCTGCGCGACCATCATGGCCTGCTGGCCGTGTCGGCGGGGCAGAATGTGCTGCGCGTCCTGCCGCCCCTCGTCATCGACGAAAGCCACATCGCCGAAGCCATCGAGAAGATCTCCGCCGGCGCGCGGAGCTTCGCCGAAGCCAAAGCGGCCTGAACCAACCTCCGTTCGCCCTGAGCCTGTCGAAGGGCCGTTCTTCTTCAAAAGAATGAGCGGGGCTTCGACAAGCTCAGCCCGAACGGCTGTGGGGGTAATGATATGACCAAGCATTTCCTGAATCTCTCCGACGCGGGCGGCGACGCTATCGCCGCGATGATCGCCGACGCCATCGACCGGAAGGCAGCGCGCCAGGGCAAGCCCAAGGGATGGGCAGACGCCGACGCGCCGCTCGCCGGCCATACGCTGGCGATGATCTTCGAAAAGAACTCGACCCGCACCCGCGTCAGCTTCGACATGGCGATCCGCCAGCTTGGCGGCACGTCGCTGATCCTGAACGGCGCGACCAGCCAGCTTGGCCGTGGCGAGACGGTCGCCGACACGGCGCGCGTCCTGTCGCGCATGTGCGACGCCATCATGATCCGCACCGACGATCATGCCAAGATCGAGGAGATGGCGCATTACGCTACCGTCCCGGTCATCAACGGCCTCACCGACCTGTCGCATCCCTGCCAGATCGTCGCCGATCTGCTGACCGTGGTCGAACATGGGCTGGCGCTGCCCGGCAGTCAGTGGGCATGGCTGGGCGACGGCAATAATGTTCTCCACTCGATCGTGGAGGCGGCGGGCCTTCTGAAGTTCGACGTGCGTATGGGCATTCCCCATGGCTATGATCCCGATCCGTCCTTTGCGACGGAGGCGGAAAGGCTGGGCGCGCGCATCACCCTGACCCGCGATGCGGTGGCGGCGGTGGCGGGCGCAGATGTCGTCGTCACCGACACCTGGATTTCCATGGGTCAGGCCCATGCCGAGGAAAAGCTCAAGGCGATGATGCCCTATCAGGTCACGCCCGCGCTGATGGCCGGGGCCAGGGCGGGGGCGAAATTCCTCCATTGCCTGCCCGCCCATCGCGGCGAGGAAGTGGTGGAAGCGGTGATCGACGGCCCGCAGTCGCTGATCTGGGACGAGGCGGAAAACCGTATCCATGCCCAGAAATCGGTGCTGCTCTGGGCGCTGGGACGGCTCGGTTGAGTTTTCGGGTGGGCTTCCTATCTAGTGGTCCGATTCTGACATTCGATACCGCTTGACGCTAGGCGGTCCACCCGCATCGCTGGATGCCTATTCACACCGGTGCGTCCTATGCGCCGGCCGACCGGAGCTGTTACGTGACTTCTGCCACCTCTATCGACCAGGCCATGGGCTTCACCATCCCCGCCCGCCATGCGCGTGGGCGCCTGGTACGGCTTGGCCCGGTGCTTGACGATGTGCTTGCCGCCCATGCCTATCCCCCGCCGATCGAGCGGGTGCTTGCGTCTGCCCTGGTGCTGGCGGCGCTGCTGGGCAGCACGCTCAAGCTGGCGGATGGCCAGCTCACGTTGCAGGCGCAGACCGAAAATGGCGTCGTCAGCCTGCTCGTCGCCGATTATAAGAATGGCGAACTGCGCGGCTATGCCAAGTTCGACGCCGACCGGCTGGCCGAACTGGGACCGAACCCCTCGCTCTTCGGCCTGTTCGGCAAGGGCTATCTCGCGATCACCTTCGACCAGGCGGTGACGGGCGAACGCTATCAGGGCATCGTCCCGCTGGAAGGCGAATCGCTGGCCCATGCGGCCGAACATTATTTCTTCCAATCGGAACAGATACCGAGCCTGATCCGCATCGCCACCCGGCATGACGCAGGTGAGGGGTGCTTCGCCGCCGGCCTGATGCTCCAGCATCTGCCCGAAGGCGAGGTGGGACGCGAGCGGCTGCATGTTCGCCACGATCATCCGGAGTGGGAACATGTGCAGGCGCTGGCGGTCACGCTGACGGACGAGGAGCTGACCGACGCCGGTCTGCCGCTCACCGACATCGTATGGCGCCTCTTCCATGAAGAGGATGAGGTGCGCGTGACCGAGTCCACGCCGCTGGCCAAGGGGTGCCGGTGCGACATTGACCATATTCGCGGCGTCATAGGCCGATTTTCGGCGGAGGACCGTGCGGAAATGGCGGACGAGCGGGGTATCATCGGTGTCGATTGCGCATTTTGTTCGCGCATCTTTCCGCTGGCGGTGGACAGTTTCGCCTGAATGCGAAGGCGTCTGACACGCTAACGGCATTTGTAATTGGGGCAGCCTGACCCGTTCGCGCTATCAAATTGCCGCATTTATGCGTGATGGAGCATGGGATCGCTCGCGGCGAAGTTGCCGCACACCCTTTTGGCAGGATCGTACAGATATCATGGGCAAGGCAGGACTGCGGGCGTTGGGCGCTGCGGCAGCATTGATGATGGCGGGTTGGGCCGGCGCGGTGACGATGCCGCAGCTCGCAGCGCTGCGTGGGCTGGAAGCCGGCGAATGGGAATTGCGCGGCCGGGGCGAGGGCGCGGAGACGCGGAAGCTGTGCGTCGCCGACTTGCGCCAGTTGCTCCAGGTCCAGCATCCCGGTGCGCTCTGCCCCAGCTTCGTCGTCAGCGACAGCGCACATGCCGCCAGCGTGACCTACGATTGCGCGGCATCGGGCAATGGCCGCACCGACCTGCGTGTGGAAACCACGCGGCTGATCCAGATTCGCTCGCAGGGCGTATCGGGCGGGGCGCCCTTCGCCTTTGCGGTGGAGGGACGGCGCGTCGGCGCCTGTCCTTGACCATGGAGCGGCTGATGCTTGCCCAGATGCTTGCGCTGTGGCTTTTCGGGGGGTAGCGCGAACGCCATGGTTGCCAATCAAGGAAAATTCGCTGTCGTCCTGCTTTCGGGCGGACTGGATTCGATGGTCGCGGGCGGTCTGGCGCGCGAGGCCGGTTATCATGTCCTCGCTTTGTCGATCGACTATAACCAGCGTCACCGGGTCGAGCTGAACGCCGCCGCGCGCGTCGCCGAATCGCTCAACGCCATTCGGCATATCGTCCTGCCGCTCGACCTCACCGCCTTTGGCGGATCGGCCCTGACCGCCGATATCGCCGTGCCCAAGGGCGGCGTGGGCAAGGATATTCCGATCACCTATGTCCCCGCGCGCAACACCATCTTCCTGTCGCTGACGCTGGGTCTCGCCGAAGTGGCGGGGGCGAGCGACATCTTCATCGGCGTCAACGCGCTCGATTATTCGGGCTATCCCGATTGCCGGCCCGAATTCATCGACGCCTTCCAGACGATGGCCACGCTCGCCACCAAGGCGGGGGTCGAGGGTCATCCGATCCGCATCAAAACGCCGCTGCAATATATGAGCAAGGCCGACATTGCGCGCGAAGCCCATCGGTTGGGGCTGGATGCCGGGATTAGCTGGTCCTGCTATGATCCGACGCCCGACGGCAAGCATTGCGGCCTGTGCGACAGTTGCCGCCTGCGGTCCAAGGGGTTCGAGGAAGCGGGCCTGCCCGATCCCACCATCTATGCCGCGCGGCCCTGAAAGGCATAGTCGATGACTTATGCGGTCAAGGAAATGTTCCTGACCCTGCAGGGGGAAGGGGTGCAGGCGGGGCGTCGCGCCGTGTTCCTGCGCTTTGCCGGCTGCAATCTGTGGAGCGGGCGCGAGCAGGACCGGGCGAGCGCCATCTGCCAGTTCTGCGACACTGACTTCGTCGGAACGGACGGGCTTGGCGGCGGCAAGTTCGCCGATGCCGACGCGCTGGCCGACGCGGCGCTCGCCTTCTGGGGCGAGGACGGCGCGGGGCGCTATATCGTGCTGACCGGTGGCGAGCCGATGCTTCAGATCGACGATGCGCTGGTCGACGCGCTCCACGCGCGCGGCTTCACCATCGCGATCGAGAGCAATGGGACGCTGCCCGCCCATCCCGGCATCGACTGGGTCTGCATCAGCCCCAAGGCGGGCAGCGACGTGGTGCAGCGTTCGGGCAACGAACTGAAGCTGGTCTGGCCGCAGCCGGGCGGCGGGCACAGCCTGGCCGATGTCGACGCCATGTCCGGCTGGGCCTTCGACCATCATCTGGTCCAGCCGTTGGACGATGCCCATGCCGTCGACAATGCCCGCGCCGCGATCGCGCTGGTCATGGAGCGTCCGCAATGGCGCCTGACGCTGCAGGCGCATAAATATCTGGGATTGCGCTAGGCAAACGCGCGACACCGACGCGACAGGCCGAAGTACACAGTGTCGTTAAGCCAAAAAAATGGCCAATTGCGCCTGTAAAACGACAGAAACGCAACAGCGAGGCGACGGCAACGCGCCCATAACGCGACAGATATGCGCCACGGACGCGCCATCCACGCGACAGTGAGGCGACACCGGCGCGACAGGGGGAGCGGAAATAATAGCAGGATGCATTGATGGGAACCCATACCGACCTGTTCCCCGGCGAAGGCCGGGGTCCAGTTCCACGGGCTGAACTGGACCCCGGCCTTCGCCGGGGAACAGGCAGCCGATTTTAGGGAGTCATTCTCTCTTTGCAACTTGGCATAAGGTGTCGGATGCGGGTTCATCCGACAGGATAGATCAGAGAAAATCCTACATTGGAAGGGTTAGGGAGCGCAGCGAGCTTTTGCCTTATCCATCGGAAGAGCGCCACTAACGCGGCGTACCCACCCCCGGCCTTCGACAGAGTCACGTGCCTCTGTCGAACCTTGAAAGGGAGGGGAGAAAGAGGATCGCTAGCGGACCGGTCGAATCAGGGCTTCGCGCCGGTCTGTTCGTTCCAGGCCTGGCGGCAGGCGGGCTGCAATACGCCCTTCTTCCAGCATTTGGGAGCGAAGGAGGGCAGGGCGACGGCATAATCGTAACCGGGCGTGCCGTAAAATTGCTCGCCCGCCAGCACCAGCGACTTCTTGATCGACGCCAGCCCGGTGCGACCGACCTCGTTCAATGTGCCGCGATCGGCGAAGATCGCCTGCCGTCCGACTTCGGCGGCTTCCTGGCAGAAGCCCTTCTGCGCCTGCACGGTCGAATAGCCCGAATAGATGCGGGTATTATACATGTCCGACGCCGACTGGCCGGGCTTGCCCTTGCCCACGGTGCGCTGGAAATAGCCCAGCAGCGTGGCCTGCGCGGCATCCAGTTCGGCGTCATGATGCGCGATCATCGCGTTGTAATTGCCCACGGTCAGCAGGGTCGGTTCGAACTGGCACTGCAACGCCGCCACATTGAGCGCGGCGCGCATGTTCCAGGCGAGGCCGGCCTTGACCTCCGCCGCGGTCGCGCCGGGCAGGCCAAGCGCGGTGGTGGCGGCCTCGTCCGTCAGCGGCGGCGCGCTCATGTCGGGCGGCGACCAGTAGAATTGCGCGGCAGCAGGCTGGGCCGCGAAGGGGGCAGCGACGGCAATCGCCAGGCTGAGCAGCGCGCGGCGCGACGGCAAACGGACCTTCATCAACAAAACCCCTCAGGCAGGATGCACGCACCGGCGCATCCGATAGCTATTATGCGTTACGACTATATCGCCGCTGAACCGGCCCCCCATTGCTAGCGGACGATCTTATTGATCGGCAAGTACTTCGTCGTCCTGAGCGGGCGCTTTGTCGGCAGATTTGGGATTGGCGGGCTTGGCCGGCCTGGCGGCGTCGCTGCCGTTGGACGACGCATTGGCGTCCGGCAGGGCTATGGCGGTGCCTTCGCTCTGCACCCCGTCCAGGTCGGTCATGGCATCGGTGGCGGTGCCGTCCACCACCTCCATGTCCTTCATCTGCACGCTGTTGCCGCTCTTGTCACCGCCCCCGCAGGCGGCAAGAGGCAACAACGCGGCAATACAGATGGTCCTTGCAGTCAACCGCATCCGGGTCTCCTTGAAACGCAGTCAAAGCCCGGCAGCCCCCCGCCCGGCGAAAGGCGCGACACTAGCCGTCAGACCTGCATTGCTCAAGCCCCGCGCCGCAGCGGGACAAGCGGCTGAGGAAGGCGGGAAAGTGCGCCTTCAATGCCGTGTCGAGCGCGTGCATCGACGCATTTCCGCCCAATGCGGCGATGCTGGTCACGGGAAATTCGCTGATCCCGCACGGCACGATGCCGCCAAAATGGGACAGGTCGGGATCGACATTGATCGAAAAGCCGTGGAGCGTCACCCAACGCCGCACCCGGATGCCGAGCGCGCCGATCTTCGCCTCGCGCCCTTGGGGATCGTCGGTCCAGATGCCGATCCGGCCTTCCGCGCGCCGGGCCGGGACGCCAAGGTCGCCCAGCGCCGCGATCATCCAGCCTTCCAGATGATGGACGAAGTTGCGGACATCCTTGCCCCGTTCGCGCAAGTCGATGTTGAGATAGCCGATCCGCTGCCCCGGCCCATGATAGGTATAACGGCCACCGCGTCCGGCATCATGGACGGGAAAGCGCGGGTCAAGCAGTTCGGCGGGGGTCGCGCTGGTCCCGGCGGTGTAGAGCGGCGGATGCTCCAGCAGCCAGACCCGTTCCTGCGCCTCGCCCGCGAAGATGGCGGCGGCGCGCGCCTCCATCTCGGCCAGCGCAGGCGGATAGTCGACCAGCGCATCCTCGACGCGCCATTCGACGGCAGCGGGAAAGGACAGGGATTCAGCAGGGGGCGTAGACATGGACGCTTCCTTGACTTGGGGCGGGCGAGCGATCAAGTCTCGGCCCATATTTTCCGGACTATATAGGCAGGCACATAGATATGACGACGATGTCGATCGGCAAGGCATGGGAGGAAGCGGTCGCCTTCGTCGCACGGGAGGCATCGCTGCTTTTTCCGGTGGCGTTGCTGTTCGTGGCGCTGCCCGGCGTAATCCTCCAGGAAATGACCCCGCCCGAACTCCAGGCCTGGTTCGCTCAGCCCAAGGCGGACGCAATTCCCGCCATGCCGCCCGGCTTTGCCGTGGCGATGCTGTTGACGATCCTGTTGATCTGGTTCGGATCGCTGGCCTTGTTCGCGCTGGCTCTGCGTCCCGGCATCAGTGTGGGGGAAGCCCTGCGGCTGAGCTTCGCCCGCCTGCCGGTGCTGATCGGCACGGCATTGGTGGTGGTCGGCGCCATTGCCGGCATCTTTGCCGTCGCCTTGTTGTTGGGCGTGATCTTCTCGCTGGCGTCCAAGCAACTCGCCGCCCTGCTGGGTCTGCTGCTGGGGGTCGGGGCAGTGGGGCTGGTCCTCTACGCCAGCATTCGACTGGTGCTGCTCAACCCGGTCGTGATCGATGGCCAGACGGGCGTGATGGACTCGCTGCGCCGGGCCTGGGCGTTGACGCGCGGCCATTTTTGGCGACTGTTCGGCTTTCTCCTGCTCGTGATGCTGCTGTCGACCATCGTCGCGTCGGTGGCGCAGATGATCGTGGGACTGCTCGGCAGCCTGGTCGCCGGCGCGGACGGTGCGCGGATTGCGGGCGGCATTGCCGGCGCGGCGGTGTCGAGCATCATCCAGGTCTATATGCTGGTGATGCTGGCCCGCCTCTACCGTCAGGCGGTCGCCGTCTGATCCAGTAGCGGCACATGCGGCGCGGCGTCGCGCGGCAGCACGCCCGCCAGGCGCGGATCGGCGAAGGTTTCGATCTCGCGCCCATAGGGGATGAAGCCGGACTTGATGTAGAAGCCGAGCGCCGCCGGGCTGTCCAACGTGCAGGTATGGACCCAGAAGCGCTCCACCCCCTTGCGCCACGCGAGCGATTTGGCCTGCGCCATCAGCCAGCGGCCCAGCCCCTTGCCGTTCAATTCGGGCACCAGCCCGAAGAAGCTCAGCTCGCAATCGGGCAGCGCGCGGAAATCCAGTTCCAGCAGGCCCACTTCGGTCCCGCGCGGATCGGTGACGGCATAGACCTCCACCGCCGGGTCGTGGAGGATCGCCGCCAGCTCCGAATCGGGCATCACCAGCCGGGAAAACCAGAGCCAGGGTGCGCCCACCCGGCGGAACAGCAGGCGATAGGCGTCCAGGTCCGGCGTCTTCCATGGCGTCAGCCGCAACGGCGCGGGCGGGATCGGTGCGGGCTTCGGCCGGTCGCGCATCTCCAGATGCGTGACGATCGTTGCGACCATGCCCGGCTCGATCGACGTCAGCGCCATCGTTTCAGCTCCAGCTTGCCATCGGCGGCAGGCTCATCAGGATGGCGTCGATATTGCCGCCGGTCTTGAGGCCGAACAGCGTGCCGCGGTCATGCACCAGGTTGAATTCGGCGTAGCGGCCGCGCCATTCCAGCATGGTGCGATAGTCGCCTTCGGTCCAGGCATCGCTCATGCGCCGCCGCACGATCGGCGGGAAGGCGGCGAGGAAGGCGTCGCCGACCGCGCGCGTGAAAGCGAAATGCGCGTCGAACGCGGCATCGTCGGGGCATTCGAGATGGTCGTAGAAGATGCCGCCGACGCCGCGATGAACGCCGCGATGGGGGATGAAGAAATAATCGTCCGCCCATTTGCTGAAGCGCGGATAATGATCCGGATCATGCCCGTCGCACGCCGCCTTCAATATGGCGTGGAAATGCGCCGTATCCTCTTCGCGCGGCAAAGGCGGGTTAAGGTCCGCGCCGCCGCCGAACCAGCTTTTGGTCGTCACCAGATAGCGGGTGTTCATATGGACGGCGGGAACATGCGGATTGGCCATATGGGCGACCAGGCTGATGCCGGTGGCGAAGAAGGCGGGGTTGTCGGCTGCGCCATGGATGGTCTGGGCGAAGCCGGACGCCAGCTCACCACCCACGGTCGAGACGTTGACGCCGACCTTCTCAAATATCTTGCCCTTCATGACGCCACGCACGCCGCCGCCCCCTTCGCCGGGCGCCTGCCCCTCCGCCTCGCGGTCCCAGGCGATGAAGTCGAAGCGGGCGTCGCCCCCGGCTTCGCGCTCGATCGCCTCGAACTCGGCGCAGATTCGGTCACGCAGCGATTCGAACCAGGCGCGTGCCGCCTGCTGGCGCGCGTCGAGCGTGAAAGGGACCGTGGGAATCGGATTCGTCATTCGGGGAACCTTCCGGTCTGGCGCAGGGCTTCGGCGACGGCGATGCCCGTGGAAACGGCGACATTCAAGGACCGGAAACCCGGCGCCATCGGTATACGGATGCGAATATCGGCCAGATCGCGCACATCGTCGGGTACGCCCGCGCTTTCCGACCCCATCAGCAATACATCGTCCTCGCGAAATTCTACCTCCGGCAACCGCTGCGATGCATGGGCGCTCATCAGCAGCAGACGGCGGCCTTCGGCCCGGCGCGCCGCGTCGAAGGCGGCGAAATTGACATGACGGGCGACGTCGGCCGCCTCGCCATAATCCATCGCCGCCCGCTTCAAGCGCGCGTCGGAAAAGGCGAATCCGGTGGGCATGATGATGTCGACAGGCACCGAGAAACAGGCGGCCAGGCGCAGGATTGCGCCGACATTGCCCGCAATTTCGGGTTGATAAAGGGCGATACGCATGGGGCAGCGCCATAATGCATCCGGAGCATTTGCAATAGGCTAGGCAATATTGCGACTGGCAAAGACGGCGCAGTCCGGTTATCAACCCCTCCGAGCACGCCGGGGGGAAGGCGGGATCAGCTTAGGCTGGCAACCCAAATCCCTGATAATCAGGGCCGTTAACGGCATCCCGGTGTGGCAGGGAAGTCTTGCAAGGGTAGAGGTGCATGGCGAGCGTTGAGCATTCTGACGGCCAAGGTTTATCGGGCGGAGAAGGGGTACGCCGCCGCGATTTCATAAATGTCGCTGCGGTTAGCTTCGCAGGAGTCGGCGCTGTCGTCGCTGTTCTGCCGTTGATCGACCAGATGAACCCCAGCGCCGATGTGCTGGCGCTTGCCTCGACGGAAGTGGACATCTCGGCGATCCAGCCGGGGCAGGCGATCAAGACCACTTTCCGGTCGCAGCCGCTGTTCGTGCGGCAATTGACCCCCAAGGAAATCGCCGAAGCCGACAAGGTCGATCCTTCCACCCTGCGCGATCCGCAGACGCTGGAGGAGCGCACCGTCGACGGGAAGAAGCAATGGCTGGTGACGATGGGTGTCTGCACCCATCTGGGCTGCGTGCCGCTGGGCGCGGGCGAGGGCGAAAATCGCGGTGAATATGGCGGCTATTTCTGCCCCTGCCATGGTTCGTCCTACGACACCGCCGCGCGCATCCGCAAAGGCCCCGCGCCCAAGAACCTGGAAGTGCCGAAGTTCAGCTTCACTTCCGACACCGCCATTCTCGTAGGCTGAGGTAAGAAACCATGAGCTTTCCCTGGGCTGAGCATTATGCCCCGAAGCATCCCCTGATGCAGTGGGTCGACGAGAAGCTGCCACTGCCGCGTCTCGTCTACAACGCCATCGGTGCGGGCTATCCCGTCCCGCGCAACCTGAACTATTTCTGGAATTTCGGCGTTCTCGCCGGCCTGGCGCTGGTGATCCAGATCGTCACCGGCGTCATCATGGCGATGCATTATGGCGCCAATGACCTGGTCGCGTTCAGCACCGTCGAACAGACGATGCGCGACGTGAATGCCGGCTGGCTGATGCGTTACGCGCACGCCAACGGCGCCAGCTTCTTCTTCATCGTCGTCTATCTCCACATCTTCCGCGGCCTCTATTTCGGCTCCTACAAGGCGCCCCGTGAAATGGTGTGGCTGCTGGGCCTCGTCATCTTCCTGCTCATGATGGCGACCGCCTTCATGGGCTATGTCCTTCCCTGGGGGCAGATGTCCTACTGGGGTGCAAAGGTCATTACCGGCCTGTTCGGCGCGATTCCCGTGGTAGGCGAGCCGGTCCAGACCTGGCTGCTGGGCGGCTTCGCCCCCGGCAACGCCTCGCTCAACCGCTTCTTCTCGCTGCACTTCTTGCTGCCCTTCGTGATCGCGGGGGTCATCATCCTGCATATCTGGGCGCTGCATATTCCGGGTTCCTCGAACCCGACCGGCGTGGAAGTGAAGGGGCCGCAGGACACCGTTCCGTTCCACCCCTATTATACCGCGAAGGACGGTTTCGGCGTTGGCGTCTTCCTGATTCTGTTCGCGATCATGCTGTTCTTCGCGCCCAACTATCTGGGCCATCCGGACAATTATATCGAAGCGAACCCGCTTTCGACGCCCGCGCATATCGTACCCGAATGGTATTTCTGGCCCTTCTACGCGATCCTGCGCGCCTTCACGGTCGACTTCTTCTTCGTGCCGGCCAAGCTGCTGGGCGTGCTGGCGATGTTCGCGTCGATCCTGCTGCTCTTCTTCCTGCCCTGGCTCGACACGTCGCCGGTGCGGTCGGGCAGCTATAGGCCGACCTTCAAGAAGTTCTTCTGGATCCTCGTCATCGACGTCGCGGTCCTGGGCTATTGTGGCGGCGCGCCGGCGGCGGAACCCTATGTGATGATCAGTCAGGTGGCTGCGGCTTATTATTTCGCGCACTTCCTCATCGTCCTGCCGCTGATCTCGCGCTTCGAAAAACCGCTGCCGCTACCCGGCTCGATCACCGAGGCGGTGCTGGCGAAATATGGCAAGACCGACGGCGAAACCGCCGCAGTCCCGGCCGAATAAGGGGTAGACAGATATGGTTCGCATCGGCGCATTTCTCGTCGGCCTCTTCTTCGCGGGCTGGCTTTTCATCTCCTTCCTCGTGGGCGCATATTCCTACGTCACCGATCCGCCCGCCAAGACGGTGGAGCATGAATTCCATCGCGATCCCAAGCATGTGTCCTTCTCCTTCGACGGACCCTTCGGCAAATATGACCAGCAGCAGCTCCAGCGCGGTTTCCAGGTGTTCAAGGAAGTCTGCTCGGCCTGCCACAGCCTGAAGTTCGTCGCGTTCCGCGATCTGGAAGCGCTGGGCTATAATGAGGCGGAGGTGAAGGCGATCGCCAAGCAGTGGGCGATCAAGACCCCCGACGTCGATCCCGCCACCGGCGAGGCATCGAGCCGCGATCCGGTTCCGGCCGATCATTTCCCCAAGCCCTTCGCGAACAATGTCGCGGCGGCGGCGGCGAACAACAATGCGATCCCGCCGGACCTGTCGCTGATGACCAAGGCGCGCCACCATGGCCCGGCCTATGTCTATTCGCTGCTGACGGGGTTCCAGGCGCAGCCGGCTGAACTGCTCAAGGAGTTCCCGGACGCCAAGACGCCGGAGGGGCTGCACTACAACCCCTATTTCGCCAACCTGAACCTGGCCATGGCGCCGCCGCTGACGGCCGAGGGCCAAGTGACCTATGGCGACGGCACCAAGCCGACGGTGGACCAGATGGCGCAGGACGTATCGGCCTTCCTGGCCTGGACGGCGGAACCGAAGCTGGAAAACCGCCACGCGGCGGGTCTGGGAACGGTCATCTTCCTGCTGATCGCGACGGCGCTGGCCTATCTGTCCTATCAGAATATCTGGGCGGACAAGAAAAAGGCCGCCTGACGGCCGGATGAACGGGAAAAAGAAGGGGCGCGGTTTCTTGAGGGGACCGCGCCCTTTCTCTATGGAGGCCCCATGAGCATCGACAGCCTGACGGCCCTCATCCGCCCCATCCCCGATTTTCCCAAGCCGGGCATCATGTTCCGGGACGTGACGACCCTGCTCGCCGATGGCCCCGGCTTTGCCGAACTGGTCGACCGGCTGACCAATGTCGCCCGGCCGCTCGATCCCGACCTGATCGTCGGTATCGAGGCGCGGGGCTTCATCCTGGGCGCGGCGCTGGCCGCGGCGCTGGGCAAGGGCTTCGTGCCGGTGCGCAAGAAGGGCAAGCTGCCGGGCAAGACGGTCGGCATCGACTATGTGCTGGAATATGGCACCGACCGGCTGGAACTGCATGAAGGGCAGGTGCCGCAAGGCGCGCGCGTCATCCTGGTCGACGACCTGATCGCCACTGGCGGCACCGCGCTCGCCGCCGCGCAACTGCTGCGCGAACAGGGCGCGAGCGTGCTGATGGCGCTCTTTGCCGTCGATCTGCCAGATCTGGGCGGCAAGGCCGCGCTGGAGGCCGACGGCGTCGCCGCGCAGGCGCTGATCGCCTTCGAGGGCGAATAGGCGCAGGCACGCTTCGGCGCGATCATATTGCCGGGAAACGGGCATGAGGAAGATATGGCCATAGCGATCAGCCGACCGATCCCCGCCTTGCGCACGGCCGCGCTGGCGCTTCTTTTGCTGGCGTCAGGTTGTGCCACGCCGTTGCCGTTGCGCTCCATGGCGTGCGGAGATGCCGTGCCGCCGACCATTGTCCCCGCTGCGGACGGGCAGATGGCCACCACGACCCTGTCGGTGCTGACCTATAATATCGAGGGATTGGGCTGGCCCGCCCGATCCGGGCGGGAACCGTCGTTGCGCGCCATCGGCGACCGGATCGCGGCCCTGCGCGCCGAGGGACGGGCGCCCGACGTCATCTTGTTCCAGGAAATGTTCAGTGGCGCGGCGAAGAAGGCGGTGGCTGCCACGGGCTATCCGGCCATTGTCACCGGCCCGCGTCGCACGACCAGGGCCAAGGGCGCGACCAAGGATGCCTTACCCGGCAAGTCCAGGTTCAAGCGCGGCGAACTCGGCCTGCACCTGACCGGCAGCGGCCTTGCCATCGCGTCACGCTATCCGATCGTCCATGTCGACATGCACGCCTATGGCCGCCGCTCCTGCGCCGGGAGGGATTGCCTCGCCAACAAGGGGATTGTTCTGGCGCGGTTGACCATTCCCGGCGTGCCGACGCCGATCGACATCTACGACACGCACATGAACAGCCGTGGGGCATCCCGTGCGCCGGCCCCCCGCAATCTCGCCGCGCATGATCGTCAATCACTGGAGGCGTCGGCCTTCATCAACCGCACGCATGACGATGCCTATCCCGTGATTTTCGGGGGCGATTTCAACATGCGCCATTCCGAACCGCGATGGGAGAATTTCTCCCGCTACCAGTCGCTCAAGCTGGTGCATCGTGTCTGTGCCGACCCTGCTTCAGGTTGCGATGTGCATATGTCCTGGGATGGCGACGAACCCTGGATGGATACGCAGGATCTGCAATTTTTCTGGCCGGGCGATCGGGTGTCGATCCGCCCGATTCGGGTTGAGGCGATGTTCGACGGCGGCCCCAGCGGTCCCGAACTGTCCGATCATGACGCTTTTCTGGTCACTTACCAACTGTCCTGGCGCCGGACGGAGGCTGAGCAAAGCGGCTGCTGACAATCAGGCCGCGCGCGCCAGTGCATCCGGCAGCAGGTCGACCGCCGCCGCCAGCCGCTCGTCGAGCAGGCCCAGCAATGCCATCCAGTCATTGATATGGTCGAGTTCGCCCGGTCCGTCCGACACGCCGCGCAGCCCCATCAGCGGCACGCCGAATCGCGCGCAGGCCCGCGCCACGGCGAAGGTTTCCATGTCGACCATGTCGGCATCGATTGCGGCATATTCCTCGCCGCCCACGATATTCGCACCGGTGGACAGTCGGGCGAGGGGCAGGGAAAGCGGGGTTGCCAACGGCAGGTCGATCGGATGATCGACGAAGGGCGTCACACCCTTGGTAAAACCCAGGCGCGACGCATCCATGTCGCGCCAGGACACGCTGGCGACCTGGAAAATATCCCCCAGGGAACAGGTGCGCGATCCCGCCGACCCCAGGCAGACGGCGAGGTCGGGCAGCGCCTTCTCCCGCGCCAGATCATGCAGCGCCATGCCGGTGGCGAGCGCGGCTTCGACCGGACCGACCCCGGTCAGCAAAGGGGAAAAGCGGGCGCGCAGATGCGGCCCATATTCCGCCTCCACCGCCATCACGAACAGCACGCGCCGCGTGCCGATGATTTCGCAAGCCACCGTCATTTCCCGCCTCTCGTCCGCATTGCCCGTTTGTAATGTTCGGGACACTCCCGTGACATCCGCGCGCGCTATAGTCGATAGCTTGTTCGTTTCGTGAGTTGACCATGCGTGCGCCTGTTCCGATTCCTCGCCCTATCCGCTCCACCGACGAAGAGGGGATTACCGCTGCCGACATCGAGGCCTGGGCCAAGGTCGAACGCGCCCTGTCGTACAAGCGCGAGGCGTGCCGCAACTTTCGGCCCGCCACGAGCATGAGGAAAGCCACCAGATAATCTGTGGATCGTCAGCGGCCCCGTTGACCAGTCGCACATTGATCCTGGGAGGCAGGCCTATTCCGGGGCGGACATCCGGTTGATCCCGGCATCGATCCATGCCCGCGTCTGTTCCAGTATCTCGTCTGAAAATTCGCGGTCATCGACGGCGCGGGCAAGGATGATCGCGCCCACCATCGCTGCCCAGCTTCCGATCGCTGCGCGGCGCTTGTCTACCATCGTCGATTCAGGGAGCGCCTCGCTGATCCGGTCGATCTGCGACCTGAAGCCTTCAGACATAGCCAAACGGGCCTCCGCAGTCTGGTGACGGACATCGGCGGCCAGGCCCGCCGTTGGGCAACCATTGGCCGCATCGTCGCGATGGCCCGGCGAAAGATAGGCGTCGAGATAGGCACGAAAATCGCTTCCACCCTCCGCATTACTGGTAAGAGCATGGGCAACGCTATGCGCAATCAGATCGTCCTTTGAGCTGAAATGGCCATAGAAGCCGCCATGCGTGAGGCCTGCCGCCTTCATGACTTCGGCGACGCCGACCGCATCAAAGCCCTTTTCCCGAAACAGGCGGCCGGCCGCATCCAGTATCCGCCGCCGGTTCTGGCCCATTTGCTCCCGACTGACTCTCATTTTCAAAATTCTCCGCAGGCGCCGTTGAAATTAGATGACAGCTATCATATTTGATGGCAATCATGATGATCATCATGAATATAGGTTTCATTAGAGAAGAGAGCAACGCCATGACCGATATTCCGTCCGTCCTCATTACCGGCGCTTCCACTGGCATCGGTGCCAGCTATGCCGAACGTTTCGCCCGCCGTGGGCACGACCTGGTGCTGGTCGCCCGCGATGCGGCACGGATGGAAGCCCTGGCTACCCGACTGCGGCAGGAAAGCGAGGTGACTGTCGATATCATTCAGGCCGACCTCACTAAGCCCCAGGAACTGGCAGCGGTGGAGACCCGCCTGCGTGACGACCGTCGCATCGGAATCCTCGTCAACAATGCCGGGGCAGCCAAGAGCGGCGATTTCGTCGATCAGGCGGCCGATGATGTCGCGAATATCATCGCGCTCAATACGACCGCGCTGGTGCGCCTGGCGAGCGCCGTGGCGCCGCGCCTTGTGGAGGCTGGTGAAGGGGCGATCATCAATATCGCTTCGGTCGTGGGGCTGGTGCCGGAGTTCGGCCAGACGGTCTATGGCGCGACCAAGGCGTTCGTCCTGTATTTTTCCCAGAGTCTCGGCCTCGAACTCGCATCGAAAGGCGTTTATGTTCAGGCGGTCCTGCCGGCGGCGACCCGTACCGAAATCTGGGAACGGGCGGGGGTCGACGTCAACACCATTCCCGGCTTGATGGACGTGAACGAGTTGGTGGACGCTGCGCTGGTCGGATTCGACCGCCGGGAAGCCGTAACCATCCCTCCACTCCCGGATGCCGGACAGTGGGATGCCTATCAGGCCGCGCGGCAAACCATGATTCCGGGCTTCGGCCAGGCCCATGCCGCAGAACGGTATCGGATAGCGCGCTGAACCCAATCATGGGGGCCGCGCGTCTATGCGGCCCCCATGGTCATGAAGTGACCGCGGCAACCGTTCGGTTAGAGGTTGGCGTCGGCATGAGATCGGAGACATCATCATGAAGGCCTTCATCCTCGACCACTATAAGAAAAAGGGGCCCCTGCGTTTCGGTGACATGTCGGAACCGGAAGTCGGGGATGACGACGTCCTGGTCCAGGTCCACGCGGCCGGACTCAATCTTCTGGATTCCAAGATTCGCGACGGAGAGTTCAAGCCCATCCTGCCATACCGTCCACCCTTCATTCTGGGGCACGACATGGCTGGAACGGTCATCCGGGTCGGATCGAATGTCCGGCGCTTCAAGCTGGGCGATGAAATCTATGCCCGGCCGCGCGATGGTCGGATCGGGACATTTGCGCAACTGATCGCGGTGAATGAGGCCGATGTGGCGCTCAAGCCCAGCAACCTTTCCATGGAGGAAGCCGCATCGATCCCGCTGGTGGCGCTCACCGCCTGGCAAGTGCTGGTAGAGGCGGCCGCGCTGAAGAAAGGGCAGAAGATTCTCATCCACGCCGGCTCCGGAGGGGTGGGTAGCTTTGCCATCCAGTTGGCGAAGCATCTTGGCGCAACGGTCGCCACGACGACGAGTACGGCCAATATCGAACTGGTCAAAAGCCTCGGCGCGGATGTCATTATCGACTATAAGAAACAGGACTTTGAGACGCTTTTGACCGGCTATGATGTTGTCCTCAACAGCCTGGATGGCGACACGCTCCAGAAATCTCTGAACATACTCAAACCGGGCGGCAAGCTGATTTCCATCTCTGGCCCGCCCGATCCCGATTTCGCCAGGGAGCAGGGATTGAACTGGTTCCTGCGCCAGCTCCTGCGGCTGTTGAGCCTAAAGATTCGACGCAAGGCCAGGCGCCATCGCGTCACCTATGCGTTCCTGTTCATGCGCGCCAATGGCGATCAGTTGAGCAAGATCGCGACGCTTATCGAAGACGGGATCATTCGCCCCGTCATGGATAAGATCTTTCCCTTCGCCGCGGTTAACGAGGCTTTGGCCTATATCGAAACCGGACGATCCAGGGGCAAGGTCGTCGTCAAGATGCGATGACGGGGCTGCTTCAGGCGGCGAACCGGCAGGGGATGGCCATGCCCGAACGGGAATCCCCTGCGCGCATCAGGGCGCCGCATCATCCTGGATGATGGCGACATCCCAGGGCGCAAGATCAATCTGCTGTCCGCGCGCGATCTTACGCGCGCTGAGCAATTCCGTCCCGTCGCCGGTCGCCGAAATATGCTGCGGCGTGGCGGAATAGTTGAGAAGATAGTGGACCTGACGCCCATCCTTCAGCGTGCCGCCGCGCACGATGATCGGGAAGCGGACGCCGGGCATGGCCGGTGTGACGCCCGCCCTTTCAACCTCGGCTGCGACGATCTTCTCGACCAGCGCGTCGCTTGGCATGAAACCGATATAGCTGACCTCGCCCTTGCCCCAGGCGTTGCGGGTCATCGCGGCGTGAGCGGGCCATGATGGGTGTTTGTAGCGCGCGACGACCTTGGCCGTCGTCGGCGTCAGCATCTCCATCCACCAGCGTGCCTTATTGTCCTCATTGCCCACGTTGAACGGGTCTCCCTCCAGCGTGACACCCTCCGGAATGGTGAACTGCTGGTAGGTGACGCCCGCCGCCTCGGCGATCGCGCCGGGCTGGCTCGCATAGCGGACCTTGGTATTCTCGTCCGAAAAGCCGCTCTTGAACGTGTAGAGCAAGTGGCCGCCGCGCTTGGCGAAATCGTTGAGCTTCGCGATCTCCGCGTCGCTCGCCGCATAGAGCGCCGGCACGACGATCAGCTTATAGTCGTCCAGCTTCATGGTGGAGTCGGGCGACAGGATGTCGACCTCCACGTTCATCCGGTACAGCGCGTCGTAGAATGGGCGCAGCACCTGATTATAATCGATGCCGTTTGGCTTGAACGAGTCAAACGCGCTGAGCGCGGTGTTGCTGACATAGATTGCGACGCGATTATGCTTCGTCATGCCGGCCAGTTTCGGGCCAAGCCGCTTTATATCCGCGCCAACCGTCTGCGCTTCGGCATGGACCGCGTTCGGCTTATAGTCCTGCGACAATAGCCCGCGCCAATAGGTCTCTATGGCGTTCGCGGTGGTCGCCCAGTGCCAATATGCCACCATCTGCGCGCCGGAGGCGAGGTGGCTGAACGCCTGCAACCGCAATTGGCGCGGATAGGGTGTCCATTGTGGAAACCCCTGCGCCTCTGTTTCCAGCACCAGATAATTCTGGCCATTTCGCATCGATCGCGCAACGTCACCGCCGAAAGCGATCTCTGCGCCGGTCAGCTTGTCCTGGCTGGGGTGATAGATGTCGATCCCGGCAATATCCAGCGGGCGGGCGGCCTTCCAATGGTCCACCTCAGGCTGGATGCCGAAGCTGTATCCTTTCCAGGCGAGATCGAAATTCTGGGTCAGGAACTGGCCCGGTCGTGCATGGGCGCGAACGATTTCTGCCTGCCAGTTCAGAAAATCGGTGACGAGGCTGCGTTGGAACGCGGCAAAGGCATTGGACAGGCTGGCATTGATCGATCCGTTGGCGGACGGGAAATCCTCCCACCGGTTGATGCGGTTGCTCCAGTAATCGAGACCATATGCCTTGTTCATCGCATCCAGGGTCGGCCACTTCCTTTTCATGGATGCGACGAAAGCGGCCTGCACATTGGCGCCGCTGGTGTCATACGCCTTCGTTTCGTTGTCGAGCTGGTAGCCTATGACAGCCGGATGATCCTTCACATGATCGATCAGCGCGACAATCACGCGCTCGGCGGCGGCGCGATAATCGGGATCGGTGATGTCCATATTCTGGCGCCGGCCATATTCGGCCCGCCCCTGCGGTGTGACGACCAGGACGTTGGGATGCTGGCGCGCAAGCCAGGTAGGCACCGCGTAGGTCGGCGTGCCGACGATCACCTTGATGCCCTGCCGGTGCATTGCGGCCAGCATCCGGTCGACATGACTGAAGTCGAATATGCCCGGCTGGCGTTCCAGCGTGCCCCAGGTCGACTCCGCGATCCGCACCACGGTAATGCCCGCATCCTTCATTAACCGGGCATCCTCGTCCACGCGATCGACAGGCGTATATTCGTCGTAATAGGCGACGCCATAGAGGATGGTGTCCGGCATTTGCGCCTGTAGCGCGGGCGATGCCGATAGAAGGATGGATGTTCCCAGAACCCCTAAAACCCAACGCATGATCGCCCCTCCCTTTTGTCGGAGTATATCGGCGCAATATCATGCCGCAACCGGCAAATGCCGCACTGGCCGTTATCGTTGCGCTGGGCCTTCATGGAAAGGGATGTCGAAGAGTGCCTCCATCTATCCGCCACATCCTCCGCATCCGCCACACCCGCCGCCGCTGCATCCTCCGCCACCTCCATTGTCGGAGTGACCGCTGTTGGTCCGCATCAGATGAAAGTCGTTCCAGCCGGAGCCGACGAGTACCATAGTGCCGAACAGCGCAACCGCGAGCACGGCTTCATCGGCAGTGGGCGCGCGCTGGAGACGTTCGGCACGCGCCTGCGCCTCCTCGATCGCGGTAATGCCGCTCCACGTCCTCGGTTCGCGCATGAACCAGCGCATGAGCGTGAAGATGATGGTGGCGATCAGCAATATGGTCAGGAAGCCGGTCGGATGGTCGAGCGCGGTGCCATAGCGCCAGCGCGATATGCCGAATGTGAGCAGCAGCAGATAGGGCAGCGTCTGGCACAGGCGGACCAGCATAGCCCGTCTTTCGTCCATCAGCAGTCCGGCGGCGACGAGCCCGCGCCGCAGCGCGTCCACATGCGAATGGAGCGCATTCTCGACCGCGGACCATTGGATGGGGGAGGGTAGCGCGAGTATGCTTGCCTCCGCTCCGCTACGCCGCATGTCGCGTCGCACGATCTCGATCTGGCGGTCGTCGGTCAGCGCAAGCAGTCGTGCCGACAGGAGCCGGGTAACGATCAGATCGAAAACGCGGCCGGGACCGCCGGAGAGAAAGGCGGCCTGCTCATTATCAATCGCGCCGGCTTCGCTGCCACGCGCGCGAAGATAGCGGGGAATGGCAAATCCCAGACGAATGACGATGCAGAGAAGTATGATATACAGGGTGAGGAACTGGCCACCGGTCCACTCATCATGATCGAAGATTCTCATGACCCAAGGTTCCTCTACCATATGATAAAGTGAAGCATGGCAATCAGCGCCGTGGCAATGAGAATTGCCCGCAGCGTGGAGCGTGAAACCACCATTCCGTCGCGTGGATGGACGCGCCGTGATCGGGGATCGTCGATCAGTCGTCGTCCGGCGCCCGGCCAGAGATCAATGGGAGGCGACGCGCCAAAGACCCGCTCATAATATTGCAGCGTCCTGGCATATTGTTCGAAGAAGCGTGACCGTTCGACATCCCCCCCGGCGGTCGGCCCATGGTGCAGTGGTCGACCGAGAACATCGGGGCAGAAACGTTCCCAATAGTCGCGGCTGTAAGTCAGATGGAGATGCCAAGCCTGATCGACCGCGTCGGACGGAGTGAGTTCGCAATCGCTCGTCACCGCTAGAAAGCAGAAACGGCGATATTCCTCGAACACGCGCAGCGCTTGTGTTTCGCTCCAGCCATTTTCGCGGGCGAGCCGTTGTACGAAGGAGAGGCGGGTATTTTCAGGACCAACGACATAGGAAGACAGCGCGCACCACACCGGATGATTGGGGTAGATGGCGGCTTCATGATCCTGTGCACGCATCGGATATGAAGAATATCATGGACTTGAAGGCAGGCAAGCGGTTTCGCCTAGCGCACCGGGAGCATGTCACTGGAAGGAGGGCTGCAATTATCCCTCTCCGAGCATAGAAAAGCCCGGCGAGGTCATCGACCTGCCGGGCTTTTCCATGGTGGGCGTGGCAAGGATTGAACTTGCGACCCCTGCGATGTCAACACAGTGCTCTACCACTGAGCTACACGCCCGCCGTGGAGGGGGCCAATAGCGGGGGGTAGCACAGCGCGCAAGCGGGAAATTGCGTCGGGCCAACATTCTTCCGGCCAACATTCTGCTGGACAGGGTTGGGGCCGCCCATATGGTGCGGCGCAGACAGGGGGACGCCCAGATATATGCTGCCATCGCCATCCTCGCCGCTCCAGATAGCGCCGCGGCTGCCTTTCTACCGACAGCTTTATGTCCAGGTGCTGGTCGCGATCGCGCTTGGCGTGCTGATCGGCCATGTCTGGCCCGATGCGGGCAAGCAGTTGAAGCCGCTCGGCGAAGCGTTCATCAAGCTGGTGAAGATGGTCATCGCTCCGGTCATCTTCCTGACCATCGTCACCGGCATTGCGGGGATGAAGGAACTGGGCGCGATCGGTCGGGTGGCGGCCAAGGCGTTCGCCTATTTCCTGACCTTCTCGACCCTCGCCCTCATCGTCGGCCTGATCGTCGCCAATGTCGTGCAGCCGGGCGCGGGCCTGAATATCGATCCAGCGACGCTCGATGCCGGCAAGGTCGCCGACTATGCCCATCAGGCGCATGAAACGACGCTCACCGGCTTCCTGATGGGCATCATCCCCTCGACCATGGTTTCGGCGGTGGCGGATGGCAACATATTGCAGGTGCTGTTCGTGGCGATCCTGTTCGGTATCGCGCTGACCATGATTGGGGACAAGGCCGATCCGTTGATGCGCGTGCTCGAATCCGCCAGCCATGCGGTGTTCAAGCTGGTTGCCCTGCTGATGAAGGCGGCGCCGATCGGCGCTTTCGGGGCCATGGCCTTCACCATCGGCGAATATGGCGTCGGCACGCTCGCCAATCTCGCCGGGCTGGTGGCGACCTTCTACCTCACTTCCTTATTGTTCGTGCTGGGGGTGCTGGGCGCGGTCGGCTGGCTGGTGGGGTTCAACATCCTCCACCTCATCCGCTATCTGAAGGCTGAGTTGCTGCTGGTGCTCGGCACCTCCTCTTCGGAAGCGGCGCTGCCCAGCCTGATCGAGAAGATGGAGCGCGCCGGCTGCCGCAAGTCGGTGGTCGGGCTTGTGGTGCCGACGGGCTACAGCTTCAACCTCGACGGCACCAACATCTATATGACGCTGGCGGCTCTGTTCATCGCCCAGGCGTGCAATGTGCATATCAGCCTGGAGCATCAGATATTGCTGCTGCTGGTGGCGATGATCTCGTCCAAGGGGGCGGCCGGCGTCACCGGTGCGGGCTTCATCACGCTGGCGGCTACGCTGTCGATCGTGCCGTCGGTGCCGGTCGCGGGCATGACCCTGATCCTGGGCGTCGACCGCTTCATGAGTGAATGCCGCAGCCTCACCAACTTCATCGGCAATGCGGTGGCGACGGTGGTGGTGTCGGTGTGGGAAAAGGGGCTGGACCGCGAACGCTTCAACGCAGCCATGGCCGGCCTGCCGCTCGACCCCACGCCAGACATGCAGGAAGTCGTTCCGGGCTGAGCCTCAATTGAGGCCCGACACGCTCTGGCTGTCGAACATCCGCTCGACCTCCAGCACCAGGTCGCGCAGGTGGAAGGGCTTGGACAGCACCTTGGCCTGTGGCACGGCCTTGCCGGCCTTCAGCGTCACGGCGGCAAAGCCGGTGATGAACATGATCCGCATATCGGGCGCGACCTGCGCGGCATGTTGCGCCAGTTCGATGCCGTCCATTTCCGGCATGACGATGTCGGTCAGCAACAGGTCGAACCGGTCACTGTTGATATGGGGCAGCGCCTCCAACCCGGTGGCGGCCGAAACCACCTCATAACCCGACTTTTCCAGTGCGCGGGCAAGATAGGTCCGCATACTTTCATCATCTTCTGCCAACAATATGCGAATCATCGCCCCGTTTTCGTCCTATCGTCTGGTCGCGCGCCTCCCACCCCTCTGGCTGGCGCGATGTCCGCTTATATGCGACAAGGTGTAAATATTATCCATCCGGGGAACCACATTGGACGCGCCGGTGAAAGGAACCGCATTGGACGACGGCGCGCCGCATCCTCCTGTTTCTACGAACGGCTTTTTCGACCTGCACGGGCCAGCGACGCCCAGCCGCCCCGTCATAGTGTCGGTGCCCCATGCCGGGCGCGATTATCCGGCAGACCTTCTGGCGCAGGCGCGGGTACGGCCGGAAATCCTGCAACGGCTGGAAGATCGCTGGGCTGACCTGCTCGTTCAGCCGCTGATCGCGCGTGGCTTCACCGTGCTGGTCGCGCGGGCGGCGCGGGCGATGATTGATCTCAACCGGCATGAGCGGGAAGTGGACCCGGTGATGCTGCGCGACGTGCCGCATGGCGCCGCCCTGCACAGCAGCGCGAAGCTGCGCGGCGGCCTGGGCCTGTTGCCGCGCCGTCTGCCCGGTGCGCAAGAATTATGGCGCGGGCCGTTGTCCTGGGCTGAGGTGCAGCGGCGGATCGACCAGGTCCATCGCCCCTATCATGCCATGCTGGCCCAATTGATGAAGGCGGCGCACGACGCCTATGGCCATGCCATCCTGGTCGACCTGCACAGTATGCCGCCGCTGTCGCCCCCGGCGCCGGGTCGCCGCGCGCCGGGCATGGTGCTGGGCGACCGGTTCGGCCGCAGCGCATCCAGCCGGCTGATGGCGCTCATCGCCGACATGGCCGAGGCGCATGGCGTGGCGACGGCGCAAAATCACCCCTATGCGGGCGATTATCTGCTGGAGCGGCATGGTCGTCCAGGGCGCGGGATGCACGCGATTCAGGTCGAAATCGACCGTACCCTCTATCTCGACGTGACGCTCGATCGGCCGGGACCGGGGATTGAGCGGATGCGTGGACTAGTGACCGACATTGCTGAGGCGCTGGCGCGGGAACTGCCGCGTGAGGAATATGCGCTGGCCGCTGAATAGGCCTAACCGCCGCGCTGCATCACGAGGCGCGCGCCAGCAACGCTCAGATGATGCGAATCGAAATAGAGCGGCTTGCCGTCCCGCTCGATCGCACAATGACGGGTGTCGCAGAGGGCCGCTATCGGATCGATATAATCCACGCCGCGCGCCTGCCATGCGGTGAAGAGTTTGCGCAGATGGCGGGTGCGTTCTTCGACCGTGGCGCGATCGACGCCCGTCGCCCCAGCGAGGCGACCCGCACAGGCAAGGTGGGCCAGGCGGCGCGGCACGTCGAAGGGCTGGGGCGGTACGGGGCCGATGATCGTGACGGCCCGGCCCTCTGCCCGCAGCGCTTTTATGCTGTGGTCGAGCTTCGCGACGAAGGCCGGATCATCGAAATCGCCATTGGCCCAAAAGGCGGCCAGATAGACGCGCTTTATATGCGGGTTCGCGCGAATCGCCGCGAAGATGGCGCGGTTGGCGGCGGCGCAGCGGGCATCCTTTGCCATATAGTCCAGCACGGGCGGACAACTGGACGCGGTGCGCTGGATGAGGGAGCGGCCCTGCGCGCGCGCCTGCTGGCCCAGCGCATAGGCCAGTTCCACGCCATGGCTGTCACCCCAGAGCAGCGCGTCGGGCGGTGTCGCCGCGCCCAGCACGCAGGGCTGCATCCCGCGCACGAAGCTGTCGTGACAACGCCCACGCTTCGGGCTGACATCGTCGCGCCCGGCGATCTGCGCGAGCACCGCCGGGGAGAAACGTGACGACCAGGGACCAGTGGTAAACAGCGCCAGCGACAGGGCGCACAAGGTCGCCATGGCTGCGGCGGTAAAGCCGAAGATCCGGCGCGTTGGCATGTGGCGCGGATTGCGGAAAGGCCGTTCTACGAAACGCCAGGACAGGAAGGCGGCCAGAAACGCGCCGCCGATCACCATGATCCGTATCCATCCCGACAGCGGCAGGTCGGTTGCATATTCGGTGAAGACGATCAGCGGCCAGTGCCAGAGATAGAGGGAGTAAGAGAGGAGGCCCACGCCCACCAGCGGCGGCAGGGCAAGCAGCCGCTCCATGCTGGTGCCCGGTGCGCCATGCAGCAGGGCGGCTGCACCCGCCACCGGCAACAGCGCCGCGACGCCGGGGAACAGGGTGCTGCGATCATAGGTGAAGACCGCGAACGCAATGGCGGAAACGCCCGCCCAGGCAATCCCCTCACGCAACCAGTGCGCTCGCACCACGGGTACTGCGCCCAGCGCCAACAGCGCGCCGGCGAATAATTCCCAGGCGCGGGCGGGCAGCAGATAGAAGGCGAAACCGGTCGCATCGCGCTGCATCGCGACGCAGAGCGCCAGCGATCCCGCCGCTATCGTCGCGACCACCGCCGTCCGCCAGCGCTGTGCGAAGCGCGCCAGCAGCATCAGCAGGATGGGGAAGTCGATATAATATTGCTCCTCGACTGCCAGCGACCAGCTATGGAGCAGTGGTTTCACGTCCGCGCCGCCCGCGAAATAGCCGGTGTCGGCAAAGAACCAGAGGTTGGAGACGAAGAAGGTGGCGGCCAGCGCCGATTTCGGCACGCCTTCCAGATCGCCCGGCAGATAGAGCCAGGCGGCCGCGCCCAGCACCGCCAGCATCATCAGCGTCAATGCAGGCAGGATGCGGCGGAAGCGTCGTTCATAGAAATGCACGAGCGAGAAGCGCTTTTCATTGACCTCGCGCGCGATGATCCCTGTGATGAGGAAGCCGGAAATGACGAAGAAGATGTCGACACCGACATAGCCGCCCGAAAAGCCCGGTACATGGGCGTGGAACAGCAGCACCGGCAGGATGGCGAGCGCGCGCAGGCCGTCAATGTCGCGGCGATAGCGAATCGCGGCGCCTAACCCCGTCTGTCCAGATGCCGGTCCGTGCATCCGGCGGGTTTAGGGCCAAAGCCCTGACAATCCCTTTATGGGCATCGTTCCGCTTGCGGTTGCATTCCATGCAACTGCTGTTTTTCCCTTCGCATTTGCGAAGGTGCCGGCCGGTTGGCAAAGGAGGTGTGCCTTTCAGGCATCCTCTCCTAAAAACTTTCAGGCTGGTCTTCGGACCGGCCTTTTTTTTGTCGCATCGCTGCGCTAGAGGGGCGTTGCTGATGCCGCGCCAATAATAGTTTCTTGGAGAGGATGCCGCCGGCAAAACCGGCAGGGCGAGGCATGGTTGGGGGATTGAGCGCGGTCTTCGCGCTCTCCCCCATTTTTCTGCATATCTGATCGATCATCCGTCGGCAAAGCCGAAGGGCGCGCGCGTCCGGCGATAATCGTCGGGCAGCATTTCGCGCCCGATCGGCGGGGCGGAACGCGCCATGCACTGGGCGCGGTGACACAGGCGACACGTGACACCGATCGGCGCCGGCTCCACTGGCAGCGTGTCCTGCGTATAGATGAGCTTGTGCGCATGCTCCGCCGCGCAGCACAGCGCGACGGCGCGCTCCACCCTGGGCGCCCCCCATCCGCCGCCGCCCGCCGTCACCGTCCGCGCGATCGAGAAGAAGCGCTGGTCGTCGGGCAGTTCCAGCCATTGCGTCACTACCTCGCGCGGGGTTTCGAACACGCGATGCACCGACCAGAGCGGGCAGGAGCCGCCATGACGGGCGAAGGGAAAGCCCGCGCCGTCCAGCCGCTTGGACACATTGCCCGCCGGATCGACCCGCAGGAAGAAGAAAGGCACCCGTTCCTGCCCCGGCTTCTGGAGCGTCGTCAGCCGGTGGGCGGTCTGCTCGAAACTCGTGCCGAACTGGCGGGCGAGCGCCTCCACATCATAGCGCCGTGCCTCGACCGCTTTTGCAAAGGGCGTGTAGGGCATCAGGATCGCCGCCGCGCCATAGTTGGCCAGAGCACGGCGGGCGAGGCGGCGGCCGCTCTCGCTGTTGAACTGCCCGTCCTTGAGCAGCGCGTCGAAACTCTTGCGCATTTCCAGATAGGCGATCTGGAGCGCGAGCTGAAATTGTGCGCTGGCCCCGTCCAGTGCGTCGTCCAGCAGCACGGCGTCGCGATGCCGGTCGAACCGCCGCATCGACCCGGCCATCACATCCGAAGGCAACCGTCGCACCCGCAGATTGTGGCGCGCCTTGAGCCAGGCCGTCAGGCCGCCCTCGGCCTCCGCCTCGGTCGCCAGCCTCTCCGCCGCGTCGTCCAGCACCGGAAAGCTGTTGCGCCGCGCGGCCAGGAAACGGCGCGATTCCGCCACGGGATCGGCCACATCTTCCACAGGCTCCAGCCCCGCGCCGCGATCCGCCCCCCGATCGGCCAGGGCCAGATGCTCCTCGCGATAGCTGGTGTAGAGCCGCAGGAGCGCTTCGGTGATGCCCGGATAATTGACCGCCACGTCACCGGTCGCGAGCGTGGGCAGGTCGATATCGGCGAACATCGGGTCTTTCAGTACCGCCTGTAATCGCGCGGTCTGCTCCGCGCCGCCGTCACCCGCTACCTCCGCCATGTCCAGCCTGTAGGTGCGCGCCAGCCGCAACAGCATGTCGGCGGTCAGCGGCCGCTGGTTGCGCTCCAGCAGCGCGACATAGCTGGGCGAAATCTCCAGGTCGGCCGCCATGTCCGCCTGCGTCAGGCCCAGATCGCGCCGCAGTCTGCGCAGGCGCGGACCCATGTAAACCGGGCGATCCTTGGTCATCGACTCCGTTCCCTTGTATAAGCTTTACAACTTTACATCAGATTTTTGTAAAGATCGACAACTGGACTTTGACGGGGCTGCGCAATTGCAGATCTCCTGTCTATTTCGCTGTCCATTCCCGCTCACCCGAAGGATGGACAGATGACCTATCAAAGTGAAATCGCGAAGGCCGATACGCTGATCGGCGGCCAGGCCAACTGGGACGGCATTGCGCCGGAATCCGTCGCGAGGATGCGGGTGCAGAACCGTTTCCACACCGGCCTCGACATTGCACGCTACACCGCGAAGATCATGCGCGCCGACATGGTCGCCTATGATGCCGATCCGGCCAATTACACCCAGTCGCTGGGCTGCTGGCACGGCTTCATCGGCCAGCAGAAGATGATTTCCATCAAGAAGCATTTCGGCACGACCAAGGGGCGCTACCTCTATCTGTCCGGCTGGATGGTCGCCGCGCTGCGCAGCGAATTTGGTCCGCTGCCCGACCAGTCGATGCATGAAAAGACCAGCGTTCCCGCGCTGATCGAGGAGCTTTACACTTTCCTGCGCCAAGCTGACGCCCGCGAACTGGGTGGCCTGTTCCGCGACCTCGACAAGGCGCGCGAAGAAGGAGATGAGGTCAAGGCGGCGAAGCTGCAACAGCAGATCGACGGCTTCGAAACCCATGTGGTTCCGATCGTCGCCGACATCGACGCGGGCTTCGGCAATGCGGAGGCGACCTATCTCCTCGCCAGGAAGTTCATCGAGGCGGGCGCCTGCTGCATCCAGATCGAAAACCAGGTTTCGGACGAAAAGCAGTGCGGCCACCAGGACGGCAAGGTCACGGTGCCGCATGAGGACTTCCTCGCGAAGATCCGCGCGGTGCGCTACGCCTTCCTCGAACTGGGCGTCGATGACGGCGTGATCGTCGCGCGCACCGATTCGCTGGGCGCGGGCCTGACCAAGCAGATCGCCTATACCCGTGAGGCTGGCGACATTGGCGACCTCTATAATGGCTTCCTCGATTGCGAGCCGGTTGATCCGGCCGCGATCGGCCATGGCGACGTCCTCATCAGCCGCGACGGGCAGCTATTGAAGCCCAAGCGCTTGGCCAGCAACCTTTACCAGTTCCGCGCTGGCACCGGTGAGGATCGCTGTGTCCTCGACTGTGTCACCGCGCTTCAGAATGGCGCCGACCTGCTGTGGATCGAGACGGAAAAGCCGCATATCGGCCAGATCGGCGGCATGGTCAGCCGTATCCGCGAGGTGATCCCCAACGCCAAGCTGGTCTACAATAATTCGCCCAGCTTCAACTGGACGCTGAACTTCCGCCAGCAGGTGTTCGACGCCTGGGAGAAGGAAGGGCGCGACGTCACCGCCTATGACCGGGCGAAGCTGATGAGCGTGGATTATGACGCCACCGATCTTGGCATCGAAGCCGATGAGCGCATCCGCACCTTCCAGAAGGACGCGGCGCGCCAAGCGGGCATCTTCCACCACCTCATCACCCTGCCGACCTATCACACGGCGGCGCTCAGCACCGACAATCTCGCCAGGGAATATTTCGGCGAGGCCGGAATGCTGGGGTACGTCAAGGGCGTGCAGCGTCAGGAAATCCGTCAGGGCATCGCCTGCGTGCGGCATCAGAACATGGCCGGCTCCGACATCGGCGACGATCATAAGGACTATTTCGCCGGCGAAGCCGCGCTGAAGGCTGGCGGCACGCACAACACGATGAATCAGTTTGCGGCCTGATCCAGGCCGTGCCTTCTCAACCCGTTCGGGCTGAGCTTGTCGAAGCCCTCTCCTTTCCTGAAGGAGAAGGAATGCCCTTCGACAGGCCCAGGGCGAACGGGGTTTAGGCCCGGATAGCCTGGCAGTGGGCAGGTTGCCGGATAGTCCATCTCCCCGGCGATATCCCGATGCGCGACGGGGAGATGGGTTCCGCATCCGTAACAAGCGTGGAAGACTGACGTTTCGCGGCCGGGGCCGTGAGGACAGCCAGTTCGCGGGGACTTCGACACTCCTCTCGCGATTTGGGTGGAAGGAACTGGACGGCCCGGTGCATAGCCGGGCCGTTTTTTCACTGTACTTAGCAAGGTTTATGCAATCCCCGCCCGCTGCCGCACGGCCTGTTTCAGGATATCCAGCGGCATCGCGCCCAGCGTCAGCACCTCATGGAATTGCTTGAGGTCGAACCTGTCGCCCTGCGCCTTCTTCGCTTCCTCGCGCAGGTCGTTCCACACGGTATGGCCGATCTTGTAGCTGCATGCCTGACCCGGCCAGACGGTGTAGCGGTCGATCTCGCCCTGGCTGCGGCCGCGCGCGATGCCAGTGGTGGCGATCAGGTAATCGGTCGCCTTCTCGCGGCTCCAGCGCTTGGCGTGCATCCCGCTGTCGACCACCAGCCGGGTGGCGCGGAACAGCAGCGATTGCAGATAGCCGACCCGGCCCAGCGGATCGCCCGCATACATGCCCATCTCGTCGGCAAGCTGTTCGGAATAGAGCGCCCAGCCTTCCGAATAGCCGCTGTAGAAGCCGCGCCGCCGGATCATCGGGATGGAATCGGATTCCAGTGCGACCGACACCTGAAGATGATGGCCCGGCACCGCTTCATGATGGGTCAGCGTGGCGAGGCCGAATTTCGGCCGGTCGAACGTGTCGCGCAGGTTGATGAAGTAGATGGCCGGCCGTGACCCGTCGAGCGAGGCGTTCTGATAATAGCCGCCCGGCGCGCCCGCCTGGATCGTCACCGGCACGCGGCGCACCTCGACCGGCGCCTTGGGCACGGTGTTGAAGGCTTCGCCAAGGCGCTTCTGCATCGCGATGATCTGGCTGTTCAGTTGCGCCAGCAGCGCCTCGCGGCCCGGATCGGTGTTGGGATAAAGCTGGTCGGGCCGCTTGTTGAGCGCCACCAGCCTGTCGCCGACCGTCCCCTGGCTCATCCCTTCCCCTTTTAGGATCGCGTCGATCCGGCCGCTGATCTCCGCCACCTGATCCAGGCCAAGCTGGTGAATCTCGTCGCCGGTCAGGCGTGTGGTGGTCGCGGCTTCGGCGGCAGCGGCGTAGAAAGCCTCGCCGTCGGGCAGGCGCCAGCAGCCCGCATCATGCACCGCCTTCGCCCGCAACTGCTGCACCAGCGCGCGCTGGCGGTCGATGGCGGGGAAGATCTTCTCCGTGACGATCTGTTCCGCCTGGGTCGCGCGTTCGGGCGGCAGGCCAGCGGCGGCCAGCTTCCTGGCGAAGGAGGCGACCAGCACGGTCTGCACCGCCGGCTGGTCGCGCAGCGCTGCCTGCATCTTCATCACCGTGTCGAGAATATAATCCGGCGCGAACACGCCCCTGGCCGCGTCCGCCTTCTGCCGGTCCAGTTCGCCATCCATGGCGACGGAGAAGGCTTCGAGGCGGGAGAGATAGGCGTCGGCGTCCGCCGCATCCTTCACCCGATGTTGCGAATCGAGGAAGTCGGGCACTTCGCGATAGCTGCCGGTGAGCTGCGAGAGGATATAGGGCGCGAACCGCCCGGCCGTCTCGCCATAGCCGAAGCGCTCGCCACCGACCGCGCGATCGAGCTGATAGGCGACGACATCATAGTCGAGCTGGCTCGCGGCACTGAGTGTCGTGCGGTCGACGCTTGCCAATTGCTTCGCCTGCGCCTTGGTCCGGGCCAGGTCGCGCGCTGCGCCAGCGGCGCTGGTATCGGAGAGCTTGCCTCGCAATGCCGCTCGTGCACCGGTGTCCAGGCCGAGGCGCGTCGCGCTTTCGGGCGAATCTTCCAGCCGCTCGTAGAAGAAGCCGTCCAGCATCGTCCGGAAACGCGCATCTGTCTCGCTGGCCTGGGCAAAGGCGCGTGGCGTGGCGGCGGCGATGGCTGTGGCGCCACTGGTGGCAAGAAATTGGCGTCGGTTCACGACAGATGCTCCATGGATCGGGGAAGGGCGGCAAGGGAATGCCGCCCGCGATGCGCCCTTGTGCCGCGATGACAAAGGCTTGGCTAGAGTCAGGGGAAATGTTCTCCCGCTTTCGCAGACGTACGGTGCGCTTATAAGCCCAGCTTGTCAGCATCGTGGATCGTTGCGGCTATATCGCCGTTACCCGATGCGATATTGCGCGGGCACCTTGCACGGGGAAGGAATGCCGATGTCCTATACGCTCATCACCGCCAATCGAAACTATAGCAGTTGGTCGTTGCGCCCCTGGGTGCTGATGAAGGCGCTGGGCATTGCGTTCGACGATCGGATCGAACCCTTCGCGTCCGCCACCAACTATGCCGCGTTCCGCAGCTTTTCGCCCACCGGGCAGGTGCCGGCGCTGGTCGATGGAGACCGCACCGTCTGGGATTCGCTCGGCATCATCCTCTATCTTGCCGACCGCCACGCGGGAGTCTGGCCGGCCGATGAGGCTGCGCGCGCCTTCGCCCAATGCGCGGCCGCCGAAATGCACAGCGGCTTTTCCGCGTTGCGCAACGACTGCACCATGAACGTCGGTGTCCGTGTCGATCTGCATTTGCCGTCGCCTGCGCTCAACAGGGATATCGCCCGTTTGCGCGAATTGTGGGAGCAGGGGCTGGAGCGCTTCGGCGGTCCCTTCCTGGCCGGCAAGGATTTCACGGCCCTCGACGCTTTCTATGCGCCCGTCGCCTTCCGCGTGCGCACCTATGGACTGGACGTCGGCCCGGTCGCTCGCGCTTGGGTCGATCATATGCTGGCCCATCCCGCCATGCGGCAGTGGGAGGAGGAGGCTCTGGCCGAAACCTGGCGCGAGGAAAGTCATGAAGCGGAGATCAGTGCGGCGGGTCATATCCTCGAAGATTATCGCGCAGTGTAAGATTCTTGCCTGACAGATAGGAAAAACAGCCGATTTCGGTCGCTCACCCCCTTTTCCCCCGGCCATTACGGGTCTAGGGGGTGAACACTATGGTTAAGTCTCGCACCCTCTACGAAAAAATCTGGGACGCACACGTTGTCGAGCGTCGTCCCGACGGCACCTGCCTCATCTATATCGATCGCCACCTTGTCCATGAGGTGACGAGTCCGCAGGCGTTTGAGGGGCTTCGTCTCGCCGGACGGAAGGTGCGCCGTCCCGATCTCACCCTTGCGGTGCCGGACCATAATCTGCCCACCACCCCGCGCCGCGATGCGCAGGGGCAGCGCATTCCCATCGCCGATCCGGAAAGCGCGCAGCAGCTTGCCGCGCTGGAACGGAATGCGCCTGAATTTGGCGTCCGCCTGATCGGCGACGCCGATGTGGAGCAGGGCATCGTCCATGTCGTCGGTCCGGAACAGGGGTTCACGCTTCCTGGCGCCACGCTGGTCTGCGGCGACAGCCACACCAGCTCACATGGCGCGCTGGGCGCGCTGGCCTTCGGCATCGGCACGAGCGAGGTCGAACATGTGCTCGCCACCCAGACGCTGCTGCTCAAGCAGTCGAAGACCATGGCCGTGGTGGTCGATGGTGAACTGGCGCCGGGCGTCACGCCCAAGGATGTGGCGCTGGCGATCTGCGGCCGTATCGGCACGGCGGGCGGCACCGGCTATGTTATGGAATATCGCGGCTCCGTCTTCCGCGACATGTCGATCGAGGGTCGCCTGACCGTCGCCAACATGTCGATCGAGGCGGGCGCGCGATCGGGCCTGTTCGCGCCTGACGAAAAGACCTTTGCCTATCTCAAGGGCCGCCCGATGGCGCCCAAGGACGCGGATTGGGATGCTGCGGTCGCCTGGTGGCGGACGCTGCACACCGACGAAGGGGCTATGTTCGACAAGACCGTGGTCATCGATGCTGCCGACATCGTGCCCAACGTCACCTGGGGCACCAGCCCGGAGGATGTGGTCCCCGTGACCGGCGTGGTGCCCGATCCCCACAGCTTCGCCGATCCTTCCAAGCAGGCCGCGGCGCAGAAGTCGCTCGACTATATGGGCCTGACCGCCGGTCAGCGGATGGAGGATGTCGCGATCGAGCATGTCTTCATCGGCAGTTGCACCAACAGCCGGATCGAGGATCTGCGTGCCGCCGCTGCCCTGCTGAAAGGACGTCATATCGCGGCGGGCATCAAACATGCCATGGTCGTGCCCGGTTCCGGCCTGGTCAAGCGCCAGGCGGAGGCGGAAGGGCTGGACCGCATCTTCCTCGACGCCGGTTTCGAATGGCGTGAGCCGGGTTGTTCGGCCTGCCTGGGCATGAATCCGGACAAGGTGCCCGCGGGCGAGCGCTGCGCATCGACGAGCAACCGTAATTTCATGGGCCGCCAGGGACCGGGATCGCGCACCCATCTGGTGTCGCCTGCCATGGCGGCGGCGGCGGCCATCACCGGTCGCCTGACCGATGTTCGCGCGATGTTGAATAACAAAGAGGGGATAGGCGCATGAAGAAGATTTTCTGGCTGCTGACGCTGGGCGCGCTGGCAAGTGCGGCGATGGCCGCAACCCTGGGCCGTGCCGAAGACACGCCGGCGGCCGAGATGAAGAAGGTTCATTGATGGAGCAACTGACGACCGTTGACGGCAGGGCCTATCCGTTCGGGATGAAGAATGTCGACACCGACATCGTCATCCCGGCCCATTGGCTCAAGACGATTTCGCGCAACGGCCTGGGCAGGGGCGCGTTCGAGGTGCTGCGCAAGGAACCGGGCAATGTCTTCGATGATCCCGCCTATGCCGGCAGTCCCATCCTGATCGCGGGCGACAATTTCGGCTGCGGTTCCAGCCGCGAACATGCCGCCTGGGCGCTTGGCGACCTGGGCATCAAGGTGGTGATCGCACCCAGCTTCTCCGACATCTTCTCAGGCAACGCCTTCAAGAACGGCATATTGACCGTGGTGCTGCCGCAGGAAGCCGTGGACCGGTTGCTGGAGGTCGCGAAGACGGATCCGATCCATATCGATCTGGAGGCGCAAACCGTCACCACCCAGTTCCAGGACCGCTTCCGGTTCGAGATTGATCCCTTTCGCAAACACTGCCTGCTGGGCGGTCTGGACGAAATCGGCCTGACCCTGGGCGAAGTCGATGTGATCGACAGCTATGAAGCGAAAGTGGCGCAGGAACGCCCCTGGATCGTCCCTGCCCCCGTGCTCGGCGTTGCGTAATGGCGCGCGACTACCTATCAATTAGTACAGATACAGTTTTCACAAGGTTTTAGACGCATGACCACCTTCGACGATCGCGAACGGGCGTTCGAAAATATGTTCGCGCACGATCAGGAAATGCAGTTCCGTATCCAGGCCCGGCGCAACCGGCTGCTTGGGGAATGGGCTGCGGCGAAGATGGGCCTGACCCCGGAAGAGACCGACGCCTATGCCAAGGCGGTTGTGCAGGCCGATTTCGAGGAAGCGGGCGATGAGGATGTCATCCGCAAGCTGCTGGGCGATATGACGTCGGCGGGGATCGATATCGATGAAGCCGGCGTGCGCATCGCGCTGGATGAACAGGCTGTGGTCGCCCGCCGCATGTTCATCGAAGCGCAGTAAGGGACGCTCTTCCCATGCCGATGGCCGCTGATGAGATTGCGGATATGATCCGGGCCGCCTTTCCCGATGCGGAGGTCGAGATCACCGACCTTGCCGGGGACGGCGACCATTATGCCGCGCGCGTGGTGTCGGAAAGTTTCCGGGGCATGACGCGCGTCGCGCAGCAGCGGGCCGTCTATGCCGCGCTTGGCGGGCGCATGGGGGGCGTGCTCCATGCCTTGCAACTCACCACCGCCGTTCCCAACTAACGGGCCGGCAGATTTTCGTGCCCGTGGCTACGGGACACCAGACAGGAATGGATTTTTCGCATGACCGACGCCGTGCAGCAGCGGATTGCCGAGATCGTCAACGGCAATGACGTGGTGCTCTTCATGAAGGGCACGCCGCTTTTCCCCCAATGCGGTTTTTCAAGCCGCGCCATCGCGATCCTTGAGCATTTGGGCGTTGCCTATGACACGGTCGACGTGCTGCAGGATCAGGAGGTCCGCCAGGGCATCAAGACCTATTCCGATTGGCCGACCATTCCCCAGCTTTATGTGAAGGGTGAATTTGTCGGCGGCAGCGACATCATGATGGAAATGTATGAAGCTGGCGAACTGCACCAGCTCATGACCGACAATGGCGTCGCCGCCGCGAACTGACCCGCCTTCGATTGCAATAAAAAGGCGGCTCGTAATACGGGCCGCTTTTTTTATGGATTGAGCAGGTGAAGCCGTTCGCTTCCGGTCAATTCTTTCGCTGCGGCACGGTGAAGGTGCCCGACACGCGCCCACCGGAACTGGTCGAGGTGCCATTGCCGCCGGTGGACCGGCCGTCAACGGTCGATCGTCCGCTGTTGAGGTCCATGACCAGCCGGCCGCCGGTCAGCCGGTTCGATCCCTGGGTCAGCGTGACATTGCCCAACATGGTGATGAGCTTGGCATTCAGGTCGTAGATGGCGACATTGCCCCGCGCGGTTTGGTCCGCCTTGACGATGACGACATTGCCGGATGCATCAATACGGTCGATCTCGATCCCGCCGGGACCATTGTTGCTGGCCGGGTTGCTGTTCGGCTGGTTGTGATAGGCGACGGTCATGCGCGCGGCGTTCAGGGTCATGCCCGCCTGCGTCACCTCGACATTGCCGGACACGACCACACGATCGGCGCGATCCTGTACTTCGATGCGATCGGCGGTGAAGTTGACCGGGGCGTTGCTGTCATGATTCTTGAAGACCTGCGCACCCGCCCCGGCGATCATCACGCCGGCGGTGCCCAGGAATCCGATCGGCAGCAGCAGAAGAGTGCGTTTCATCAGTTCTGCCCTTTGAGGCCATTTTGTTCGATGCGCAAGCGGGCGCGACCGTTCAGCGTCACGGTGCGTGCGCCCATGTCCGCTTCCAGATGATCGGCGCTGAACGTGCCGATCGGGATTCGCCCGTCGACCCGGCCCGCGCTTTGCATCCGGCGCGTGGTGAGGTCGATGCCCACATCGCGCGTGGTCAGGCGATAGCCTCCCGCCGCCTGGAACTGGACCGGCCCATCGATCGCGACGCGCTCGCTTTCCATATTATATCGCCCCTTTTGCGCGGTCAGCACGGCTGGCCCGTCCGACAATAATATGCGGGCGGACATGTCGTTCAAGTTGACGATCGGTTCGCGGGAGCTTTTCTGGACCGCTGATCCCGCGCGTAGCGAAAAGGGCTGCCCCTTGCTGTCCTCGCCGCGATAGAGCGCCTCGGTCACGCGCATCCGTTCGCTCGCGACATCGACCTTGTTCTTGTCGAGCACGAAGCTGACCTTGTCGCCGCCGGTGAAGGGGGCCGTCGCCAGTAGCGCCGCCAGCACGCCGACCGCGACCGGCAGCCAGTTCTTGAGCAGCTTGACCAGGCGGTCATGGCTGCCGCCCGGCCGCGCCCAGTGGCGGCGCACGTCGCGTTGATGATCGGCCTTGACGGACATGGCGACGTTGGTTGCTCCCTTACATATGCGCGAAAATGTCGATCTCCGGCCAGCCGGCCAGATCGAGTTGGGCGCGGTGCGGCAGGAAATCGAAACAGGCCTGGGCCAATTCCATCCGGCCTTCGCGAATCAGACGCTTGTCCAGTTCCGCCTTCAACTGGTGCAGGTAACGCACGTCCGATGCGGCATAATCTTTCTGCGCATCCGACAGGACGGGACTGCCCCAGTCGCTCGACTGCTGCTGCTTGCTGATATCCTGGCCCAGCAATTCGCGGACCAGTTCCTTCAGACCATGCCGGTCGGTATAGGTGCGGACCAGGCGCGAGGCGATCTTGGTGCAATAGACAGGGGCGGCCACGACGCCGAGATAATGCCGGATCGCGGCAATGTCGAACCGGCCGAAATGATAAAGTTTCAGCCGCTCCGGATCAGCCAGCACGGCGCGCAGGTTGGGCGCGGCATAATCGCTGCCGGGATTGAAGCGCACCAGATGCTCGTCACCCTTGCCATCGCTGATCTGGACGACGCAGAGGCGGTCGCGCGGGGTGATGAGGCCCATGGTCTCGGTGTCGACGGCGATCGGGCCGGGGGCAAGCACGCCGGCAGGCAGATCTTCTTCATGGAAATAGACGGTCATGCCATCCCCTCTATGGCGAAACTGGCCGCACCGCAATCAAGGCCTTATGATAGTGTTGCGGCACGGCAGTCCGCCCTGAAAGTGAGATGAGCTGCGCGGATATTCGCTATTTTGCAGCCGCGGAACGGAACGGGATCGCAACAGTGAAAATCATTCGCGCTGTCCTGAAAAGTTGATATAGTGATTCCCAAACCGCGCCTTTGCGGTGGATTCTGCATGTCATTCGCCCGACATGTTTGTCCGATTTGTCTTGGGGCGAAGCGAAAGTGACTAACAGGGCATGAGTTTTGATAGAGGTCGCCGCGGCGGGCGCGGCAAGGACAAGCGCGACGGTTTCGGCGACGACAATTTCTACGATCAGGGCAGCCGCGGTGGCTTCGGTGGTGATCGTGGTGGCTTCGGCGGCGGTTTCGGCGGCGGTGGTGATCGCTTCGGCGGCGGCGGCGGCGGCGCAGGCGGTGGTGGTGGTTTTGGCGGCGGCGCAGGCCGCGGCGGCTTCGGCGGTGGTGCCGGTGCTGGCGGTGGTTTCGGCGGCGGTGGTCGCGGGATGCCTGCCCAGGTTGTCGGCGAAGGCAAGGGCGTCGTCAAATTCTTCAACGGCCAGAAGGGTTTCGGCTTCATCGTTCGCGACGATGGCGGTGAGGACGTGTTCGTCCATATCAGCGCTGTTGAGCAGGCGGGTCTGACCGGCCTGGCCGAAGGTCAGCCGCTCGGCTTCACCCTGGTCGATCGTGGCGGCAAGGTGTCGGCCACCGATCTGGTGATTGACGGGGAACCGCTCCCGGTCACGGAGCGTGCGCCTCGTGAACCGCGTGCTGCTGGTCCTGGTGGCTTTGGTGGTGATCGTGGCGGCTTCGGCGGTGGCGATCGTGGACCGCAGCGTCAGTTGACCGGTGAACGCGCCAGCGGCACCGTGAAGTTCTTCAATGCGATGAAGGGCTTCGGCTTCATCCAGCGCGATGATGGCCAGCCTGACGCCTTCGTGCACATCAGTGCCGTTGAGCGTGCTGGCATGGCTGCGCTGAACGAAGGCGATCGGCTCGACTTCGAGCTGGAAGTCGATCGTCGTGGCAAATATGCTGCGGTGAATCTCCAGTCGAAGGCTGAGTAAGGCGCGGCTATAGAATCATCCCTGTTATGGGGAGAGGATTAGGAAAAGGGGTCGTCCATTGGACGGCCCCTTTTTCTTGCGCGGTCAATGCCGCAGAAGCGCTGCTGAAGCCCGTGTTATAGTGTGGAGGTCGCCTGCGGAGACCGGCCTCCGCCAGCGGCTGAAGGCTTCACGATATTCCGCTATTGACTACATTCGTAATCGATGCGACTACATCTGTGGTTGTAACCGGACGAATCGGGTCAAGGCAAGTGAGCGAGAAGATCAGCGAAGCGGAACTGGTGGTGATGGAGGCGCTGTGGGAACAGGCGCCGCAGACCGCCAACGATGTGGCTGATCGCGTTGCGGCGGAACGCGAATGGAGCCTGCAGACGGTCAAGACCCTGTTGTCGCGGCTGATGGCCAAGGATGTCATCGCCGCCGACCAGGATGGCCGCCGTTTTCTCTACCGGCCGCTGGTCGTGCGCGACGATTATGTCGCCAGCGAATCCGGGCGGCTGGTGAACCGGTTGTTCGGCGGCCGAGTGTCGCCGCTGGTCGCGCAGTTGGTGCAGCAGGATCAGTTGACGGCGGATGATATCGCTGAGCTTGAGGAAATCCTGAAAGGGTTGAGATCATGAGCGTCTGGCTGGCCGAAACTCTGATCGCCACCACCTTGCTGATGGCGCTGGTCATGATGTTGCGACGGCCGGTGGCGCGCTGGCTGGGGGCAGGGGCGGCCTATATGCTCTGGGCGCTGCCGCTGGCGCGGATGTTGATGCCGTCGCTGCCCGACGATCTGGCCGATCCGTCACCGCTGCATCTCGCGGTCGATCAGGCCGGATTGCCGGCGATATTGACGGACGCGCCTGCCGGCGCTGCGGTTGCCGCCGCGCCCGGCCTGCCCTGGCTGGAGATTGTGATCGCGGTCTGGCTCGCCGGGCTGGTGGTGTTCATCGCGGTGCAGATGGTGGGTTATGTCCGTTTTCGTCGCCACATATTGGCGGGTGCGACCCTGATCGGTGAAGAAGGCCGCATCCGCATCGTCACCAGCTCGCAGGCTTCCGGGCCGCTCGCTTTCGGTATTTTCCGGCCCTATATCGTGCTGCCTGCCGATTTCGCCTTAAGCTATGACTTGCAGGAACAGGACATGGCGATCGCCCATGAACGGGCGCATCATGAGCGGCGCGACTTGGCCGCGAATATGATCGCGTTGCTGTTGCTGGCCATCCACTGGTGCAATCCCGTCGCCTGGATCGCCTATCGTGCCTACCGCGCCGACCAGGAAACCGCCTGCGATGCGCGCGTCCTTGCCCTCTATGGCAGCGACCAGGCCCATGCCTATGGCCGCGCCATCCTGAAAGCCGCCAGCGGACGGCAGTTCGCCGGCGCTTGCCATCTCACACGTCTCGCCACGCTCAAAGGGAGGCTGAAAATGTTGTCGAATCACGAAACGTCATTGCACCGCATCAGTTGGGGCATGGCGGCGGTCGCACTGGTCACTGCCACAGGTCTGGCCCTCACTGCGTCGGGCAGCCGCGCCGCGCAGCAGATGGCGGCGATCACCGAAAAGGTGGAAAGCGCCGACTTGGCCCGCCTGACCGGTCTGGTTGCCCGTCCGGCCCAGGCCAATGCTCCGGCTGCGGTAGCCGTGGCTGCTGTCCCTGAGCCGGCGGCACCGACTGAACCGGCAGCCCGCCGCCATGCAGAACCGTGGCCGCATCCTGAACCCCTGGCGCCGATTCCGCCAGTTGCGCCCGCCGCTGACATGGTTGCGCCCATCCCGCCGATACCATCGGTGACGGTCCGTAGCGGAAAGGGTGGAATCACGGTCACGCATGCCGATGGCCGGGTCGAAACCCACCGTATCCCCACGGACGCTGAAATCGCTCGGATGGTGCCCGTTGTTGATGTCCGCGAAGGATGCGACGGCAATGACATCACCAGCCACCGCGAGACGGTGGACGCTAATGGTCGCCGCTATATCCGCGTACGCATCTGCCAGAGCGCGATTGAGAGGCAGGCCCGGCAGGCAGAAAGAGCAGGCCAGATGACCGGGCGCAAGAACCTGATTGCGGCCCGGATGCGGATCGCCGAAGCCCGTATGCCTGAAAGAGCGCGGGCTGACGCGCTACGCGATATCGATGACGAAATCGCCGACCTTGACCATCAGAATGACTAGGGCGGATCGATATTCGGGTTAAAGCAGAAGCCTTGGCCTCATTTCCAACGTCATGCCGGACCTGACCCGGCATGACGGCTTAGGAAGCGCCTAAAACCGTGAATGTCGATCTGGCCTAGATATCGAGGCTGGTGAGGCGGTTCATTCGTTCGGTCCGCAGGTCGGTCGATTGGGTGAGCATCGATGCCGCAGCAACGCGCCGGTCAGTGCGTAGGGTGACTACGCAACGAGCCGGGGGCTGAGCCTAACAGGTCCAGCCCCCATACTCATCACGCCGCGGCGCGGCGTTCTTTCAGTTCTTCGTTGAGCATTTCGGCCAGCAGGAAAGCCAGCTCCAGGCTCTGCGCCGCGTTCAGGCGCGGATCGCAATGGGTGTGGTAACGGTCGGCCAGACCTTCGTCGGTGATGGCGATGGCGCCGCCCGTGCATTCGGTGACGTTCTGGCCGGTCATTTCGGCATGAATGCCGCCGCCAAAGCTGCCTTCAGCGCGGTGAACGGCGAAGAAGCCGCGCACTTCGGCCAAGATGCGGTCGAAGGGACGGGTCTTGTAGCCGTTCGCCGCCTTGATGACGTTGCCGTGCATCGGGTCGCAGGACCAGACGACCGGATGGCCTTCGCGCAGCACCGCGCGCACCAGCTTGGGCAGGCCGGCCTCGATCTTGTCATGGCCGTAGCGGGTGATGAGCGTGATGCGGCCCGCCTCGCGCGCGGGGTTCAATATGTCGAGCAGGCGCAGCAGCGCGTCCGGCTCCAGGCTGGGGCCGCATTTCATCCCGATCGGATTGCCGATGCCGCGCAGATATTCGACATGGGCCGACCCCTCGAAGCGGGTGCGGTCGCCGATCCACAGCATGTGCGCGGACGTGTCATACCAGTCGCCGGTCAGGCTGTCCTGACGGGTCAGCGCCTGTTCGAACGGCAGCAGCAGCGCTTCATGGCTGGTGTAGAAGCTGGTGCCGCCAAGCTGGGGCACGGTTTCCGCCGACAGGCCGCAGGCACGCATGAAGTCGAGCGCCTGACCGATCTGGTCGGCCATCGCCTCGAACTTCGTGGCCCAGGGGCTGCGGCCCATGAAATCCAGCATCCAGCCATGTACCCGTTCCAGGCTGGCATAGCCGCCGGTCGAGAAGGCGCGCACCAGGTTCAGCGTCGCCGCCGACTGATTATAGGCACGGACCATGCGTTCCGGGTCCGGCTCGCGCGATTCGGGGGTGAAGGCGATGTCGTTGACATTGTCGCCGCGATAGCTGGGCAGTTCGACCCCGCCGATCGTCTCGGTATCGGCCGAGCGCGGCTTGGCGAACTGGCCCGCCATGCGGCCAACCTTCACCACCGGCAGCTTCGACGCGAAGGTCAGGACGACCGCCATCTGGAGCAGCACGCGGAAAGTGTCGCGGATATTGTTCGGGTGGAACTCCGCGAAACTTTCGGCGCAGTCGCCACCTTGCAACAGGAAGGCTTCGCCACTGACGACCTTGGCCAGGTCCGTTTTCAGGTTGCGCGCCTCGCCCGCAAAGACGAGCGGCGGAAACTGGCCAAGCTGGGCCTCTACCGAGGCAAGCGCCTCTGCGTCCCGATAAAAGGGCATCTGGATGCCCTTATGCTCCCGCCAGCTTTCCGGCGTCCACTTCGCCGCCACGTCGAGTCTCCTTCGCTCAAATAAAATAGGGGCCGCACCTACGATGACGCAGGCTTCAAGGCAAGTTTATAGCGGTTTCCCTGCCGCGCCGCGCAATGATTTGTCCCGATCAGGATGATCGGTCCAATCACTTTCCACCTATTTCTGGCAGGGATGGCGGTCGTTCAAGGCCACACTGACTAGGACGGAGGCGGGCGCCTTGCGCTGGTCGGGCCAGCGTTCGAGATAGGCGACGACGGTGTGCCGCGCCTCGTCCGCGCTCATCCGGTCGGGCCAGCAGACCGGGCGGCCGCGGCCGATGAAGGCGTCCTTGCGGATGCCATCGACCACGCCGACGATGTAGGCGGTGCAGGCGAGCGCATATTCGGGTGCCTTGTTGCGGCACTTCGCCAGCAGGCTGGTGCCGGTTTCGAACATGAAGGCGCCCGATCCGGCGGCCGGAGCGGTTGGCGTCGCAGGGGAGGGCGCTGCGGCGAGGCTGGCTGCCGCCAACGCGATCGGAAGCGCGCGCATCAAATATCGTCCTGTTCGCTGATGGTTGTGGCTCGCCCGTAACCAGGCGATGCTGAACCGCGCCTGTCAGGTGTCGAAGCCATAACCTTTCCCGCCGTGACGGGCCAGTGCCTGTCGTGGTTAATCCTTTCGCTTCGCCGCAAAGTCGAAGGTCACGGCCACCTGCGGGGTCAGCCCCTTGCTGCTGTCGCCATTGCCCACGCCAAAGGCGCTGCGGGTGACGGTGGCGCTGCCCGATACCCTGCGGGTCGCGTCCTTGCCGGACAGGGTGAAGCGGATCGTCTGCGGCTTCGACACGCCCTTCACGGTCAGCGTGCCGCTGGCGCGGTAGCGACTGGGGCCGGTCGATTCCGCGCCCTTGGCGACGAAGGTCGCGGTCGGGTGCGCGGCGGCGCCGAAAAATTCGTCGCCCGGCAGCATCCCGTCCTTATAGGCGTCGCCTACGCTGGCCGAGGCGATGTCGATCGTCACCTTGATATCGGCGCTGGCGGGATGGTCGGGATCCATGACGATCTGCGCGGTCCATTTGGAAAAGCTGCCGCTGATTGTTTCGCCGTCATTGCCGACCGAAAAGCCGATGCGGCCGCCGGGTTGAACGGTCCAGGCGGGTGGCGGGCCGGCGGGCGCCGGGGCGGCGGCGGCCGTTTCGGTCGCGTTGGCGGCGGCATTGTCGGCAGGGGCGGCCGCATTGGCCGCTGCTACCTGCGCTTCGGTGACATTGGTCGCTTCCGCTCCATTGTCCGGCTCTTCGATGACGGGCGCCGGGGCGGGCGCGGCCTGCGGGGTGGGCAGGATGGCGCGGCCAGCGGCAAAGCCGACCAGGAGCAACGCCGGCAGCGCCAGCAGTAGCGTTGTCGAGCGGCCCGGCACCATGCGCCAGATCAGGCCGTCGCGCATCAGCAGATGGTGGCGCAGCGCACCCGCGACATGGAGCAGGAAGAGCGCGACGCCTATCAGGGCGAGCAGGCCATGGCCATTTTCGGCGAACGCATGGCTGCTGGCGGGCAGGGGCAGATGGGGGAGGGGCAGGACGCCGAAGATCAGGGTCGGCACCTTGACCTTCGCGGTGGAGACCAAGGCCCAGCCGCTGAGCGGTGCGCCCAACATGAAGATGTAGAGGCCGACATGCACGCCCGAAGCCAATGCGCCCTGCCAACCGCCTTCCAGCTTGGCGGGACGGGGTTTCCAGTAGCGCACGGCGATGCGGGCCAGGGTCAGTGTGAGAATGGTGATGCCGACTGACTTATGCAGTTGATATAGATTAAAGCCGCGCGCGCCCAGGCCCTCAAGCGCCCAGCCGACAGCGAGTTGGAAGGCGAGCAGGGCGGCGATCGCCCAGTGCAGGGTGATGGCGACAAGGCTGTAGCGCTGCGGCATGGATGGTCCCCGGATGAACAGGCCGCAAAACTATGACGGGTGCGTGGCCAAGTCCATCGCGGCGCGCGGAAACGATGCGTTGCGCGTCAGTGCCCAAGGTCGAGCGGCGGCTTTTCCGCATCGGGCAGCTCTGCGCCCATGATGCGGGCGAGCGTGGGCGCGATGGCGCGCATGTCGACCTGGCCCAGATCCTTGCCTGCCGTCACGCCCTTGCCCATCAGCAGCAGCGTGGCGCGCAGATTGGCCGGGCCGGGGAAATAGCCGTGCATCCCCTTGACCGGGCTGGGCGCGACGACCGGTGCGGCGGGACCGCGATAGATGTCGGTGACGAAGCCGGGCTTGAGGTTGACCGTGAAGGTCGCCTGCGGGTTGCCGCCCATGGCTGTTACCTCTGCCCTGTCGGCGACCCGTTCGATACCGTTGGCGGGATTGGCGGCCAGCCGGTCGAGCAGCGCCTTCACCCGCGCGGCGAGCGCGGCATCGTCCGGGCGGGCGAGCATGATCGCGGCCGATCCGCCGGAAATCCAGGGCATGGCGAGCCAGGAGGCGACCTTACCATCCTTGCTCAAGGTGATGAGGCCGGCGTCGATGAAAGGGCGGTAGAGGTTGAGCGCGGTGTGGACCGCTTCGAACCCATGGTCGCTGACCAGCGCGATCACCGCATCGGGATGCGCCTTCGTCTCGGCCGCGATCAGGTCGCCGACGATCGCGTCGATCTTTTCCAGCACCGCGCGGGCGCTGGGCGTGTCCGGGCCTTTCTCATGCTGCTCATGGTCGAGCGCGGTTAGGTAGACGGTCAGGAATTGCGGCTGGTGCGCGGCGATCAGGGCGGTGGCGAAGCGGCCGCGCAACTGGTCGCCGGGCAGGCTTTCGTCGATGCCCATCGCATAGGGCTGACCGACCTTCGCCTCCAGCTCGGCCTTAAGGCCGGGCGTCGCCAGCGCGTCGAGCAGCTTGGCGTCGTCGGGATGGCCGGTGCGCCAGATTTGCGGCAGGTTCCAGGTCACGCCCTTCGCCGCGACACTGACCGGCCAGTGGATATTGCCGGTGGACAGGCCCGCCTTGCTCGCGGCTTCCCACAGGGTCGGCACCTTGATGTCCTGCGCATACCAATACCAGCCGCCCTGATTGATGCCGGTGGGATCGAAGCTGTTATTGGCGACGATGCCGTGCCGGGCGGGCGCGGCGCCGGTCATCAGGGTCGTGTGGCTGGGATAGGTGAGCGTCGGCAGCACGCCGGTCACGCCCGTGGCATGGGCGCCGTCCTTCGGGAGGCGGCGCAGATTGGGGATGGAAAGGCCGCGCTTGTCCGCCTCCAGCACGTCGCCGGGACGCAGCCCGTCGATCGAGATGAGGAGGACGGGTTCGGCCTGCGCCGCGCCGGGGAGCAGGGCGGCAAGGACGGAGGTGAGAAGCGGGGCTTTCATCATCATGATCGGTTCATTTCATGTCTTGGGCTGCGTTAAATCACAGCAGCAATGCCCGTCATTCCGGCGAAGGCCGGAATCCAGGGCGGCAACCACAGCCTATGCGGTCCTGGTCCCCGGCTTCCGCCGGGGTGACGGGATAGCGGTTCCGTCAGAAACCAGCCTTCAGCGTGGCGAAGAATTGCTGCGGCGCGCCGACCAGCAAGGTCTGGGCATCGCCGCTATTGCCGAAGCCGCCCGAACCGATAGTGCCGACATAGCGTTTGTCGAACAGGTTGGTGACGTTGAGCTGGATTTCCATCTTGTCGGTGAAACGATAACCGATCGAGGCGTCCACGAGCACCCGGCCGGGAACCGAGGCGTCGTTGGTGTAGCTGTAATAGCGGCGAGACATATAGTTGACACCGACGCGGGCGAAGCGCTGGCCATCGTCATAGTTGAACTCGCCGCGCGCCATATGCTTGGGGCTGTCGACCACGGTCTTGTCCTTGATCGCCGCGACCAGCGTGCCGTCGCCATTCACGACATCGTCGCGATAGGTGGCGTCGGTATAGCTGTAGCTGGCGTAAAGGCCGAAACCGCCGCCCAGTTTCAGATCGCCCGCCGCCTCGACGCCGACCGCGCGCACGCCGCCGACATTTTGCAGCGCCGACGGGTTACCCTGGATCGCCGATCCTACCTGCACGGCCAGCAGGCGATTGTGGAAGTTGACGAGATAGGCGCCAATCGTGCCGTTGAAGATGGGGGTGTTGTAGCGCAGGCCCAGTTCGAATGTGTCCGATGTTTCGGGTTTCAGATCATTCTTGATGGCGTCGAAGCCGGCTTGGTTGGTCGAGAAGGGACCGGTGGTGGTGGCGCTGGCGAAGGCGCGCGTCACCTGGGTGAAGCCGCCGAATATTTCCGCTTCGGGGCTGAGTTCGACCGCGAAGCCGGCGTGCGGCTGGAACCAGTCTTCGACCTTGATCTTGCCTTCCGGGAAGGTCGACGACACGACCGCTTCGGCCTTGTTCTTGACGCTGAACCCCTTCCAGCCAAGGTTGATCGTCACTAGCCCCAAGTCGATCTTGTCCTGGACATGATATTGGAAGGTGTCGGTGGTGAAGTCGAATTCCCACTGGGTGGCGAAGGGATCCTTCGGATAGTCGCGGAACGACAGGCCCGGATCGGTGCGGCTCGCGAAGGCATAAAAGCGGCGGGCCTGGTTGAACTTGTTATTCTCATACCAGGCGCCGACGCTCAGATTCTGGATGCCCAGCGTATAGTCGAGGCTACCGAACACGCCGATCCGGTCCATGCTATATTCGGTGGTGCGCACCGACATCGGCACGCCATTGGGACTGGGGACATAGGGGGTCGCCCACAGGCCCATGCCCTTGTTATTGTGATAATAGCCCTTGATCTTGAAGGTCGCCTTCTCCCCCAGCGGGGTAGTGAGGCCGATCGCGCCCAGCCAGTCCTTGCGCAGGCCCGCCGCATCATAATAGGCGTCGTCCGCGCTGGTGACATTGCCGGGATAGGTCTGGCCCGTGGCAACCTTCGCGCCGCTATAGTCATAGAGGCCATCGGGGAAAGGTGAACCGCCGCTGTTGCTGATCCGGTCGACGTCGTTCAGGCGGCTGGCATAGTCGATCGCGCGGGCATAGTCGGGGAAAGTGTTGTCCCAGCTCCAGCCCAGGCGACGGATCATCGACATGGACATGTCCTGATAATCCTGCTCGCGGCGATCCGAATAGCTGAGCCAGCCGTCGACCACCGCGTCGCCCACGGGGATCACGACCTTGGCGTTGCCCATATGCTGGTCCTGCGTGCCCTGGCCCTTATATTTGTTGGTCGAGCCATAGCCGTAGGACACATAGCCGCGAATCCCGTCCCGGCTGCCCAGCGCCAGCCGGGCGAAGGCGCGCCAGGTCTCGTCGCTGCCATAGGTGAGATTGCCCTGCGCGCCGAGCGAACCGCCGCTCAGATAATCGGCCGGGTCGGCGGAGAAGGTTTCGACCGTGCCGCCCAGATTGCCCGTCGCCTGGGTGCCGAGCGAGCCGGCGCCCTGGGATACGCGCACGCTGCCGATATTCTCGCTGCTGATGGCGCGGGTGATGTGCAGACCGTTATGGTTGCCATAGCTCATGTCGCCCAGCGGAATGCCGTCGAAGGTGAAGCCGAGCTGGTTCTGGTTGAAGCTGCGGATGGTGACGCGCTGCGACCATTCATAATTGCCGAACGGGTCGGCCGACTGGAAATTGACGCTGGGCAGTTTTTCGATCGCTTTCAGCGCGTTGGTGCCGGGCGTCAGGGTGACGATGTCGCGCTTGGTGATTTCCTGCACCTGGCGGGTTTCGCCCCGGCCGAAGACGATGATCTCCGTGCTGTCGGCAGGCGCGTCGGCTGCCGGCGGTGCGTCCTGGGCGAAGGCGGGCGCGGCGGCCAGCATGGTGGATGCGAGCAATAGGGCGTTGATCGGACGCATGGTGAAATCCCCCTTGGAACCCTGAGTGATGATTGGTTCGGCGGGGGCTTAGGCGCGTGATGTTGCACTGCGGTGTGAGCATCTTGACGGATCGGCGACGCTATTATGACATTATCATTATTATCGGTGCGATGACCGGCATCTTTCCCATTGTGTCAAAAAGGTCGCAGTCTTGCCATTTTCATCGGCGCGATTGCATCACTGCTCCTGACGGCTATGGCAATGGTACAGAAAATCCGAAGGGAAAGCAGGATATGGCCAAACCCGAAGCCTGGCGGTTCAGCCCCGAAGCCTACCGCTTCGTTACCAGTATCGACACCCGGTTCCAGGATCTCGATACTATGGGCCACATCAACAATGTGGCCATATCGGGCATCTTTGAAACCGCGCGCATCCGCTTTCATCATCATCTGGGCCGCCATCCGCAGGAACAGGGCGTGCGCTGGCTGGTGGCCAATGTGAACCTCAACTTCATCGAGGAGTCGCACTTTCCCTATCCCTTTGAGGTTCATTGCGCGATCGGCCATATCGGTCGCACGAGCTGGACGATCAGTTCGGCGGGTTTTCAGAAGGGGGTTTGCGTTGCCACCTGCGACACCACCGTCGTGACCCATGGCGCCGAGGGGCGTCGCAGCATCGACGATACGCTACGGGAGGCGATGGAGCTGAATTTCCTGCGCCAGCCGGAATAACGCCTATCGGAAGCCGGCCATCCGCCGGCTCCACTGGAAGGCGATGACGCCGCCCTTGACCGGTTGGATCATCGCCACCGCCAGCAGGATGGCAAGGCCGGGCCAGATCACCGCCTGCCAGCCGATCGGAATGGCGAAGGCGGCATTCACCTCGATCATCAAGGGCACCAGAATATGCCCCAAGAGCAGAATCACGATATAGGAGGGGAAATCATCCGCCTGATGCGCGTCCAGGTGGAGGCCGCAGGCCGTGCAGGTCGGCGCGGCTTTCAGGAAGCGGGCGAACAGACGTCCCTTACCGCAGGCCGGACAGCGGCCGCGCAACCCCTGGGCGATCGCCGGGCCGATCGGACGGTCTGGAGCGGGATCATGCATCCTTCCGCCGTTAGGGGCATGGCGTGGCCCGTGCAACAGAGCATCGTTGCCCAATGCCCCTCTGCCCACCCTTCCGCCCGCCCTTTCGCTCTGTGCAAAGCCTGTTAAGAAGCGCCATGCGTCTCCCCGGTCCCGACGAGCCATTCTGCCTGTTCGACGATGCGCGCCTGATCGGGGCGGCGCCGGCGCGGCTCTATCGCGATCCTGTCGCGATCATCGCGGCGCATAGCATGGCGGAGGTGCAGCCCGCGCTCGACCGGATTGTGGAAGCGCGCGAGGAAGGGCTGCATGTCGCGGGCTATATCAGTTATGAGGCGGGGCTTGCGCTGGAGGACCGGCTTGCTCCCATCGCGCGGAAGCGGGATGAGGCGCGCACACCCTTGCTCTGGTTTGGTTTGTTCGAAGGGGCACGGCTGATCGCGTCCGACGCGCTGCCTGGCCTGCTGCCCGATCCGGGCCGCGCGCGCGTGGGACCGCTGTGTCCGCTGGTGGACGAGGCCGCCTATCGCGCCGCCTTCGCCCAGGTGCAGGATTATATCCGCGCCGGCGACATCTATCAGGTCAATCTGACTTTCCCTTGCGAGGTCGCGGTCGAAGGCGATCTGATGGCGCTCTATGCCGCGATCCGGCCGCGCGCGGCGGCGGGCTATGGCGGTGTCATCCGGGACGGGGAACGGACGATCCTTTCCTTCTCGCCCGAACTTTTCTTCACCCAGGTGCGTGGCCAGCTCACGGCGCGTCCGATGAAGGGCACGGCGGTTCGGGGAGGCGATGCGGACGAGGATGCCGCCAATGCCCGCTGGCTGGAAGCGGACGCCAAGCAACGGGCCGAGAATCTGATGATCGTCGACCTGTTGCGCAATGACCTGTCGCGCGTGTCGCAGGCGGGCAGCGTGACCGTGCCCGACCTGTTCAAGGTGGAGAGCTATCCGACCGTCCATCAACTCGTGTCCACCGTGCGCGCGCGGGTGTTGCCCGGCCTGTCCCCGGTCGACGTGCTGCGCGTGCTCTTTCCCTGCGGGTCGATTACCGGCGCGCCCAAGGTGCGGGCGATGGAGATCATTGATGCGGTCGAACCGCAAGCTCGTGGCGTCTATACCGGGGCCATGGGCTGGATCGATCCGGAGGGCGACGCTGCGTTCAATGTTGCCATTCGCACTCTTTGCGTCGAAGAAGGTAGTGAAGTCGGTCGGTTAGGTCTTGGATCGGGTATCGTCGCGGATTCGGAAGGACATTCCGAATGGGCGGAATGCCTGGCCAAGGGGCGCTTTCTTTCACCGGCTTGACGGAATGACGCGCAGGGGTTTGAAATAATTCCAATGTCTTTGACTGATGGTCGGTTCGACCTGCTCGAAACCATGGCCTTCGATCCGCACGAGGGGATCAGGCTGCTTGAGCTGCATCTGGCGCGGCTGAAGGCCAGCGCCGATAGAATGGGCTTCGCCTTCGATCGTCATGCCGTGCGCAACGAACTTCAGGCCGCGACCTTCCGCCTGCGCGAGGCGAGCCGGGTGCGGTTGCTGGTGTCGCGCGGCGGGGCGCTGGCGATCGAGGTGCGCGACCATCAGAGCTGGCCGCCGGGGATCGTTCCGGTCGCCGTCGTGCCGCGCAACGCGCCCGCCGACGACCTGCGGTTGGCACACAAGACCACGGACCGGGCACTCTATCGAGATGCTCTCCGGCGGGGCGGCACCTACGAGGTGCTGATGACCGACGCGGCGGGCTATCTGACCGAAGGCAGTTTTTCGACCCTGTTCGTCGAGCGGGGCGACAAGCTGGTGACGCCGCCGCTGTCGCGCGGGCTGTTGCCGGGCATATTGCGGCAGAGCCTGATGGACATGGGGGAAGCGGTCGAGGGAGATCTGCGCCCCTACGACCTGGAACGGGGCTTCTTCATCGGCAACGCCGCGCGCGGCATGGTCGCCGCGACACTGGCGCGATAGCAGGCCTATCCTGCCGTAAAGCCATTAACGCTCATCTGGCCGGTTGCCCCTGCGTCCGTTGCGCACTAAGGGACGCCGCGTCCGCTTTTATTGCGGGCCTTGGGGATTTTTCAGAGAGTTTATTGCCATGAGCCAGACTTCCGCTGCCCTCGGTCGCATCCAGCCGTCCGCCACGCTCGCTATGAGCGCCCGCGTGAACGCGCTCAAAGCCGAAGGCGTGGACGTTATTGGCCTGTCGGCCGGCGAGCCGGACTTCGATACGCCCGATTTCGTGAAAGAGGCGGGCATTGAGGCCATTCGCAAGAATCTGACGCGCTACACCGACGTGGACGGTACTGCCGACGTCAAGGAAGCGGTCGTCTTCAAGTTCAAGCGCGACAATGGCCTAGTCTACAAGCGTAGCCAGATCACCGTAAATTCGGGCGGTAAGCACACCCTGTTTAACGCGCTGGTCGCCACCGTCGATGCAGGCGACGAGGTTATCATCCCGGCGCCTTATTGGGTCAGCTATCCCGACATCGTGAACTTTGCGGGCGGTAAGCCGGTTTTTATCGAAGGTCCGGCGAGTCAGGGTTACAAGATCACCGCCGCGCAGCTTGAGGCGGCGATCACCCCGCGCACCAAATGGGTGATGCTGAATTCGCCGTCCAACCCGTCCGGCGCAGCCTATTCGGCGGATGAACTGAAGGCGCTGGCCGATGTGCTGCTGCGCCATCCCCATGTGCTGGTGATGACCGACGACATGTATGAGCATGTCTGGTACGCCGCGACGCCCTTCGCGACCATCGCGCAGGTCTGCCCGGAGCTGTATGACCGCACGCTGACGGTCAATGGCTGCTCCAAGGCCTTCTCCATGACCGGCTGGCGCATCGGTTTTGCCGGCGGCCCGGAATGGATCATCAAGGCGATGAGCAAGCTCCAGTCGCAGTCGACCAGCAATCCCTGCTCGATCAGCCAGGCCGCTGCCGTCGCCGCACTGACCGGCCCGCAGGACTTCCTGGAAGAACGCAACGCCGTGTTCCGCAAGCGTCGCGACATGGTGGTGGCCATGCTGAACGACGCGCCGGGCCTCGACTGTCCGACGCCCGAAGGCGCCTTCTACGTCTATCCCGACGCCAGCGGCGTGATCGGCAAGGTGACGCTCAAAGGGCAAGTGATCGACAGTGACGAGGCGTTGATCGGCTACTTCCTGGACGAAGCTAAGGTGGCGGCCGTCCATGGCGCCGCCTTCGGCCTGTCCCCGGCCTTCCGTATCAGCTACGCGACCTCAGATGAGGTGCTCAAGAAGGCCTGCACCCGCATTCAGGAGGCGTGTGCGGCGTTGAGGTGAAGCGTCCTCCCCAGCACGGAGGGGACGCCAGCATTGCCAGCGGTCAGGAAAACCGGCGCATTAGCGCCGGTTTTTCCGTTCTGTAAAAAAATGGAAACGGTCTTTTTCGCACTGCAGCGTCTTGCGATTGACGCAATGCACTCTATATGCGCGTTGCGGAAAGAAACCGAATTACGGGCTGCGCCCTTTTCGTCCTTCCCTGGTCCGCATTGGTCGAAAGCCGCTTTTGCGGTTTGGCCGGTTCAGCCAGGGGCAAGGTGATGAAGCGTAGTCGCCGGCCAGATGGCCGAAAAGAGATTGTTGAGAAAGGCGTTTGCCATGATGGCGTTTTTGAAATCCGACCTGTTCCTGCGCTTTCTGGGCGGGTTCGCGATCGGCGCTGTCGGCATGTTCCTGCTCCAGCCCGAAGAACCACCCATGCTCAGCTCGACCGCGATCGCGGCTACCACGCCTTCCCATGGCGCGGCGCTCTGATTCGCCTTCGCGGATCATCCGGTGGACGAACGGTCCCCTTCATTGCATGATTTTTGACAAGCGCGGTTCCCATGGGAGCCGCGTTTTGTCGTTGTTCGGCTTGTCATTGGGTGCGCCCGCGCCTTACCTGCCTGACAAACGGTAAGGAGCATCCCCATGGGCGACATGCGCGGCCTCAAGATCCTGTCCACCCTGGCCGAGGACGGTCACCTGACCGTCGAGCTGGTCGAGGAAAACCTGCCGCCGCCCACGGGGCATGAGCTGTTGATCCGGGTGGAGGCTACGCCGATCAACCCGTCGGACCTGGGGCTGTTGCTTGGTCCGGCCGATGTTGAAAATGCCGATTATGGTGACGGTCGAATCGTGGCGACCATGCCCGACAGCGCCCGCCGTGCCATGGCTGCGCGGGTAGGGCAGGCGCTGGCGGTCGGCAATGAGGGCGCCGGGATGGTGGTTGCGGCGGGCGATGCAGCGCAAGCGCAGGCGTTGCTGGGCAAGCGTGTGAGTTGCGTTCCGGGTGGCATGTTCGCCCAATATCGACTGGTCGATGCGCGCGCCGTCATGGCGTTGCCTGACGGGGCGAGCGCGGAGGAAGGGGCGTCCGCCTTCGTCAATCCGATGACCGCGCTGGGCTTTGTCGAGACGATGCGGCGCGAGGGGCATGAGGCGATCGTGCACACCGCCGCCGCCTCCAATCTGGGCCAGATGCTGGTGCGTATCGCGCGGGAGGACGGCATTCCGCTGGTCAATATCGTGCGCAGCCAGGCGCAGGCGGCGACGCTTGAAGCGCTGGGCGCGGAGCATGTGCTGGACAGTTCGCGGGCCGATTTCCATGACAGGCTCCTGGCGGCGATCGAGGCGACCGGCGCGACCATCGCCTTCGATGCGATCGGCGGCGGCACGCTGGTCGGACAGATATTGCATGGGATGGAACAGGCGCTCGCCAAGGGGGCAGCCTATAGCCGCTATGGCTCCGACCGGTTGAAGCAGGCCTATATCTATGGCGCGCTCGATACGACGCCGACCGTGCTGACGCGCAGCTTCGGCTTTAGCTGGAATGTCGGCGGCTGGCTGCTCACCCCGTTCCTTCAGCGCGCCGGCGCCGAGACAGTGGAACGGATGCGACGGCGGGTACGCGACAATCTCACCACCACCTTCGCCAGCCCTTACAAGGCGCGGCTTTCTTTACAGGACGTGCTGACCCGCGATGCGGTGCTGACCTATAATGCGCGGCGGACGGGGGAGAAATATCTGATCGTGCCCAACGGATAGGGCGGGGATGACGGGACGGCGGCGGACGATTGCCGCAAAAGCGATCGGGCGGCGCCTGTTTCCAGACCCCGCCCGATACGCATCATTCTGTCAGCGCCGCGATGGCGCGCTTATTTCGGCGCAAGCACCATCAGCATCTGGCGGCCTTCCATGCGTGGATAGGCTTCGACCTTCGCGATTTCGGCGACATTCTCCGCCACGCGCTGGAGCAGGTTCATGCCGAGCTGCTGGTGGCTGAGTTCGCGGCCGCGGAAACGCAGGGTGATCTTCACCTTGTCGCCGTCGCCGATGAAATCATGGACCTTCTTCATCTTCGTATCATAGTCATGATCGTCGATGTTCGGACGCATCTTGATCTCTTTGAGTTCCTGCGTCTTCTGGGTCTTGCGGGCGATATTCGCCTTTTTCTGGGCTTCGTACTTGAACTTGCCGATGTCCAGGAACTTGCAGACCGGCGGATCGGCGTTCGGCGAGACTTCCACGAGATCGAGGCCGATCTCATAGGCTTGCTCAATCGCCTCCTGCGTAAACATCACACCGAGATTTTCGCCTTCATCATCGATTACGCGCACCTTCGGCACGTTGATGAACTCGTTATAACGGGGGCCGGACTTCGGCGGCGGCGCCAGCGGGCGGCGCATCATCGGGGGACGTATAGCAATATCTCCTACGGTCGTTTCAAAAACGGACGGCTCTTAGCGGCTTTTCTACAAAGCCGAAAGGGGTCCGTAATCCCGCCGTAACGGAATCACGGACCCTTGCGGCATTTCTGCCTCACCGCATATCGGGTGCCTGCGCCTCTTTTGCAAGACGGGCGATGACATCGTCGAGCGAAAGGACGCTTTGTCCCTCCTTGCCCAGTTCACGCAGCGCCACCGTGCCTTCATCAGACTCGCGGCGGCCGACCACCAGCAAATTGGGCACTTTGGCCAGGCTGTGTTCGCGCACCTTATAGTTGATCTTCTCGTTGCGGATGTCGAGTTCGGCGCGGATGCCGGCCGCGCGTAGCTTGTCCACCGCCTGGTTTGCATAATCGTCGGCGTCGGACACGATGGTCGCCACCACCGCCTGCACCGGCGCCAGCCAGAGCGGGAATTTGCCCGCATAATGCTCGATCAATATGCCGATGAAGCGCTCATAGGAACCGAAGATCGCGCGGTGGAGCATCACCGGGCGGTGCCGTTCGCCATCCTCGCCCACATAGCTTGCGTCGAGTCGTTCCGGCAACACGCGGTCGGACTGGATCGTGCCGACCTGCCAGGTACGGCCGATCGCGTCGGTCAGATGCCATTCCAGCTTGGGCGCGTAGAAGGCGCCTTCGCCCGGCAGTTCTTCCCAGCCAAATTCGGGGGTGTTGAGGCCTGCCGCCGCGACCGCGTTGCGCAGCTCTTCCTCGGCCTTGTCCCACATCTCCTCGCTGCCGAAGCGCTTTTCGGGGCGCAGCGCCAGCTTGATCGAGTAGGTGAAGCCGAAATCCTTGTAGATGCGGTCGGCCAGCGCGCAGAAGGCGCGGACTTCCTCGACGATCTGGTCCTCGCGGCAGAAGATATGCGCGTCGTCCTGCGTGAACTGGCGCACGCGCATCAGGCCGTGCAACGCGCCATGCGGCTCATTGCGGTGACAGCAGCCATTTTCGTAGAAGCGCAGCGGCAGGTCGCGATAGCTCTTGATCCCCTGACGGAAGATCAGGACATGCGCCGGGCAGTTCATGGGCTTCAGGGCCATCCAGTCGGCATCGTTCGACACCAGCGGCCCTTCATCCTCGACATTGGGCACTTCGTCGGGGATGACGAACATATTCTCGCGATATTTGCCCCAATGGCCGGACACTTCCCACTGGCGCGCATCCATCACCTGCGGCGTCTTCACCTCGCGATAGCCGGCATCGTCGATCGCGCGGCGCATATAGGATTCGAGCTGGCGCCAGATGATATAGCCCTTGGGGTGCCAGAAGACGCTGCCATGCGCTTCCTGCTGGAGGTGGAACAGGTCCATCTCCGCGCCCAGCTTGCGATGGTCGCGCTTGCCTGCTTCCTCCAGCCGCGTGAGATGCTCGGCAAGCTGCTTCTTGTTGAGCCAGCCGGTGCCGTAGATGCGCGACAGCATCGCATTCTTCTGGTCGCCGCGCCAGTAAGCGCCCGACACGCGCGTCAGCTTGAAGGCGGCGGGGTCCAGCTTCCCCGTCGAGGCGAGGTGTGGGCCACGGCACATGTCGTACCAGTCGTCACCCGACCGGTAGATGGTCAGTTCCTCGCCTTGCGGCAGTTCGGCGGCCCATTCGGCCTTATAGTCTTCGCCCATGGCGCGCCAGGCGGCGATCAGCGAGTCGCGGTCCATCACCTCGCGCACCAGCGGCTTGTCGGCGGCGATGATCTCCCGCATCTTCGCTTCGATCGCCGGCAGGTCTTCCTCGGTGAAAGGGTGGTCTTTCGGCGCGAAGTCATAATAGAAGCCGTCGTCGGTCGACGGGCCGAAGGTGATCTGCGTCCCCGGGAACAGCGCCTGCACCGCTTCGGCCAGCACATGGGCAAAGTCGTGCCGCGCCAGTTCCAGCGCATCGGCTTCATCCTTGCCCGTCACCAGCGCCAGTTGCGCGTCAGTCTCCAGCGGGCGCGTGATGTCGCGCAGCTCGCCGTCGACGCGCGCGGCAATGGCGGCCTTGGCCAGACCAGGCCCGATCGCCGCCGCAATGTCCGCCGGGGTAGTGCCGGGCGCGACTTCACGCACGGAACCATCGGGCAGGGTGATCTTGAGCATGGCGGACACGGGTGGTCTTTCTGTTGAAATGGCTGATTGCGCGGGCATGAAAGCCGCGCCTTCCCCTTAGATAGGCAGCCCGCACTGTCAATAGAAGCGTTCTGAAGGTGCCTGGTACAGCCGGTGGCTCGCGGAACGCGGCAGGCAAAGACTCCAGAAGCCCTCTTGCCAAGTTGCGCGGCGCGGCGCATCATTCATGTGTTGTTATATCATATTTCAACAGGAGGGATGTATGGCTTCGAGCTTCGCAAAACCCACTGGCCCGGATGGGGCCATCCCGATGGCGGAAATGAACACGACGCCGCTGATCGACGTGATGCTGGTGCTGCTCATCATGTTCATCATCACCATCCCGATCCAGACGCACAGCGTGGCCGTGGAATTACCGGGGCAGACGCAGGAACTGCCGATGGAAATGAACCCGATCAAGAACAAGGTCGGCATCGATGCGGACGGCGTGATCCGCTGGAACGGCGCGGCGATCGACCGGCTGACCTTGCGCCAATATCTGGCCGCGTCGCTGCGGAGGCCGGTCGAGCCGGAGTTGCAGTTCCAGCCCGACGCGGCCGCCCGCTACATGGCCGTCGATGCGGTGCTGGCCGACATCAAGCGCGCGGGCGTGACCAAGCTGGGTTTTGTGGGGAACGAGCGTTACGGCCAGTTCTGACAAGGTTCAGCGACAAAATGTAAAGTATCATTGACTATTCATCTCCAGCTTTGTAAAGGTCGCTTGACTTTAACGAAGCTGGAGGTGGAATTCCGATGCAACCAGAGCCCGTTTTTCGATTTCCCTGGCGAATCGTCTGTGCCGCCGCGGCCTTCACCCTGTTGATGGTCGGGGCGGGGGTGGCCGCCAATATTCTGACCATCAGCGGCTACGCCAAATTGCCGCTGATGCTGCCCGGCCTACTGGCGCTGGGCTGGCTGGGATGGGAAGCGTTGCGCCTCGCCGGTGCGGTCCCGGCCACGGCGATCGCCCGTTATATCCGGCGGGCCGTTCCGCTCGTTGCCGCCAATGTGGTCACGGTCATTGCGGCCATCATCATCCAGCGCGAATGGCATCCTACCGGCCTGGCGGCGATCCTGGTCGCCCTGCTGCCGGCACCGCCATTGATCGGCTTTGTATGGGCGATGGGTCGCCTGCTGGTGGAGGAAACGGACGAATATTTGCGCCTGCTCCATGCCCGCCGCGCGCTGATCGCGACGGGTTTCCTGCTGGTGGTGGCGACCGTCTGGGGGCTGCTCGAAGGATCGGGCCTGGCGCCTCATGCTCCGGCTTATTCCGCATTCATCCTCTGGAATCTGGGCCTGCTGCTCGCGCCTCTCTTTCCGGGCGCGCGGGCATGAAGAACCGGCTCAAGATATTGCGGGCCGAGCGGGACTGGAATCAGAGCGATCTTGCTGTACGGCTCGGTGTCTCGCGCCAGAGCATCAATGCGATCGAGACCGGCAAATATGATCCCTCGCTGCCGCTCGCCTTTCGCATCGCCGACCTGTTCGGCTTGGCGATCGAGGAGATTTTCCTGCGCGATTAATAGGGTGCCGACTTGACCACGACGATGCTTCACTGTCTTCTGTCGTCCGGGGAATGATCCGGGGGTGTCATGGACGAAGAACAGGTCGGGCGGGACGGTTTCGCCTTTGAGGGCAATTGGCGGGACTATGCGCCGATCGCCTTCACCAATTTGCTGCTGACCATCGTCACGCTGGGCGTCTATCGATTCTGGGCGACCACACGGACGCGGCGATACCTCTGGGCGAACAGCCGTTTCATCGACGACCGGCTGGAATGGACGGGCACGGGCAAGGAATTGTTCGTCGGTTTCCTGATGGCGGTGCTGCTGATCGGTCTTCCCTTCCTCTTCATCCAGTTCGGGGCGCAGGCGCTCATCCTGCGGGGGCAAAATGGCTTGGCGGGAATCCTGACGATCCTTGCCTTCCTGGTCATCTTCTACATGGCGGGCCTCGCCCGCTTCCGCGCGCTGCGCTATCGCCTAAGCCGTACCTGGTGGCACGGCATCCGGGGCGGCAGCGACAATCCGGGTTTCGGCTATGGCCTGTCCTATATGTGGAAGAGCCTGGTCGGCAGCCTCGCATTGGGTCTGATGATCCCCTGGTCGATGATGTCGCTGTGGAACGAGCGCTGGAACAAGATGAGCTTCGGCCCGCATATGTTCGAGGCGGCGGGCGACCACGGGCCGACCTTCAAGCGGTTCCTGCTCTTCTACCTGTTCCCCTTCATCCTCGTCGCCATCGGCGCCTTCGCGGCCATCTGGATTGTCCCGATGATGCCGCGCCTGGAACAGGGAACGCCGCCGCCCGTGAGCGCGATTCTGCTGATCGCGCTGGTCCCGATCACCTTCTATCTGGCGCTGGGCCTGATTGCGCTGGCCTTCTACGCCAAATTCTTCCGCGTTGCGGTCGACGGGCTGTCGCTGTCGGGACTGAATTTTCATTTCTACGCGCGCACGAAGGAATGGATCAATCTGTTTCTGGGCGACTTCGCCTTGGTTGTCTGCACGCTGGGGATCGGGGCGATCTTCCTGCAATATCGCCACTGGAAATTCTTCATCACCCATATGGGCGTGACCGGTGAAATCTATACCGACGAGTTGACCCAGTCGCAGACCAGGGTCGCGCGCCATGGCGAAGGGCTGCTCGACGCGCTGGATGTCGGCGCCTTCTGATCCATGAGCGATTTTCGCCCGTGGCATTATGACGGCCGGAGCGCGGTGCGGCGTTCTGTCGTGCTGCTGGATGCAGACGACGGGGGTTTCCGGCTGGAGGAGTCCGAGAGCGGCTGGACCGGGGAGCCGGTCGCCTGGACCGATCTGACCGTCATCGCCACGGAAAGCGACCGCGTCGCTTATGGCCACCGGGCGATCCCCGGCTGGCGCATGGGCTTTTCCGGCGATGCGCCGCCGGAGATCGCCGCGCATCTGCCCAAGGGGGAGCGCTATGGCCGCTGGATCGACCGGTTCGGTTTCTGGCGGGCGGCGGGGGTGTTCACCATCGTTGCCGCGCTGGTGGTCTGGGGCGCGCTGGAAGCGCCCGGCCTCATCGCGCCGCTGATCCCCAAGGCATGGGAGAATCGGATGGGCGACGCGATGGTCGGCGATTTCGGCGGCCGTTTCTGCCACACGCCGGCGGGCGACGCGGCGCTGCGCGCGCTGGTGGCGCGGATCGATCCCAAGGGGGAGGCGCGGGAGGTCGCGCTGGCCAATATCCCGCTGGTCAACGCCGTCACCCTGCCGGGCGGACGGATCATCCTGTTCGACGGACTGGTGCAGCAGGCGGGATCGCCCGATGAGGTGGCGGGCGTGCTGGGCCATGAACTAGGCCATGTCCGCCATCGCGACACGCTGACGGGCCTGGTGCGCCAGCTTGGCCTGAGCGCCGTGCTGGGCGGCTTTGGCGGCAATGCGGGCGGCTATCTGAACGGTGTCCTCTCACTCAGCTATGGACGGGATGCGGAAAGCGTGGCGGACAGCGTCGCCATCGACCAGATGCGCGCCGCCGCCATCTCACCCGCCGGTACGGCCGCCTTCTTCGCGCGCATGGGCGGAAAGGGAGAGGCGGATCGCACCGAACAGGCGATGACCTGGCTATCCTCCCACCCGCTCTCAGCCGACCGGCGCAAGCGGTTCGAGCAGGCGGTCGACAAGGGCGGGCGCTATCGCCCGGCGCTGGACGGCGCGCAATGGCAGGCGTTGCGCACGGCCTGCAAGTCCGATCCCCATGTGGCCAAGGCCTGGGCAAGCCCCTTCTGACCGGATGCGGCTTGCCCGCAACGCGCATCGCGGATAGTTTCGCGCGCCGGAAAGGAGGCAGGCTGGATGAAGGCGATGCGCTATATGCTGACCGCGCTGCTCTGCTATGCCGCCTTCTGGGGGGCCGCGCATGTCGGCATGTTGCCGGGGCTGCGCACCGACGCGGCGGCGGACATGTCTGCCAAGGCGATACCGGGCGCGGAAACATCGCACCGGATGTGGCGCTACCTGCCTATCATCCGGTGACGTTCAGGCGAAGAGCAGCCGCGCGCTATCGTCCGTCTGCTGGAGGAAGCCGACCGGCCCTCCTATCTCGATAGTAGCCGGCAGGTCATCGGTCGTCATGCCCGAAAGCGCCAAGCCGCTCTGGCAGGCGATGATCGCGACGCCCAGTCCCAGCGCCTCCTCCACCAGCATCGCCAGCGGCGGCAATCCGGCTGCCCGATGCGCGGCATCTTGCGGCGCGGCGATCGGCGCGCGCAGCAGCGCTACGGCATCCAGTTGCAGGAAAATCGCAGCCTCGCCCCCCAGGGCCGCCTGCGCTGCCGCCAGCACCAGCGCGCCGCGCAGCCGTTCCGCATCCGCCGTCGTGACGACGATCCTTAAGGAACGCATAGTTCCACGGCGCAGCCGGGACAGGCAGGGTCCTTCGCCACGTCGAGCGTGCGGAAGCGCATGGACAACAGGTCGGCGATCAGCAGCCTGCCCGCCATGTCCGCGCCGAAGGGGACGATCGCGCGGATCACCTCCAGCGCGGCGAGGCAGCCCATCGTGCCGGTGAGCGCGCCGATCACGCCCGTTTCGGCGCAGGTGCGTTCGGGCGCATCCTCCGGCGCGCCGACCAGGCAGCGATAGCAGGGCTTGTCCTTTTCCCAGCCGCGATAGGTGGCAAGCTGCCCCTCGAACGGGCCGACCGCCGCCGACACCAGCGGTATCCGCAGCCTTTGCGCCGCGTCGGCGACCGCCAGCCGCGTGTCGAAATTGTCGCAGCCGTCCAGCACCACATCCGCTTCGCGCAGGATCAGATCGGCATTGGTGGCGTCGATCCGGGCATTGATGGGGATCAGCTTTACGTCGGGATTGATCCGCGCCACGGCGGCCATCGTCGCCTCGGCCTTGGGCGCGCCGATATCGGCGGTGCCGAACAGGATCTGCCGCTGGAGATTGGACAGGGCCACCGCGTCATGATCGATCACGCGGATCGTGCCGACACCGGCCGCCGCCAGATAGAGGATCGCCGGGCTGCCGATGCCACCTGCGCCGATCACCGCAACGTCGGCGCCCAGCAATCGCGTCTGCCCCGCGCCGCCAATCTCCTTGAGGATGATGTGCCGGGCATAGCGTTCCAGTTGATCGTCGCTGAGCGTCACGGCGCGTCGGACCAGAGGAAGCGGACCTGCGAACGCATCCAGCGCGGTTCGGCCGCGCCGCTTTTGGGGAAGGAGTTACGCAGAGTGCCAAGGATGCGGCCGCTCACAAATTTCTCTACATCCGGGCAGCGTACATTGACTGGCGCGATCTTCAACGGCTTGCCGTCGCCCGACAGCAGGAACAGCATGTCGATTTCCAGCAATTGTGAGCCTTCATGGTTCACGGCGCCACTACATTCGCCGTGTCGATATAGACGGGCCACATCCTCCGACCAGCGCGGCGATATCTTGTGGCCTAGCCAGCCGTTGATGACGGGGACGCTGCCCAGATCCTGGGGCATGGGAATTGCGGCATCCGCCACGGGCGTCGCAGCCAGCATCAGTGAAAGCAGCATCGTCATCGCGTCACACCCCTGTCGAACCGAAACCGCCCTGTCCCCGGACGGTGTCGTCGAGACTATCGACTTCCGCGAAGCTGGCAAGCTGGACCGGCGCGACCACCAATTGGGCGATGCGGTCGCCGCGCTGGATGGGGAAGGGCGCGGCGCCCAGGTTGATGAGGATGATTTTCAGCTCGCCACGATAATCGGCATCGATCGTGCCGGGCGTGTTGGGCAGGCTGATGCCATGTTTGAGCGCCAGGCCGGAACGCGGGCGCACCTGCACCTCATAGCCTTCCGGGATCGCCATTGCGAAGCCGGTCGCCACGGCATGGCGGCCACCGGGGGGCAGCGTCAGTTCCTCGGCCGACACCACGTCCATGCCCGCTGCATGGGCGGTGGCGTAGGCAGGCACCGGCAATCCCTCGCCATGGGGCAGGCGCTTCAACAGGATTTCAACCGGGGCGAGAGGAGAGGGCATGGGCAACCTTTTCGATGAGTTTGTCGGCGACCTGGCCCTTGGGCATGGCAGGCCATGTTTCGATGCCGTCGGTGGTGACGATCTGCACGGCATTGGCGTCGCCGCCCATCACGTCACCCGACACATCGTTGGCGACGATCCAGTCCGCGCCTTTCCGGATGAGCTTGGCCTGGGCATGTTCGGCGATCTTCTGCGTTTCGGCAGCGAAGCCGACCAGCAGGGCAGGACGATGGGCATGGTGGCTGAGGGTCGCGAGGATATCGGGATTCTCGACCAGGGCGAGCGGGGCGGGCTGGCCCGATCCGTCCTTCTTGATCTTCTGTTCGGCGGCGTCGGCGGTGCGCCAGTCGGCGACGGCGGCGACCATGATCGCGGCGTCGGCGGGCAGGGCGGCTTCGACCGCGGCCAGCATCTGCCGCGCGGTCTCGACATCCACCCGGTCTACGCCCAGCGGGGTGGGCAACTGCACCGGCCCGGCGACCAGAGTCACCCGCGCGCCAGCCCGCGCGGCGGCGGCGGCGATGGCGAAACCCTGCTTGCCCGACGAACGATTGGCGATGTAGCGCACTGGATCGATCGGCTCATGCGTCGGCCCGGCGGTGACGAGGATATGCTTGTCTGTCAAATTTCCGTTCGGTTCGAGCTTGTCGAGAACCGACAGCGCATCACCGGCAAAATCGGGCTGGTCCGCCAGCGGATCGGCGCCTCTGGGCAGAGCGAGCAGCCGCTCGATCTCCGCAGCAATCGCCTCCGGTTCGGGCAGGCGGCCCTTGCCATACTCGCCGCACGCCATCTCGCCGCTGTCGGGTTCGAGGATATGGACGCCATCGGCATGGAGCCGTTCCAGATTGCGCTGCGTCGCTTTGTGATGCCACATGCGCACATTCATCGCCGGCACGGCCAGCACCGGCTTGTCGGTGGCGAGCAGCAGCGTGGTCGCCAGATTGTCGGCGATGCCGTTCGCCATCTTGGCGAGGATGTTCGCGGTCGCCGGTGCCACCACGATCAGATCGGCCTGTCGTGAGAGCTGGATATGCCCGATTTCCCGCTCTTCCTTGAGGTCGAACATGTCGCCAAAGACATGATCCTCGGTCAGCACGCCCAGCGACAGCGGCGTCACGAACTTCTCCGCGCTCTCCGTCAACACCGCCCGCACCGCGATGCCGCGCTTGCGCAAGGTGCGAACCAGTTCGAGCGCCTTGTAGGCCGCGATGCCGCCGGAGATGATGAGGAGGATGCGCTGGGTCATAGTCGTAGATATAGGAGCGCGGAGCCGAGCACGCCAGCCGCCGCAGCGATTGCCGCAACAAGCACATAGCGCCAGCCGCCACCCATGCGCATCAACTTTACCTCGCCCAGCGGGGGCGGGGGCGGGGCGCCGCCTTTTTCGGGGAAGGCGTCCTCGATCCGCTTGACCAGGCCCGGCAGCCGCTGGAGCGTGCGCCAGTTTTCGATCAGCGTGTCGGCCGCCTTCGCTTCCGGCCCCAGCTCGTCGCGCAGCCAGCCCTTCACATAGGGGCCGCTCGTCTCCCACAGGTTGATGTCGGGGTCGAGCGCGGTCGCCACGCCCTCCACCATGACCATCGTCTTTTGCAACAGCAGCAGATGCGGCTGGGTCTGCATGTCGAAGTCGCGGGTGATGGCGAACAGGCCGTCGAGCATCCCGCCGACCGACAATTCGCGCACCGGCTTGCCGCGCATCGGCTCGCCCACGGCACGCAGCGCGGTCGCGAATTCCTCGACATTATGATGGCCGGGCACATATTGCGCCTCGAAATGGATTTCGGCGACGCGCTTGTAATTGCCGGTGATGAGGCCGTAGAGAATTTCCGCCAGCCACATGCGCGCGCGTCGGTCGATCCGGCCCATGATGCCGAAATCGATCGCGACGATGTCGCCATTGGGCGTCACGAACAAATTGCCCTGATGCATGTCGGCGTGGAAGAATCCTTCCGCGATCGCCTGCCGCAGGAAGGCGTTGACCAGCCGCGCCGCCAGATCCTTCACATCATGGCCGGCGGCGATCAGCGCATCGCGATCGGAGATCTTGATGCCGTCGATCCATTCCATCGTCATGACCTTGCCGGTCGTGCGGTCCCAGTCGATCGCAGGGATGCGGTATCCTGGCATCGCCTCCATCGCTTCGCTGAGTTCGGACGCCGACGCCGCCTCGCGTCGCAGGTCCAGTTCGCGCACGGTCCATCGCTTCATATTGGCGATGACCAGCCGCGGGCGCAGGCGGGCGAGTTCGCCGCCCAGTTGCTCGACATGGGCGGCGGCCCATTCATAGGTCTGGATGTCGCGATTGAACTGGTCGATGACGCCGGGCCGGATCACCTTGACCGCGACGTCGCGACCGTCGGTGGTAAGCGCACGGTGCACCTGCGCGATCGAGGCTGCGCCGACCGGCACCTCATCGAAGCGGCTGTAGAGCGCATCGAGCGGACGGCTGAAGCTTTGCTCGATCTGCGCCTTGACTGTTTCGAACGGGACGGGGGGCAGGGCGTCTTGCAAGCGGAGCAGGTCGTTCGCCGCATGATCGCCCACCAGGTCGGGACGGGTCGCGAGCGTCTGGCCCAGCTTGATCGCGGCGGGACCGATTGCCTGGAAGGCGTCGGCATAGCGTGGCTGGTTGGGTACGCGCGCGCCGAAGCGGGCGATACGGACCAGCCGCCGCACGGGCGTCGGGGTCAGCGGATCGCGCTCGATACCGGTCAGCGCGCCATGCCGCGCCAGAGTGCGCCCCCATTTTACGAGGCGCCAGAGATGCGTGATATGCGCGGTCATGCGGGCGTCAAATCTTCCACCCGCTATGGATGGCGACCAGCCCGCCCAATATCGGCTCGACCTTGGTGTTCACGAAGCCGGCCTCGCGGATCATGGTTTCGAATTTGAGCATGGGCGGGAAGCGGCGGATCGATTCGATCAGGTAGCGATAACTGTCCGCATCGTTGGCGAAAAGCTTGCCCAGTTGCGGCACCAGCTTGTGCGAATAGCTGTCATAGACGTCTGAAAATCCCGGCCAGGTAGTGGTCGAAAATTCCAGGCAGAAGAATCGCCCACCGAATTTGAGTATGCGATTGGCCTCGCGCAGGGCCTGGTCGATATGGGTGACATTGCGGATGCCGAAGGCGATCGTATAGGCGTCGAACGCCCGGTCGCCAAAGGTCAGTTCTTCCGCATTCTGTTCCGACCAGATCAGGCCGTCATAGCCCTTCTTCTGTGCCCGATCGACGCCCACGGCCAGCATTTCGGGATTGATATCCGACACCGTCACCTGCGCGCCATGCCTGTGCATCCGGAACGCGATGTCGCCGGTGCCGCCCGCCATGTCCAGAATCTGTTCGCCGGCGCGGGGCTTCACCCGGCGCACGAACTGATCCTTCCACAAGCGATGCGCGCCGCCCGACATGGCGTCGTTCATCAGGTCATATTTGGCCGCGACATTGGAGAAGACCGCGCGGACCATGCCCGCCTTTTCAGCGGCATCGACGTCGCGATAGCCGAAGGATGCTGTGTCGTTCATGGGCATCGCTCTAGCCGCTGTTCCACCGCCATGCCAGTGAGAAGGCGCGTGGGGTATTTGCCCCTGTCCCTCGCCCCTATCCCTCAGCGGCGTACGTCCCTACATGGGTGCCATGCCAGAACTGCCCGAAGTCGAAACCACCATTGCCGGCCTGCGCTCCGTCCTTCAGGGAGCGGTGTTGGCGCGGGTCGAGCCGCGCCGCGCGGACCTGCGCTTTCCGATTCCCGTTGATCTGCGCCAGCGCCTGACCGGGGCGACCGTCACGAACCTGTCGCGCCGCGCCAAATATGGCCTGATCGAAACCGATCGGGGGGACATGATGATCTTTCACCTTGGCATGTCGGGCCGATGGCGCATCGACCCGGCGGAGATCGGGGCGCACGATCATCTGCTGCTGGAGACGGGCGGCGGTCGCCTCCTTTCGCTGAACGATCCGCGCCGCTTCGGGTCGATCGACCTGGTGCGGTCGGATACATGGACCAGCTACGCCCCCTTCACCCGCATGGGACCGGAGCCGCTGGGGCCGGATTTCGACGTCGCCCGATTCGCCGCTGTGCTGGAGGGCAAGGCGACCTCGATCAAGGCAGCCCTGCTCGATCAGAGGATCGTCGCGGGCCTTGGCAATATATATGTGTGCGAAGCGCTCAACATGACGGGGATCGCCCCGACTCGCGCGGCGGGAAAGATCAGTCGCCCGCGACTCGCCTTGCTGGTCGAATCGATTCGCGATGTGCTGGCCGCCGCCATCGTCGCGGGCGGTTCCACCCTGCGGGACTATGCCCGGCCCGACGGGGAGCTTGGCTATTTTTCCAAACAGTGGCGCGTCTATGGGCGCGAGGGCGGACTCTGCGCTTGCGGTGGCACGGTGCAGCGCCGAGTCGATGGGGGGAGATCGACCTTCTTCTGCCCGAAATGCCAGAAATAGCGCGGGTCCGAGCGGTTGACGGCCAGCGCGATCCTCTGTAAGGGGCGCAGCTTCACGAGGCGGGTCGGCACACCGGCGGGCCTCTTCCAGAGATTTGACGAGAACCGAGGAACAGAATGGCCAATACGCCGCAAGCCAAGAAGCGCATCCGTCGCAACGAGCGTCGCGCCGCAATCAATGGCGCCCGCATCAGCCGGATCCGCACCCTGGTGAAGAAGGTGGAAGCCGCCATCGTCGCCGGTGACAAGGCTGCCGCCGCCACCGCGCTGCAGACCGTCCAGCCGGAACTGGCCCGCGGCGTTGCCCGCGGCGTGCTGCACAAGAACACTGCCGCCCGCAAATTCGGCCGCCTGACCAAGGCTGTCAGCGCGATCGCCTAATCCCCTCCAAGGGATTGCTGAAATAGAAAGCCCGCTCCGGATCGCCGGAGCGGGCTTTTCATCGTTCATTCACACCCCTGTCATCTTTGGCACTCGCGCAATTCCCGCGATTCGACGCGCTGCACCACAAAAAGCGCTAGAATAATATTATGAAATATAAGGATAATTTGATTATCCCGTCTTTTCCGCGAGTTTGCTGAGTCAACGGCTTTATTTCACTTTTTTGAACCAAGGCACACTTGATCCGGTGGAGCGGCCCTGTCTATTTTGGTTCTCCGGCCGCTATTCGAATCACAATTTCCGGCGG
>NZ_JALEBH010000002.1:600000-847500 GCF_022758885.1 Sphingobium sp. BYY-5
CCCAACTGGGGCAGCTATTCCGACTATGCCTGGCTGCCCAACAACATGCCCTTCTATCGCCTGCCCGACGGCGCGCAGCCTGAAGCGATCGCGGCGCTTGGCTGTGCCCTGCCCACCGTCCTGCGCGGCTTCGACCGTTGTGGCCCTGTTCGTTTCGGCGACTCCGTGGTTGTGCAGGGCGCTGGACCGGTCGGCTTGTCCGCCATCCTGGTCGCGGCGCAGGCCGGCGCGCGGGAGATCATCGTCATCGACGGCGCGCAAGCGCGTCTGGACGCCGCCATGACATTGGGCGCGACAGCGACCGTGTCGCTCAGCCTGCCATCCGAAGAACGCAAGCGCATGATCTACGATCTTGTCGGCAAGCAAGGGCCGGATATCGTCATCGAGGCGGCGGGCGCACTGCCCGCCTTTCCCGAGGGCGTGGATATCAGCGGCATCCATAGCCGCTACATCATCCTGGGTCTGTGGGGCGCGATCGGTACCCAGCCGATTTCACCGCGCGACCTGACGCTCAAGAACCTGACGATCGGTGGCGCGTCCTTCCCGGCGCCCAAAAACTATTATCAAGGGATGCAGTTTGCGGCGCGAGTGCAAAATCAGGTGCCGCTCGCGGCGCTGGTCAGCCATCGGTTCAGCATCAGCCAAGCGGCCGAGGCGCTGACCGTCACGAAAAATGGCGTCGCCACCAAGGCCGTCATCGATCCCACCATCAGCTGAGAAGGACGCTGGCATGAACGTCGATACGATCGCCCCTCCATCGGCCAAGCACCGCATGCCGATTCCGGATTATGTGCCAAACAAGCTGGTGCGCGAAGTCGATATCTATGATCTCGATGGCATCGAGGAGGGCGTACATGAGGCGTGGAAAAAGGTGCAGCAGCCTGACACGCCGCCTTTGGTCTGGACGCCCTATACCGGCGGTCACTGGATCGCCACACGCGGCGCCCTGATCGACGAGATTTATCGCAGCCCCGACCGCTTTTCGAGCCGGGTGATATGGGTGCCGCGCGAAGCCGGTGAGGCCTATGAAATGGTCCCCACCAAGATGGACCCACCCGAACATACGCCATACCGCAAAGCCATCGACAAGGGCCTCAACCTCGCTCAGATTCGCAAGGTCGAAAGCGATGTGCGGGCGGTTGCGGTCGAACTGATCGAAGGTTTTGCGGGGCAGGGCCATTGCGACTTCGCCACGGATTTCGCGAACATCTTCCCGGTCAAAGTCTTTCTGGCGCTTGCCGGCTTGCCGATGGAAGACGCGGCGGGTCTTAATGCGCTGGCCAAGGAAATGACCCGTCCGTCAGGTCATACGCCTGAGGAACAGGGCCGATCTTTAAGAGAGGCGAATGCAGGCTTCTTCGCCTATGTCGCGCCCATCATCGCGGAGAGGCGCGGGGGCAGCGGCACGGACCTCATTACGCAGATGGTGAATAGTGAAATCAACGGCGCGCCGATGCCCGAAGACAAGATGCTGGGCCTTGTCTCGCTGCTTCTGCTGGGCGGGCTCGATACTGTCGTCAACTTCCTCAGCTTCATGATGATCTACCTCGCCCGCCATCCAGAGACGGTCGAGGAGATGGTGGCTGACCCGATGAAGCTGCAACGAGGGGTCGAGGAGATGTTCCGGCGCTTCGCGGTCGTGTCCGATGCACGTTATGTCGTAGCGGATATGGAATATTACGGCACGCAGCTCAAGGCGGGCGATCTTATTCTCCTGCCGACCACATTGCACGGTCTTGACGACACCCAACATGCCGACCCGATGAAGGTCGATCTCTCGCGCCGCAACGTGACCCATTCTACCTTTGCGCAAGGGCCGCATCGGTGCGCGGGCATGCATCTGGCGCGCCTAGAAGTGCTCGTTACCTTGCAGGAATGGCTGGCCCGGATTCCTCGCTTCGCCCTGAAGGAAGGCGCAGCGCCCATCTATCATGCAGGCATTGTGTCTGCGGTCGAAGATATCCCACTGGTCTGGAAGGTTTGAAGAAAGCATGTCCATAGTCGCTGATGCCACCTCCTTTCGGCAGATATTGGGTCATTATCCGACCGGTGTTTGCGCCATTACGGGCATGCAGAAGGACGGCATACCTGTAGCCATGATCGTGGGGTCGTTCACCTCCGTCTCGCTCGCTCCCCCGCTGGTCGCCTTCTTCCCGGACAAGGCCTCATCCAGCTGGCCCAAGATCGAAGCCTGCGACGGATTTTGCGTCAACATACTGGCGGACGATCAGGAAGGCCTGTGCCGCACGCTAGCGTCCAAAAATCCCAACAAGTTTGACGGTGTGCCGCATCATCTGTCGGCACGCGGCGCACCGATACTGGACGGCGCGCTGGCCTGGATTGACTGCTCCTTCCACGCCATTCATGAGGCAGGCGATCATTATATCGCTATCGGCGAGGTCCAGGCGCTCGACATCCATCACCCCGGCGCCCCTTTGCTGTTCCATAAGGGAAGCTACGGCAAGGTCGCCCCGCTTCTTTGAAGCAAGATCCATTAGAATTTGGAGAAAGCCGTTCCATGGGCAATCTGATCGTCATTGATCGTTCAGGACAGGAACATAGCCTGTCAGCCACCGAAGGCTTGTCGGTGATGGAGGCTATTCGCGATAACGGCCTGGACGAGTTGTTGGCGCTTTGCGGTGGCTGCTGTTCGTGCGCGACGTGCCATGTCTATGTCGAACTGGGCTATGAGCATCGATTTGGCCCCATGACCGACGATGAGAACGATCTGCTGGACAGCTCCGATCATCGCAAGGCGACCAGCCGTCTGTCATGCCAATTGGTTATGGATGGTGAACCAGGCTCCATCAGACTGGCCATAGCACCGGAAGACTGAAGCGGTCTGTGCATGGTTGAGGGCGGTGTCGTCACGACGCCGCCCTTTTCTCGTTCTACTCTGTCAGGATCGGCTCTGCATTGGCTACGGCATCGCGCATCGGCAACCGATTGATCACCGTGAGGCCAAATCCTTCGAGCGCAGCCAGCTTCGCCTTGCTTGATGTCAGCAGCGTCATCTGCCGCACGCCAAGGTCCAGCAATATCTGGGCGCCTATGCCATAGTCACGGGTCGCGTTTGTATCATGATAGGTTTTGCGCCCACCCTCGATCCGCTTGGAGATTGAGTCCGGGCTGGGATCGCGCACGAACACGGCGACGGCCTGCCCCTCATGCGCGGCGATTGCCTTGAGCGCCTGCGGCACATAGTCGGGATGCGCTTGCGACCAGCCGAGCATGTCGGTCGCAATGTCGACCTGATGCACCCGGACCAGCGTGTCGCGATCCGGGCGGATTTCGCCTTTGATCAGGGCAACGTGCTCACCGCCGTCGACTAGGTTGCGATAAACATGGATGGTCAGATCGCCGCCATAGAAACTGTGGAAAGGCGCGCTCGCGACCCGCTCGACCAGCTTTTCGAACCGCCGCCGATAGGCGATGAGGTCGGCAATCGTGCCGACTTTCAACCCATGCTCCTTAGCAAAGACCAGCAGTTCGGGCAGACGCGCCATGCTGCCATCGTCGTTCATGACTTCGCAGATGACGCCGGCGGGCGTAAGGCCGGCAAGGCGGGAGATATCCACGGCCGCCTCGGTATGCCCGGCCCGAACCAGAACGCCGCCGTCGCGCGCCGTCAGCGGAAACACATGCCCTGGCGACACGATGTCCGACGATATCTTGGTCGGATCGACCGCCACGGCAATGGTATGCGCACGATCCTGCGCCGAAATCCCGGTCGTGACGCCTTCGCGCGCTTCGATCGATATGGTGAAGGCGGTGCCATGACCGGACTGGTTGTTGGCCGCCATGGGCGGCAGCTTGAGCTGTTCGGCGCGCGCCTTGGTCATTGCGAGGCAAATCAATCCGCGCGCATGTTTGGCCATGAAGTTGATCTGACCCGGCGTCGCGAACTGGGCGGGTATGATGACGTCGCCTTCATTTTCGCGATCGTCGGCATCGACCAGAATATAGGGCAACCCGTTTATCGCGTCGTGAATGATGTCCTCTATGGACGAAATGCCTTCGCTACTCATCGATCCGTCTTTCCATATATTGGCGTCTCGTTCAGGCCGCGCCGCGTTGCGCGGCGAGGTGGGCCAGCGCCATCTCTTTCAATATGTTTTTCTGAACCTTGCCCGTGCCGGTCTTCGGCAGGTCCGCTTCCGCGATGAACCAGATGTCGCGCGGCAGCTTGTATCCGGCCACTTGCGGCTTCAACCAGGCCAGGATGTCGTCGCCGGACAGGATATGCCCGTCAGCGCGCACGATCCATGCGCAGCCGCATTCGCCCCAGCGATCGTCGGGCATCCCGATGAAGAAGGCCTGACCGATTGCCGGATGCGTGGTGACGAGTTGCTCCAACTCTTTTGGCGACACCAGTTCGCCCCGGCTCTTATATAATTCTTTCGACCGCCCCGTCAGGAACAGGTTTCCGTCAGGCCGGAATTGCCCCAGATCGCCCGTCCGCAGCCATCCATCCGCCAGAAACAGCTTTTCCGTTTCCTTCGGTCGGCGAAAATAGCCCAGGCTGTTCATCGGCCCGCGTGTGCAGAGTTCGCCGGCAGCGCCTGCCGGAAGATCAGCGCCGGTCACGGGATCGATCGTCTTGAATTCGCAGATCCGGCCGTCCTGCCCTCCGATGCCGGCCACGCCCGCCTGCACGATGCAGCCCTGCGTCTCCGCGACGATGTCGATCGGATCACCCGGCTGGGTGCAGATGATCGTCGCGGTCGCTTCGGTCTGGCCGTAGCTGGTAAAAATCTCGCTGCATCCTAGCGTCTCCTGAATGTCGCGCCAGACCCAGCTGGGCGTGGGCGCCGCAGCGCTATGGACCGCTGTGAGCGAACGCAGGTCATAGGTTTTGACCTTCGCCCGCTCCATCATTGCGATCGTCATTGTGGGCACGCCCATCAGATAAGTGGCGCGATGTCGTTCGGTCGCGGTGAGCAGCGCATCGGCATCGAACCGGAGCAGGGGGACGATCGACCCGCCCACGATCATGCCCGACAGCAAGCCCACGACCAGACCGAAGCCATGATAGAGCGGGAGCGAGAATACCGCGCGTCGCCCTTCATCGAACGCCTGATGGTAAGCCCCCGCATAAGCGGCCCGCAACAGATTATCATGGGTTAGCACGACCCCTTTTGGCGATCCGGTCGTACCCGACGTGAACATGATGACGGCGGGATCATGCGGCCCTGCGCTCTGGGCCGGCAAAGCGCCGTCCGGGAGGGAAGCGAGAAAGTCGTCCGGCGCCTCCGCGTCATAGACCAGACCGCCGCGCAGTTCCGGCAGGGCGGCGCAGGCGCCGGTCCGCCATCCGGGCGCCTGGGCGTCAAGCTCCAGATCATAGCGGCGCGAACCGAAGCGGGCCATGCCGATCAGAAAATTGCAGCCCGCCTCCCGGATCGCATATTCCAGATCCTTTGGGGCATAGAGGGTGTTGATCGCTACAGCGACGCCGCCGACACGCCAGATAGCAAACATCAACGACACCGTGATCGGGTAATTGGCCAGCAGCAGCCCGACGCGGTCGCCCCGCGCGATGCCAAGCCCTGAAAGCGCCGCGGCGAAACGCTCCGATTGCGCGTGGACCGCAGCATAATCGAGCGTTTCGGCGTCCGTGATGACCAGCGGCTTTGCCGCAAAATGATGCTGCGCGCGCGCCAGATAGGCGTCCAGCGTCATTTCCTCCCAGATAGGGTGTCGGTCCGATATCGCTTGCCGCCGTTCCTCTATGGCCTCGATCAACGCGGCTCTCCTCCTCTACCTAATAGAAATTAATATGCCTCCACTGGCAATTTGCGTCAAGCGCTGTCCTGCATGGCAAGGTAAGCCGGCCAACCGCCAAACGCTGCGTCAGCGGCCATATACTGACATTTATTGTTGATTATATTCGATTTTATGCGGCGCTCTATCCCTTCAAGCCGCCCATTTTCCAACGACGCTGCCATGGGGCGACCGCAAAGATCCGATCTTGAGCTTGCCAAAGAAGCCTAATTACGATTAGTTTGATTTAAACGAGGTATTTTGGAGGCACATATGGATGTAGGTTTGGGGCTGACGTTCCAGAATCTGAAGGAGCAGGTCAGCGACATCGAGGTTTTTCGGCATGAGCTGGCCCTCGCAGCCGAGGCGGAAGATCGCGGCTTCGACTCCGTATGGACCCCGGAGCATCATTTCACCGGTTACATGATGACGCCCAATGTCCCCCAGTTCCTGTCCTGGGTCGCGGCCAAGACAAAGAAGATCAAGCTGGGCACCACGGTTACCGTGCTACCGTGGCAGAACCCGGTCCGCATTGCCGAGAGCTTTCTGCTGCTCGACCAATTGTCGGAAGGGCGCGCGATTCTGGGGATTGGCCGGGGCCTGGGCAAGGGCGAGTTCGACGGCTTTCAGGTGCCGATGGGCGAAGCACGCCACCGGTTCCGCGAATATGCAGAAGCGTTGCTTAGCGCCCTGGAAACGGGCGTCATGGAATATGACGGCAAATACCTTCAGCAACCGCGCGTCGAACTGCGCCCGCGCCCCTATGCAAGCTATCGCGGTCGGGTGTTTGCATCGGCGGTCTCGCCGGAATCGGTCAAGCTGATGGCCAACCTCGATGTCGGCCTGATGATCATCGCCCAGAAGCCTTGGGATCGGGTTGCCGAAGATGTGACCAGCTATCGCGACCGCTTTTTCGCGATGCAGGGACGTCCAGCTCCCAAGCCCGTGGTCGTCGCCTTCGTCGCGGTGAACGAGGACGCCGCCAAGGCGCAGGAGATGCGCGACAAATATCTGGTCGAATATGCGCGGTCCACATCCTCCTTCTACCAGTTCGGGAACAAGGAGTTCGAGAAGATCGAGGGCTATGAATATTATGGCGCCCTGGCCAGCAGCGTCGAGAAGCATGGCATCGAAAAATTCAACAATTTCCTTGCCGATCTTCAGATTTGGGGCCATCCGGAAGAGGTCGTGGAAAAGCTGAAAGCGATGGTCGATCGCTTCGATGTCGGCAGCTTCATCATCTATACCCAGTTTGGCGACATGCCCTTCGAGGTCGGCCGCGACAATTACGAGCTTTTTGCCCGCAAGGTTCTGCCGCATCTCAAGGATATTGACGTTTCCACCCCGGCCGCGTCAGTTGTCAGCCCGCTGCAATCCATAGCTTGAACTGTTATCCTTCACTGCGGCGCGCAAGACGTCGCGGCGGGGGGGGAGAGAGGATGAACATGACAGATGCTGCGCAACCGGTGCTGTACGAAATCCGCGACGGGACGGCGTGGATAACCCTCAATCGTCCCGAAAAGCGCAATGCGCTAAGCGAGCCATTGCAGGAGCAGCTAAGCGCGCTGTTATGGGAAGCTGACGAAGATAATCGCATTCACGCGGTCGTCCTCAAGGCGGCCGGGCCGGATTTCTGCTCTGGCTACGACCTGCAGAAATACGACCAGCCCATCCCGGGGCAGGTCGATCACAAACGCGGTCGCGCAAAGTTCGACGACGACAGTTGGCACCAGGAAAAGGCGCAGCGGCTGCGCATGGCGCTCTTCGACATGCACAAGCCCGTCATCGCGCGGGTCCATGGCCGTTGCCTCGCAGGCGGAACCGACCTGGCGCTCCTGTGCGACATGGTGATCTGCGCCGACAATGCGCTGTTCGGATTCCCGCCGGCGCGATCGCAAGGCTCTCTTCCTAGCCATATGTGGCTCTATCTCGTGGGTCCGCAATGGGCCAAGCGGTTGTTGCTGACCGGCGATTCTATCCGTGGCGACGATGCAGCGCAGATCGGGCTGGCGCTCAAGGCGGTGCCTGCCAACCAACTCGATGCGGAAGTCGCGGCGCTCGCCGCGCGCCTTTCCCTTATCGACGCCGACCTGTTGAGCGCCAACAAGCGGATCGTGAACCTCGGCCTGGAACTGATGGGCGCGCGCACTTTGCAGCGTATGTCCGCCGAAATGGATGCACGCGGCCATCTGGCCGCCAGTCGCACGCAGTTCAACGAAACTGTACGCATCGAGGGATTGAAGGAGGCGGTGCGTCAGCGTGACGAGCCCTTCGGCGACCCGGTGATCAAACTATAACAGCAGATAGGATGAGGCGATGATGGAAGGCGAAGGCTGGCGGTGCCTGTGGGATGCCAAGGCCATATTGGGCGAAAGCACTGTCTGGGACGCGCGGGATGGCTGCATCTATTGGGTCGATATCGAAGCACCCAGCATCAATTGGTTTCATCTCGATAGCGATCGAACGGGGCGCTGGGACGCGCCAGGGTGGATCAGTGCGATCGCACCGCGCGCCAGCGGCGGCTTCATCGCTTCGTGCGCCGACGGCTTTGCCCATGTCGATCCCCACCGGCAAATCTACGCGCCGATCATCCACCCGATACCCAATCCCAAAATCGCGCGGCTCAACGACGGCGTGACCGATCGCAAAGGGCGCTACTGGTCCGGTTCGTGCGATTCCAGTCAGTGGGACGAAAGCACGACTGCGGACGACAAGGAAAGCACGCTCGGCAATCTGGATGTGCGCAATACCGGCGAACTCTATCGCCTGGATGCCGATGGCAGCGTGAGCACGCAGGAACGCAATATCGTGACCGCCAATGGACCCGCCTTCAGCCCGGACGGTCGGACCGCCTATGTGAACGACTCCATGCCGCTGGTCAGTTGGGCCTATGACGTGTCGGACGATGGCACATTGTCGAACCGCCGCGACTTCCTGAACTTCAAGCCGGAAGATGGATATCCTGACGGCATGGCGGTCGACGTAGATGGCTGCATCTGGATGGCCTTCTACGAAAGCTGGGTGTTGCGGCGGTTTGCACCGGACGCAACCTTGCTCGAGGAACGACGCTTGCCGGTGCGGCGGGGGCTTCGCCCCGCTTTTGGAGGAAGCGACCATGATCGCCTCTTCCTCATCACCGGATCGCAAGGCTTTTCAGCCGCGACATTTTCCGAACAGCCGCTCGCCGGCGGGCTGTTCGAAATACTCGATCCACCCGCGCCGGGGGTCCCTAATTCCCTTTATGCCGGGTAGTCAGAATCCGCTCCCGATGAGGCTGTCTTTCCCTTATAGTTTTGCTAAGGGACGGCATGGCACACGCAGATAATGGCCGAACGCGCATTTTAGACTCGGCCGCGACAGCCCTTCGCCAAAAGGGGCTGGCAGGCGCGAAACTCAGTGAGATCGCCAAGGGCGCCGGCATGCTGGCGCCCAGCATCTATCATCATTTCCCGTCCAAAGATCATCTGGTCGAAAATGTGATGATGGAAGGCATTTACCGCAACAGCCGCCATATCGTGGCACGCGTCGAGGTTTTGGGGCCAGACGCGACACCTCTGGTGCGCCTGCGCGCCGCGATCGTGGCCCATATCGACTTTCTGTTGTCGGGCGACGATTATTCCTCCGCCGTAGCGCGGGTGTTCGACGATCTGCCGGATGAAATGCGGCGGCGGGTTCTGGCTGCCTATTCCAGCTTTGACAATTATTGGCGCGACCTCATCGTCGCCGCGCAGGCGGACGGCAGTGCCAGTGCCGCGCTGGACCCGACCGTGGTCAGGAAATTTTTGATCGCTATGCTCGATTCCAGTTCATCCTGGTATCGACCGGGAAAGTTGGGACCAGCGCAGATCGCGGAGCAGGCAGCGGACTTGTTGCTGCATGGATTTGCCAGCAACCCTGCCTAGGACAAGCATATAGAAGGGGGGATGAGTACCCCCTTCTATATTCTGCTTGTCAGGCGGCGACCGTTTCTGCGGCGGCTGTTTTGGCACCCGGCAGCTTGACTCGCGGTGCCACTTCCTTGGCGATCAATTCCAGCGAGTTCCACCAGGGCGTGGGATCATCATAATAGTCATGCGATTCCACCTGCAGCGTGCCCCAACCGCCGGTCGCCTCGAACAGCGTGTTGAGCTTGTCGACGACCGTATCGGGCGATCCGACTACAAAGACGTTATCCACCAGGAATTCCAGATCGGCATCCGCCGGATCGATGCCTGCGTCTTTGGCAAAGCCGTCCATCATGCCGAAACGATGCCAGATCGGGATCAGATATTTGTTGAAACAATAACCGATCGGCCCTTCCATCACGAGGCACTTGGCTTCCGCGTCGGTATCGGCGCAGAATACGGTCTGCGATACCGCATGGCGCTGGCGGATGGGGGTGAAGCCCGCCTTGATATTGGCCTCAGCATAAATCTCCCAATGGCGCTTGAGCGCATCAAGGCCGGAGTAGATGGAGACCGGCTTGAAGTTCTTTTCGCCGGCAAGTTTCATCGATGGGGAGTTGGCGCTGAACCCGGTGACGGCGATTTCAGGGAACGCGCCGTCATAAGGCGCGAAATTCGCGAGCATGTGCTGCTCGTCATCCTCAGTCTCCGCCGGCGCCTCTTCGGGATAGCCAGCGTCCCAATATTTGCCTTCGAAGAAGAAGGGCTCGCGCTTCCAGATCTTCTCCATGATGCTCAGCGACTCGCGAACCATATCGTTCAGCATCTGTGGCTCGGCATCCTTGATGCCATGGATATAGGATGCTTGTGGATAAGCGCCCGCGCCAATGCCCAAAAAGTAGCGGCCCTCCAGAATCTGCGAGAGCCAGCCGACCATGATGGCCAGCTTTGCGGGATGCTGGTGCGGTAGAATATGCGCCATTGGTGCGAACTTGATTTGGCTCGTCTGCAACGCTGCGGCGGCCATGATCAGTTCGGGATTGGGAATATTTTCCCAGATCTGCGACGCATGTTCGGAGATCATCATTGAAGTGAAGCCTGCCTTGTCGCAGGCAACGCTATTCTGGACGCCCCACTCGAAAGTCTGCCGCGCTGTGCGTCCGGGACGCATATAGGGGTGAAAGATGAGGCCGGTTTCCATCGCCATGAAAGTCTCTCCTTAAGCGTCTGCCGCATTGCGCCGTTTTGCCATCTTGGTGCGGTGTCGGCTCGGCGTTGTCTAATGACGATTAGGGAATAATCTTTCCGCGAAGTTTAAGTCAAGTGTAAATTCACAAAATGACCGCTGGCAGCCCTTCGCGAACGATTCTGTGAAGCGGGTAAAATCGCCTGAAAATACACAGACTCTTGAAATTTTCTGGCAGGCCACGCAAACTGGCTGTAGCATCTGCCAGATGTTGACGCGTCAAGACGGTGCCTCGATCGCAGATTGCAACGAAAAAATATTACATCTGTTTTAGGATATTGCGGTGGCGAACGTTAAAATTGATCTGGAGGCGCTGCCGGCTGCTGAACCTACCGACGGAAAAACGCGCCTGATTTTGGCGGGGGAGCAGCTCTTTGCAGAAAATGGCATCAACGGTGCATCCATGCGGGAAATTGCGACGAAGGCCGGCCAGGGAAATCATGCTGCCGTGCAATATCATTTCGGTTCGCGTGAAGGCCTGGTTCGTGCCATTTTCGACTATCGGATGGAGCAGATGGAAGCGGAGCGTGGCGCCATGCTGGAGCGCGCCCGAGCGATGGATCGTCTGAAGGATGCACGGACCATCTTGGACATCATCCTGCTGCCTCAACTCGACCTGCATGATGCAGATGGCAACCATTCCTATGCGAGCTTCCTGAGCCAATATCTTCTGCAAAGCCGTTCGCCGGAGTTCGGCGATTTTAGCGGATCAGAACCGCCTCATTTGACCGAGGCGCTAAGATTGATGCGAGAACGCGTCGACTATCTTCCCCCTTACGTTGCGCAACGGCGGCTGATCAGTATCAGTCTTATGTTTCTCAACATCCTGATGCGCCATCATGGAACCGACGAAGTCGCGTTCGGTGAGTCTTTCCCGGATGCGCTGGAGGATACCATGGAGCAGATCGTCGGCAGCATGTGTATGCCGCTTCGATTGGCGCCGGCCCGAGGGGACTCCAATTGACTCATAGATTTGAGATAGGGTGCGTGCGAGACAGATCCAGAGCGGGGGCAGCTCCGATTTGCTGCCGTATTACGCGCACCCTCCTCGCCCTTGCTCCGGCAATGACCGAACGTATGGCCCGCGTCGAGCGGCGGGATGCTTTTCTGGAGGGCGTTCTGGAATGGCTGATCCGGCCGAACTGACACCGCAGCTTTAAGCGACACGTATTGGTTCGTCGGGCTGGGCGTATATTATCATGTCGGGCTGTGACAGCTGACCTGCCGGTTGCGACGGTGGGTTCAACGGGTGATGGCAACACATGCCTGAAATCGCTCGGCAGGGGTTTAGTAGTCGAGCGGTTTTCGTGGTCTTTCGTTGAGTTGCCGCGCGATGGCACTCAGCTTGACCTGGCTATATAAAGATAGATCGGTCCCTTTGGGGAAATATTGACGCAGCAGGCGGTTGGTATTTTCATTGGTGCCGCGTTTGTCCCCGCGTAGGGAAAATGGGCTGTCTGGGACTAATCCTCCGATATTTCTCCAAAGCCATATGCTTGGTATTTTGGTCATTGCTGTGCGAGTATGGCTGCATCTCTTGCATCCCGAATGCTGCAAAGTGCGTTTGCGTCCTGTCTGTCGTTGGTTCGACAGGAACTTGCTGCCGCCGTCGTTCGGAGAATTTGCATGACCAAGACCACCATTGCAGACCTGTTTGCCGAAACACTCCACCTAGCCGGGGTGGAGCGCATCTATGGTGTGGTGGGTGACAGTCTCAATAGCCTGACCGACAGTCTGCGAAGACAGGGGAAGATCGAGTGGGTGCATGTCCGCAATGAGGAGGCTGCAGCGTTTGCCGCCGGAGCGGAAGCGCAACTGACCGGGAAGCTGGCGGTCTGTGCCGGCTCGTGCGGTCCTGGCAACATGCACCTGATCAACGGGCTGTATGACTGCAACCGCACCCGGGCGCCCGTGCTGGCCATAGCGGCGCAAGTGCCCAGTGGCGAGATCGGCTCCAATTATTTCCAGGAAACGCGACCCGAAGCCTTGTTCCGCGAATGCAGCGTCTATTGCGAAACCATCTCGCATGGTGACCAGATGCCTCGAACGCTCGACACCGCGATCCGGGCGGCGGTTGGTCATCGCGGCGTCTCCGTCGTTGCGCTATCAGGCGATGTCGCGCTCCTCCCAGCCAGCGGACAGCTTGCCCGCTCGGCAGGTGGGCTGTTGCCACAACCGGCTGTGGTCGTCCCATCATCCGACGACCTGGAACGGTTGGCTGCGCTGCTCAATGGGGCGGGACGAGTCACCATCCTTGCCGGACGCGGTTGTCGTACGGCGCATGAGCCGTTGCTCAAGATTGCCGAACGTCTTCAGTCTCCGATCGTCCATGCCCTCGGCGGCAAGGAGTTTGTGGAATATGACAACCCCTATGACGTCGGCATGACAGGCCTGATCGGCTTTTCCAGCGGCTATGATGCAATGATGGGATGTGACACTTTGCTGATGCTCGGCACGGATTTTCCCTATCGCCAATTTTATCCGGTGAAAGCCAGGGTGGCCCAGATTGACCTGCGGCCCGAGAATCTCGGGCGGCGGACGGCCATCGACATGGGGCTGGTGGGAGATGTGGGCGCAACGATAAATGCGTTGCTGCCTTTGCTGACCACGGGCCGGGATGGGACATTTCTGGAAAAAGCCCGCGCCAATTATGCCGATGCCCGCAAAGGCCTCGACGATCTCGCCTATGGCAAGCCGGGCAGTGGGATAATTCACCCGCAGCATGTGGCGCGCATCGTCAGCGAATTTGCCGATGACGACGCGATCTTTACCTGCGATGTCGGTACGCCGACAATCTGGGCGGCGCGCTACCTGAAAATGAATGGCCGCCGCCGCTTGATCGGATCGTTCAATCACGGCTCGATGGCCAACGCGCTGCCGCAGGCGATCGGCGCGCAGTCGGCTCACCCCGGTCGGCAGGTGGTGACCTTGTCCGGCGACGGCGGGCTCGCGATGCTGATGGGCGAGTTGCTGACCCTCCGCCAGTTGGGACTGCCAGTGAAGATCATCGTTTTCAACAATGGCACATTGGGTTTTGTCGAGATGGAGATGAAAGCGGCTGGATTGATTGAAACCGGCGTTTCGCTCGACAATCCCGATTTCGCCGCGATGGCCCAGGCGATCGGTATGCACGGCGTACGTATTACGGATCCGGGCCAGATCGATGCCGGCGTCCGGGAAATATTGTCCCACCCGGGGCCAGCCTTGCTCGATGCGGTCACGGCACGGACTGAATTGTCCATGCCGCCCAAGATTACGTTGGAACAGATCAAGGGCTTCACGCTTTATATGGCCAAGGCAATCATCAGCGGCCGCGGCGATGAGGTGATCGAACTGGGTAAAACCAATTCTGGGCTGCTGCGACGTCTTTTCTAGCCGATGATTGGGGTGGTGAAATGTGATTGAAGGCCCCCAGCCTATTTTATGCTTGCGGGCAGTAAAGCGTCGGATCGTGCAATCTAATGAACAGGCACGCCAGGGTTCTAATTCGGAGCTGGCCGCTTGAAAGCGCGCGGAACGAGAAACGCCATTTTGATCACTTCATAAGTGCAGCAAACTGCCCTTACGGCCTCCCGACCCGGCTCTTCATCAACGGCTGGATGCGCGTGCCGAATGCCTCAACGCCTTCGAGAAAGTCGTCGAAGGTCAGCAGCACCCCGCCGGTATTCGGTACTTCGGCCATCTCGTCGAGCATGCGCGCGACGCTTTGGTAGCTGCCGACCAGCGTGCCCATGTTGATGTTCACCGCCCCTTCCGGCGCGGCGAGCTGGCGCACGTTGGTGTCGGTGTTGACGGTGTCCTTACCCCCCTGATCGGCCAGCCAGGCGATGGCTTCGAGATCGACGCCGTCATTATAGCTCTGCCATTTGGCCATGGCTTCCTCGTCAGTCTCGGCGGCGATCACCATCACCAGCACGAAGACCGAAACCTCCCGGCCCGTCTGCGCCGTGAACTTGGCGAGGCGGTCGTTGTTGAAGGCGAAGGCGGTCGGTGTGTTGACGCCCTTGCCGAGACAGAAGGCATAGTCCGCCCACTTCGCCGAGAAGGCGAGACCGGCATCGGACGAGCCGGCGCAGATGATCTTCATGTCCGCTTCGGGCTGGGGACGGACGAGGCAGTCGTCCATCTCATAATATTTGCCCTTGAAGTCGGACCGGCCGCTCTCCCACAATTCGCGCAGCACCTGCGCATATTCGTCCAGCACCTCGTAGCGGTTGCGGAAGTGCTCGTCGCCCGGCCAGAGGCCCATTTGGGTATATTCAGGCGGTTGCCAGCCGGTGATCAGGTTGAGCCCGAACCGGCCATGGCTGATGCTGTCTATGGTATTGCACATGCGCGCGGCGAAAGCGGGTGGAATGATCAACGTCGGACATGTGGCGAAGATTTTGATCTTCTCCGTCACCGCAGCAAGTCCGGCCATCAGCGTGAAGCTTTCAAGGCCATATTCCCAGAACTGCGTCTTGCCGCCGAAACCGCGCAGCTTGATCATCGATAGCAGGAAATCGAGTCCATATTGCTCAGCGCGCTGGGCGATTTCCTTGTTGAGATCGAAGCTCGGCAGATATTGCGGGGCGTTCTCGCTGATCAGCCAGCCATTATTGTTGATGGGAATGAAAATGCCGACCTGCATGGACTTCAACTCCTGAGGAATTCGAGGACGAGGCGATTGAAGGCGTCCGGATCGGTCACGTTGCAGGCGTGGCCGCCCCAATCGAACGTAGCGATCTGGGCCTTCGCGACCGGCTCGGCGAGATCGAGCGCGGTAGCGAAAGGCACGAGGAAGTCGTCGCGGGTGGCAATGACGAGCAGGTTTTCGAGCGCCGCCAGCCCCGCCGGATCGGGCGCATAGGCCTGCACGGCGACGATGCGTTTGGCGGTTGTCTCGACGCCGGGGAACGCCGCGCGGTGATGGTCGAGGTCTGCCGTCAGTTCAGTTTCGTGCGCGGCGATCCAGTCGGGGGGATAGAGAAAAAGCGGCTGCGCTTCGAGAAAGGCCCGCTCGCCTGCCCCATGCAGCAACGCCAGCCGCGCAGCAAAGCAGCGCCGGGTATGCGGTGAGAGCGTCCGCCAGCCGTTGATGACGACCAGTCGGTCGATCCGGCCAGTGCGGATGGCGGTTTCCATCCCGATGGCGCCTCCCAGCGCATGGCCGACGAAATGCGCCTGCTTGATGCCCAGCGCATCCATCAGCGCGATCACGTCGCGCGCCATGTCCTCGACCAACGTGACTTCCGGCAGCGCCCGGTCGCTGCGCCCGGTGCCGCGATGATCGTAAGCGATGATACGGAAATGCTCAGCCAGCGCCGGGAGATTCGGCACCCAGTAGCCCGCTGAGCCGCCAAGGCCGCTCGATAGGATCAGCGGCGGCGCATCCGCCGCTCCATGGGCTTCGTAGTAGAGTCCGGCTACCTCAGCCAAGATGGACGACCGAGGCGATCTCGACGAGGCAGTCCGGCTTCACCAGATCGCCCTTGATGCAGTAGCGCGCCGGTTTGTCGCCCGGAAAATACTCGGCGTAGACCGCGTTGAAGGCGGCGTAGTCATTGAGGTCTTTGAGGAAAATATGGTTCATGGCGATGTCTGTCATGGCGCCGCCCGCCGTCTCGACCGTGGTCTTGATGACCTCCAGCACATGGCGTGTCTGCGCGGCGGCATCGCCCACATGAAGTACCACGCCGCCCTCGCCCAGCGCCAGCACACCCGAGACATAGACCGTGCTGCCCGCCTTCGCCCCGGCCGAATAGGGCGCAATCGGGGTGGGGAATTGCGGCGGATTGATCGGTTCGAAAGGCATCATGGCTCCTTTGATGGAAGCTGGCCGACGGCGGTGCGAAAATCGGTGACGCTGCTCACCCAGCCGAAGAATTTCTCGACATTGTAGAGGCTAGCCTCGCGGATGAAGTCCGGCCCGAGGTGATGGACGGCATCTTCCAGCAACACGCCGAAATATTCGAGGTGGAACCCATCGCGCAGGGTCGATTCGACGCAGACATTGGTGGCGATACCCGTGAAGATCAGCGTGCGGATGCCGCGTGCGCGCAGCACGGAATCAAGCTGTGAGTTGAAGAACGCCGAATAGCGCGGCTTGTGCACGCGAAGGTCGCCCTCATGGACATTGAGGGTATCGACAAGTTCATAATCCCAGCCACCTCGCGCGAGGAACTTGCCGGCAAGCGCGGGCCGCGCCCGCATGGTCTTGAGCGCGTTGGACTTGTGCCAGTTAGGCGAAAGCGGCGTGCCCGCCTCGACATAGCCGGAGTCCCAGCCATTTTGCAGGAACACCACTGCTATCCCCGCTGCGCGCGCCACATCGACGACTTCGGCGATCTTCGGGATCACGCTGGCCGCCGGGCCGACATCGAAGCCGGCCTCGTCCACATAGCCGCCCTTGCTGGCATAGGCGTTCTGCATGTCGACGACGATGACCGCCGTCGTTGCGGCATCGAGCCGGATTGCTTCGGGCCGCGCCTGCAGCACCGCTGAGGGGCCGGAACGCGCGGGGGCGGGATCGACGATTGCTTCGCTCACTTGCGCAGGATTGTGCAGATGTCACAAATGGTCAAGCGGAAGGCGCCCATTGGCTTAAGCCAGATAAAATGACTGCCGTTTCCTATCCCTCGCCCAAAGCCGTAGGGCCTCTTCGCGGTCAACCGGGCCGATACCGTCCACGACCTTCTCATAGTGAATGCGCTTGCCTGACGGTTCGTGGATCTAGCGAAAGGATATGGTCATGCCGCTCTTCGTGGCGGAATAAATTTCCACCGGAATCGACACCAGAGCCAGCCTGATCTGGCCTTGCCAATAAGCGCGCGCGGGCATGTTCAACCTCTCTTTTTGCGGTTCGCTTGGCCCGGCATGATCCGACCGGTCGTCTTCACGGCGGATCATTTTCTCCGACTCATAGCTTTACTCCTGCGCTCACCAACGCATTACGTGCGATCGAGTTCAGCCACGCCGGGAGCAAGTCCGATCGCCTCAGCTTGGAGCATTGGCGGATCGGTCGCATGGAGCAGATGGTGAAGGCATTATATTTTGCAGGATTCGCCACGAATCCATGAAATAAGTGCTCTACGTACCAAGGCGATCTTTTGCAGCCATGAGGTGGATCGACAGACCCTGAGGTTTCCAATCACGAGAAATCTCACCGCCAAGCTGCCCTTGGACCGTGGCACTAACGAGGAGGGTGCCAAAACCATCATCCTGGGTTTGATGATCGGCGGTAGGCCCACCCCGTTCGCTCCAATCGAGGGTGATGTGGTCGCCCTCGTCGGCACAGGATATTTCTACCCGGCCTTCGGGCACGGAAAGGGCTCCATATTTGGCCGCATTCGTGGTGAACTCGTGAAGGAGCAGCGCCAAGCTGGTCAACGCGCCGCCCGCAATGGCAATATCCGGCCCGGAGATCGCAATGCGCGATTGAATGTCGACCTCATCATCATAGGGAGCGGTGATTGTCTTGATCAACGCGTGCAGGGTCGTTTGTTGCTCGCGCCTGTCCGTCGCTTCGGACTTTCGCGGAACGGTCAGCGAGTGAGCCTGACTGAGTGCGTTCAGACGCGCCGAGACTGTGAATGCGAGGTCGGCGGGCGTGGCCGCCGAGCGGGCACTCAAAGTCACCAGGCTTCCGGCGAGCGTAAACAGGTTTTTCACACGATGATCCATTTCGCGGATCAGGAGCTGTTGCCGTTCCTCCGCGCGTCGGCGTTCCGTAATGTCGCGAGCGATTTTCGATGCGCCGATGATGCGACCATCGCGACTTCTGATTGGTGAAACCGACAGCGAAATCTCGATCAGGCTGCCATCCTTGCGTCGCCGGATGGTTTCATAGTGATCAATGCGTTCGCCGCGCCGGATGCGAGATAGGATGTTCAGCTCTTCATTATGTCGGTCCATCGGAATGAGCATCGTGACGGGTTTGCCGATAGCTTCCTCCGCGGAATAGCCGAACAGGCGCTCCGCACCCTGGTTCCAGTTGACGATCCTGCCGTTCAAATCTTTAGCCAGAATGGCGTCGTCGGAAGATTCGACGATTGCCCGAAACCGCTGTGCCGCTTCGTCGGTTATGAGTTGCTCGGTCAGATCGACCAGCATGTTGACCGCGCCGATCAGGTTGCCTTCCGCATCGAAAACGGGTGTCGGGAAGGCGAGGAAGGAAACGCGTGTGCCGTCCGGTCGTTCAGCGACTACATCGAGGCCACGTATGGCTTTCCGTTCCCTGAGGGCCGTTGCCATCGGGCATTCATCGTGCGGCAGAGGCGTGCCGTCTGGCCAATAGAGTTTCCAGGAGCTGCAAAATTCGCTCATGCCGATTTGCGGGGCGATGCCCCACATCGCGGAGGCCGCCTTGTTATAGAAGGTGATGCAGCCCTTCGCGTCCGTCGTATAAACAGCCTCGGGCAGCGCCTCGAGGATATCCTGAGTCGTTAAATCACTTCTGGGTTCATCGAACTGCCGCTCCTCCTCTCCCGGAAAGTCGCCAGGGGTGGTGTCGGTATCTCGCATTGATCGGTGCTCCATGCGACATTCCGTCAGCAGGCAATGTTTCCAACGCCGGTTTTCCTCGCAATTCGGATGCCCGCGCGAGATAGCCGCCCGGACTTGGCCAGGGTCAAGACCTTCCCATCTTAGCGATGGGGACAATAGCGCAATGCGCCGGTCGATGATAGAGGTATGAGGTCGCAGACGCTCAGGTCCGAGCTACAGTAACACCTGTCTATCGAATGTTTATGCGCGATATCGCTCGCGTCGGCACGATGATGAGCTGTTTCGACGGGCGGATTGAGGATGGGCGCCGCGCATCATCGACCTGCCTTGGTTTCATACTCAGAGCCTTCCATGCCCTGGCCACTGGTCTCGCCTAAGTTGAACCAATCGCGCATTTTGCGGCCTTGACTAACGCAAAATCAGGCAAGGCTACGAATACCGGGTTCGCGATCGTAAAAGCGTCTCGCCGCCGCCTCGATAAAGCTGGCATCAAGCACCGACACTCCTTGATCGGGCTCGATTCCTGCCTTGTCGAGCAATGGCTTAACTGCTGCGCTTGCGCCGATCGCTTTCAGGTGCCCGAACGCATCCACGACAAACTGCACCGCGGCGCTTTCCTTGACCAACGTCTTGGCGCCTGCGTCCGAGAGGACGAGCGCCACCGCATCAAAAATTTGCGACGGAGAACCCATCAACTGGCCATCGGCCTTCTGCATGCTGCCATCCGAGAGTTTGGCGCCGCCGACCTTTGGCGCCACAATTATCGCCTTGCCCTTGGCCTTGGTGATTGCCGCGACCAATGTCTTGAGTTCGTTCGCATCCGTGCCGTCAGCAATGAGCACGCCAACCGCGCGACCTTCGAGCGTCAGTTTCATGTTCTTGTGGATCGACAGCGCATCAGACGGCGCCATGTCGATGGGCTCCTTCGCTGCTTTGGCTTTCTTTGGCAAAGGAATGCCGAGCCCGTCGGCAACGCGCTTGGCCAGTTCCTCATCGACGTTGCGCAGATTGGCCACCATACGGGGCGGTACCTGGTCAAGCAGGCCGACCTTCGACAGTTCGAAAACGAAGGATGAGGCGATATGGGCCTGTTCGCTTGGCGTTTGCGAACGAAAGAACAATCGCGCCTGGCTGAAATGATCGGCAAATGTGTCGGCACGCACCCGCAGTTTTTCGCCCGTCTCGTCGGGGCCGGTCGGCGACGTGGATGTCGTAAAGCCGCTTGTCGGACATTCGCGCGGTCCTCCTTCCTCACCGTGCGCGGCAAGGCTATTGGGTTCGTAATTGGCACGGCCTTTGGGCACAATCGTCTGCATCTGCCCGTCGCGCTGAAAATTCTGGAACGGGCAGCGCGGCGCATTCACCGGAATTTGGTGGAAATTGGCGGTGCCGAGCCGCGATTTCTGCGTGTCGAGATAACTGAACAATCGGCCTTGCAGCAGCGGGTCGTTCGAGAAGTCGATGCCGGGCACGATGTTGCCGGGGCAGAATGCGACCTGTTCGGTTTCGGCGAAGAAATTGTCGACGTTGCGATTGAGCACCATGCGGCCGATGATTCGGACCGGAATATCCTCTTCGGGGATGAGCTTGGTAGGATCGAGCACATCGTAGGGCTGCGCATCGGCAAACGCCTTGTCGAATAGCTGTATGCCCAATTCCCATTCAGGGAACGCTCCGGTGTCGATTGCCTCGAACAAGTCACGGCGATGATAGTCATTGTCCGCCGCCTGAAGTTTCAGCGCCTCGTCCCAGATCGTCGACTGCACGCCAAGCTTGGGTTTCCAGTGGAATTTGACGAAGCTGTTTTCTCCCGCCTCATTGACCAGCAGGTAGGTGTGAATGCCGAAACCCTCCATCATGCGGAGACTGCGCGGCAGCGCGCGATCGGACATCGCCCACATCAGCATATGGGTCGTTTCGGGCATCAACGAGGCCCAGTCCCAGAAGGTATCGTGCGCGCTCCCGGCTTGCGGGTAGGCGCGATCGGCCTCCATCTTCACGGCATGGATCAGATCGGGAAATTTGATCGCGTCCTGGATGAAGAACACCGGCATATTGTTGCCGACCAGATCCCAATTGCCTTCGGTGGTGTAGAATTTCACGGCGAATCCGCGCACGTCGCGCGGCGTGTCGACCGAGCCGGCGCCACCGGCGACCGTTGAGAAGCGGGCGAAGACCTCGGTCTTCTCCCCCTTCCGGAACAACGCGGCCTTGGTCAGATGGGAGATGTCCTCGGTGGCTTCGAAAAAGCCATGCGCCCCGGAACCCCGTGCGTGAACGATGCGCTCGGGAATGCGCTCGTGATCGAAGTGGAAGATTTTCTCGCGGAGAACGAAGTCCTCCAGCAGCGTCGGGCCGCGTGCGCCGGATCTGAGACTATTCTGATTGTCGGAGACGCGAATGCCCTGGTTGGTGGTCAGGATTGTGTCCGGGTTTGAACCCGTCACGGCCTGTTGGTGCGTCTCGCCTCCATTGCCGGTGATCGTCTTGCTGTCGTCGGTCGCCATGGCTCGTCTCCATTTTCGATATGGGGGTCGTCTGTTCAATCGACCCATTTTGCAGGCGAACAGTGCGCACATTTCGGCACGGTCGAAGCTTCAACGACTCGTCCCCGTTCAAAGTGCCTTTCACAGCAAATTATCTTCCGTGTGGCGCGAACTGCTCGGCGCCGAGCGCACCAGCGAGATAGCAATTGCGAAAGCCACCAGGGCAGTGGCGGGCAACCATTCGGGCCGCTGGCCGTTCTTCAATCATGCCCCAGTCAAGCAATGATGACGCGCATCCGCTCGCGAGTGCGTTCCGAGCCTTTATCGAGGCGCCTGCCTTTCCCTGCGTGGGCGCCAAGTCCGCGCTTGCAAAAGGCCAGATGCATTTTGTCGTGTGCCGTGACATCCGTTCCGTCTGATATTTTGACATGACACCGGTGCAGGGGACGGTGCGATGAGCCAGATCACAGTAATTTCGGGTCCAGAGCAGCAGCGGATATGGAGCGACCAGCAGAAGCAGGAGTGGGTGGCAGCAGTTTCGGCGCCCGGCGCGAACATGGCGGAGATAGCCCGCCGTGCTGATCTACGGCCGAACCAGATCTACAGGTGGCGTCGACAGATGTCGCCGCTGAAGTCGCCCGCATCAAGGCGTGCGGAGGCGGAATCTCCCCATCATCACAAAAGTGCAATTTTTGATGGGGGTTTCCCTCCCGTCCGCGTCTTCCGAAGCGAGAGGGTTATAGGCCTGACACCTGATGAAGGGAGAGGCCGCCTTTTGCATGTCCTTCCGCCACGAGCGGAAACAACGAAAATCGGGGGAATTGATGGGAGCGTATCGGAACAAGGGGGCTTGCGTAGCGAGCCTGATCGCCATGAGCTGGGCAGCGCTTGGCAGCGCGGGCATCGCGATGGCGCAGGAAGCGACCGAAGACGAAGCGTCGGCGGAAATCGTCGTTGTCGGATCGCAGATCAAGGGCGCCAAGATCAACGAAGCGCTTCCCGTTACGGTGGTGTCGACCGACGAAATCAGGAATTCGGCGGCCGTATCGGGCGACGAACTGTTCCGTTCCATTCCCCAGTTCGGTGACGTTCAGTTCAACAGCCAGTATCTGCCCGGCAGTTCCAACGGCGCGCGCGGCGACATCGGGTCGCTCGACCTGCGCAGCCTGGGCATCGGCAACACGCTGGTGCTGTTGAACGGCCGTCGTGTCGTCGCCCATCCGACCAGCCAGGCGAACGACCAGCTCGTGCCGGTGCTGAGCTACAACACCAATGCCATCCCCGTGAACGGGCTGGAGCGGCTGGAAGTGCTGCGCGATGGCGCGGCGGCGATCTACGGCGCGGACGCCGTGGCGGGCGTGGTCAACACCGTGCTCAAGACCGATTATCAGGGCGCCGAGCTGTCGCTGCAATATGGCGGCGCGGAAGGCACCGGCCTGCGCGAATTCAACGGCAATGGCGTGATCGGGACGAATTTCGCCGAAAATCGCGGCAACATCACCCTGTTCGGCAGCTACGACCATGGCACGGGCCTTGAATCGACCGAACAATATTTCACCGCCTCGTCCGACAAGCGCGACCTGTTCGATGGCACACGCTTCGAGGGGGCGACCTCGCTCGATGGCCGATCCACGACCACGCCCTTCGCGAACCTGCGCACCTATGGCAACAGGGCCGTTATCTACAACCGCACTGCGCTGACCAATGCGTCGGGCCAGTTCCATCTGCAACCGACCAGCAGCACAGGCTGCGTCGCGACGGTGGGCAACGACCGGTGCATCCAGAATGGCGCGATGGCGACGGCGGGCGCGGATCGCGATCTGCGCTATGACACCCAAGCGCAGGGCGTTTCGATCATGCCGCGCCTCAACCGCATCAACCTGTTCATGACGGGCCATTACGACCTGTCGGACGATGTCAGCTTCTTTACCGAAGCCGGCTTCTATCGCAGCAAGACCAAGGCGCAGCAAAGCCCGGTCGCGACACTTAGTTCGATCCCGGTCTATGTACCCGCCAGCAACTACTGGAACCCGCTGGGCCAGGCCGTATTCGCCAACGGCACGGCCAATCCAAACCGCCTGGCCGGAACCAATGCGCCGACTTCGGGCCTGCCCCTCACCATCAACAATTATCTGTTCGAAGACTTCGGACCGATGAACATCACCGTGACCAACCAGCAATTCCGCCTTCTGGCCGGTTTGCGCGGCGAGTATAAGGGGTTCAATTGGGAAAGCGCGGTCAGCTATTCGGAAGCCTGGGCGCGGGATGTCAGCGACAATATCAGCCGCACCAAGTTGCAGGAATATCTCGCGCGCTCGACACCTGATGCCTATAATATCTTCGGCACCTCGGTGAACAGTCAGTCGACCATCGATGCGATGCGCGAAGATTTGACCCGCTACACCAAGTCGACTCTGGCCACCTATGACTTCCGTGTATCGAAGGCCGACCTGTTCACCCTGCCCGGTGGCAATGTCGGCTTTGCCGCCGGCATCGAAGCGCGTCGCGAGACCCAGCTTGACGATCGCGATCCGCGTATTGACGGGACGATCACCTATACCGATCCGCTGACAGGTGCGGCGGCTGGCGATTTCGTCAACTCCGCACTCAACAGCGACACCAGCGGCCATCGCGAAGTGTTCGGCGCCTATGCGGAATTCGCAGTGCCGGTCATTTCGCCGGAAATGGAAATCCCGCTGGTCCAGGCCTTCAATGTCCAGCTCGCCGGGCGCTACGAACATTATAGCGACTTTGGCGATGTCGCCGTGCCCAAGGTCGCCGCCGCATGGGATGTCGTGCGCGGCATCCGTTTCCGCGGGTCGTGGGCCAAGTCCTTCCGCGCGCCGAACCTGGAGCAAACCAACGCGACGGTCGTGACCCGCGCCAACACCCGCACCGACTGGATCATGTGCGAAGCCGATGAACTGGCTGGTCGGATCACCAACTTCTCCCAATGTTCGCGCGCGCAGATTACGTCGGCACGCCGTTCCGGCAATCCCGACCTCAAGCCCGAACGCGCCAAGACCCTGTCGTTCGGCGTGGTGCTGGAGCCACCGCTGCCCGAAGGCGTGGGCAACCTGACCTTCACCGCCGACTGGTGGCGCGTGCGCCAGACCGGCCTGGTCGGCATCTTCGGCGAAGGCAACGCACTGATCCTGGACTATCTGCTGCGCAAGGAGGGATCGAGCAATCCCAACGTCATCCGCGCGACGCCCACGGCATCGGATGACGAGGCCTTTGCCGGCACCGGCCTGACGCCCGCGGGCGAGGTTCTCTATGTCCTCGACCAATATACCAATTTGCAACCGCAGACGGTGAAGGGGCTGGACTTCAACCTGACCTATCGCACGCCCGAAACGGGCATTGGCCGCTTCAACCTGGCGGTCAATGCATCGCACTTCCTGAAATATTATCAGGAACCCTCGCCAGGCATCGCCGCCCTGCTGGCGGCGCAGGATGCGGGCGACATTGATGCGGCTGTGAACATTTCGGGCGGCCGCAGCCTGTTGCAGTTGGACCGCAAACCCAAATGGCGCGGCTCCGCCTCGCTCACCTGGACGCTCAACAATGTGACGGTCGGCGCCTTCGCCCAATATACGGGCAAGGTCTATGACACGAGCCTGATCGATAGCGATGGCGACTATTGGGCGGTCAAGGCGACCACCACGGCGAACCTTTATGCTCAGTATCGCTTCACGCAGGGATCGCTGGACGGGACGAGCGTCCGCCTGGGCGTGCGCAATCTGTTCGACAAGGCCCCGCCTCTGTCGTCCAGCGGTTATCAGGGACAGCTTTATTCACCGCTGCGCCGTTATTGGTATCTGAACATCAGCCACAAATTCTGATGCCCTTGGGCACCGGTCTTTGGACCGGTGCCCATTTTTCTAGTTCAGGATCAATAGCTTCATGAAAGCCGTACGCGCCCTCCCCCTTGTTGCCCTGATGATCCTGAGCGCCCAGAGCGGCGCGGCGTCTGCCCAGGCGGCGATGGCTACTCCATCTGCCAGGACAGCAACCGCCAGCCTGTTCGGGCTGCTACCGGCGGAAAAGGGCGGTCAGCGCATAGTGTTGCCCGCCGCCGACCGGGACGGCGTAATCGCCCGCTATCTTTATACCCCGTCTATCGCCGGGGGCCTTGGCGCAGCGGAGATCGGTCTGGATCGCGCGCGGCTGGGCGAGACGCAGATTCTATTGTTCCGCAAGGTCGGCAACCGCGTGTTTGCAGAGTTCGAAAATCTGCGCTTCCGTGCGCTCAACGGCGATACGGGCGAGGAACAGGCGGTGCTCCGCTCCTTTTCCGGATCGCCGATCTGGTCGGGCGATATCGTCAGCGAGGATGGCAACGGAATCACTGTCGACCTGTCCGGTTTGTTGATGCGTGACGCCTTCGACGTCGCCGGACGGCTGAAGGCAACCAAGGCAGGCACCTACAAGGTCGCGACAAACCTGAGCTATGTCGACGCCGCGCAGACATTGGCTTTCCCGGACAATGTGGAGTTCGAGACGGCCCTGACCTTCACCAGCGACGATCCCAGCCGTGCGATCGAACGCGTGCTGCCCGATGCGCGCGCGCTGACCGTGCGGGTGCATCATAGTTTCATCCGCCTGCCCGACGATCATTTCCAGACCCGCGCGCACGACCCGCGCACCGGCACGTCGGTCCAGGTCATCCGCAACAATTATGCCGCCGCGCTGAACGAACCGATCGTCACTCGGCTGGTGCGACGCTTCCGGCTGGAAAAGGTCAATCCAAACGCGGAACGTTCGCGCGTGAAGAAGCCGATCATTTTCTACGTCGATCGTGCCGCCCCCAAGGCGATCCGCACCGCGTTGATGGAAGGCGCGCAGTGGTGGGCGCAGGCCTTCGACGCGGCCGGTTTCACCGATGCCTTTCGGGTCGAGGAACTGCCCGCCAACGTCAATCCGATGGATGCGCGCCACAATGTCGTCGCATGGATTCATCGCGAGACGCGCGCCTGGTCCACCGGCACGACGATCGTCGATCCCCGCACCGGCGAAATCGTACGAGGCGTGGTGCAACTGGGGTCACTGCGCGCCTGGCAGGACAAGCTGATCTTCGAAGGGCTGGTCGGCGCAGCGAAGGAAGGCACCGGCGGGCCGGACGATCCGATCCAGCTTGCGCGTGCGCGACTGCGCCAGCTTGCCGTGCATGAAGTGGGTCATGCGCTCGGCCTCTCCCATAATTTTGCCGGGTCCACCTTCGAGAACCGAGCGTCGGTGATGGACTATCCCGCGCCGCGCGTCGGCATTCGCGACGGGGCGCTCGACCTGTCGGACGCCTATGCGACGGGTGTCGGTGCCTGGGACAGGTTTGCGATCGACTGGCTTTACTGCCAGTTCCCCGCAGGCACCAACGAGAAAGCAGCGCTCGACGCCATGGCGCGTGCGGCGCAGGCCAAGGGCTATCGCTTTGTCGCCGATGGCGACACGCGCGGCGATGGCGATGCCCAGCCCTGGGGCAATATGTGGGATGACGGGGCGGATGCCGCCGCGCAACTGGACCACATACTGGCCGTGCGCAAAATCGCGCTTGATCGGTTCGGCCTCGACAATTTGCCTGCGGGTGCGGCGGCGGCTGACCTGCGCCGCATGATCGTGCCCATCTATCTTTTCCACCGCTATCAAGTGACGGCTGCCTCCAAGTTGATCGGCGGAGTCGATTACGCCTATGCAGTGAAGGGCGATGGTCATGAGCAAGCGCTGCCAGTCGATGCCACGCAACAGCGCGCCGCGCTCCACGCCTTGCTGGCTACGCTTGATCCTGCGACGCTCGATCTGCCCGATCGGTTGATCCCACTGCTCTCCTCGATCCAGTCGGGTACGCCCGACCGCCAGAGCGAGATCGAACTGCTGCCCGGCCGCACCGCCGCCGCCTTCGATTGGGCGCGCGCGGCCGAGGTCGCCGCGGACGCAAGCCTGATCGCGCTGCTCGCGCCCGAGCGACTCAACCGGTTGGTGGCGCAGCAGGCCTCCGATCCCGGCCAGCTATCGCTGGACGAACTGCTCGGCGCGCTCGACGATCGGGTCACGACAGCGGCATCGAGCGGGCGCCGAACGGAAATCGCACGGCAGATCCGCGCCCGCTATGCGCTGCGCCTCCTCTCCCTGGCCGATGACAAGGGCCTGTCCTCGACCGCGATCGCGATCGTGCGGGCGCACATGCAGAGCCTTGCCGGCCGTCTCGGCAAACGCGGCGGCAGCCCGGCCGACAGCGCGCACAACCAGTATCTGGTGGCGATGCTCACCGCCTCGCCCGAGGAACGGGCGAAGCGGGCCGAGCCGATCGCACCGCCACCCCCGATCCCGCCGGGCGCGCCGATCGGCAGCGATGCCGAATGCTGGTTCTGTATGCCCACCGCGCCCGTCACCGAAGAATGATCCGTTTCGAAGGGGAATCTCATGCGTAAGTCGTTGCTCACCGCCCTGCTCGCGACCGCCGTCGCGCTGCTGATCGCCTTTCACTCCGCCACCGCCTCGTCCGCACCTGCCGAAGAGGGTGTCATCGCGATCGTCGGCGCAACCATCTTCGACGGCACCGGCGCGGCCCCCCGTCCGGGCACGGTGCTGATCCAGGACGGCCGGATCGCGGCGGTGGGCAGCGACGTGAAGGTGCCGCGCGGCGCGAAAGTCATCAATGCCAAGGGCAAGGCGCTGCTCCCCGGCTTTTTCGACATCCACACCCACTGGACCGCGTCGGGTTTACCCGGCACCTTTCCGCAGATCGCCAACGCCTATGTCGCAGCGGGCGTGACCACGGTAAACGACTTCAACGAAGCGCCCGAAGCCTATGCTCCGCTGCGCGCGTGGCTGGGTCAGATGACGGCGCCGCACGTCCACTTCGCCGCGCGCATCAGCACGCCGGGCGGCCATGGCGCCGACTGGGCGGACCAGGCGACGACGCTCTGGGTCAATACGCCCGAAGCAGGCCGCGCCGCGATCGAGAGCCTGGTCGCTTACAAGCCCGACCTTATCAAGGTGTTCGCCGACGGCTGGCGCTATGGGGTGTCTCCCGACAATACGAGCATGGACGAATGGACGCTGCGGGCCGTGGCCCAAGCCGCGCACAAGCAGAACTGGCCCGTCGTCACCCATACGGTGACGGTCGATCGCGGTCTGGTGGCGGCGCGCGCGGAAGTGGATTCGCTCGCCCATGGCTTACAGGACCGCCCGATTGCGGCAGACGAAGTCGCCGCGATAAAGCAAAGCGGCATGGCGATGGCCCCGACGCTCGCCGTCTATGATCCCTATAAGCCGCGCGACACGCCGGTGAAGGCGGATGATCCGCGCCTGCAACAGACAGTGCGCAAGTTCGGCTATGCACTGGGCAATGTGAAGGCGATGTTCGACGCGGGCATCCCGATCGCGCTGGGCACCGATGCCGGCATGCCCGGCACGCCCCATGGCCCATCGACCCTGCACGAGATGGAATTGCTGGTTCAGGCCGGCCTGACGCCGACTCAGGCGCTGGTCGCTGGCACCCAGACCAGCGCGAAGATCATGCGGCTGGACAGCGACCGCGGCACCATTGCCGTCGGCAAGCGGGCCGACATCATATTGATCGATGGCACGCCGTGGAGCAACATCAAGGACGTCTACAAGGTGTCGCAGGTTCTGATCGACGGCAGGCTTGCCTATGGTACGGGCGCGCCCGCCCTGCCCGCCGCCAACAGGACCGATCGCCTGCCTTCGATCACCGTGCCGGCCCTGCTCGACGATTTCGAGCGCGACGATCGCCGCTCGTCGATCGACACGCTGCGGATCGACACGCCTGACGGCGGCATGGACCGGTCGGTCGAAATCACCCAGACCGTGCCGCGCGAGGGCGGCGGCAAGGCGCTGTCACTCTCGGCCCGCATGGCGGTGAAGGATAATGCCTATGCCGGTTTCGCCATTCCGCTGAGCCGGGGATCGATCACTCCTGTCCGGATCGCCAGCTATAAGGGGCTGCGTTTCGACCTGAAGGGCGATGGCCCCTATACCGTCCGCCTCAATGGTCTCGACGGCATCTGGGAGGCAACGGTTCAGGGCGGCGCGGACTGGGGTTCTCAGGATGTGTCCTTCGCCCAGTTCAAACCGGTGTCGCGACGCGGGAAAGCAAGTCCCGCCTTCACCGGCGACGGCATCATACAGGTCGAGTTTGGCGGATCGCGCGGCCCCGGCCAGCGCATGTGGTTGCAGATCGATAATGTCCGCTTCTACTGATGCCTGAAACGGAGGGGAGCGGCCGCCGTCGGCTGCTCCCCTCCCCCCCGATAACGACCAGTCCTCTGGAGAGAATAGATGAAACCGCACTGGCTCCTCCTGTCGGGTGCGTTGCTGTTGCCAGCATCGCCGATCGCCGCGCAAGGCACTACCGCGCCGACGCCGCCCGAACGCTTCTTCAAGCAACCGCCCGGCACCGACTATTATCTCGCCAACTATAGCGAATATGAGGCCTATCTGAAGCGGTTGGCGGCCGAATCCGACCGGATCAGGCTGGTCGACATCGGCAAGACCGCCGAGGGGCGGACCCAGTGGATGGCGATCATCTCCTCCCCCGCCAATCTGGCGAAGCTGGACGAGTATCGCGCCATCGCCGAAAAGCTGGCCCGCGCCCATGGCGTGGACGAAGCCGAGGCGCGCAAGCTGGCGGCGCAGGGCAAGGCGATCGTCTGGATCGACGCGGGGATGCACGCGACCGAGACGGTGACCTCACAGGGGCAGATTCAGGTCATTCACCGGATGCTGAGCCAGTCGGACCCGGAAACGCTGCGGATGCTGGACGATTGCATCATCCTGTTCGGGCACGACAATCCCGACGGCATGGAGTTGGTCAGCAACTGGTATATGCGTCAGGCCGATCCCAAAAAGCGGGAATTTGCCACCCTGCCCTGGCTCTATCAGAAATACGTCGGCCACGACAATAACCGCGACAGCTTCATGGCGGCCATGCCGGAGACGGAAAATGTCAATCGGGTGCTGTTCCGCCAATGGTATCCGCAGATCGTCTATAATCAGCACCAGACCGGGCCGGAAGGCATGGTGGTGTTCGTGCCGCCCTTCCGCGATCCGTTCAATTTCAACTATGACCCGATCGTCATGTCACAACTGAACGAAGTCGGCTTCTCCATGCATTCGCGGCTGATTGCGGAAGGCAAGGCGGGGTCGGGTACGCGCAGCGCAGCCCGCTATTCGACCTGGCACAATGGGATGGAGCGGTCGGTCGCCTATTTCCACAACAGCATCGGCCTACTGACGGAGGTTATCGGTGGGCCGACCCCGGCGAAGATACCCCTGGTGCCCGCGACCCAATTGCCGCGCGGCGACGAGATGATGCCGATCGCCCCGCGTGACTGGCATTTGCAGGACTCGCTCGATTATCAATGGACGCTCGATCGAGCGGTCATCGACTATGCTTCGCGCAATCGCGAGCGGCTGTTGTTCAACATCTGGCGCATGGGCGCGAACAGCATCGAGAAGGGCAGCAAGGATAGCTGGACGATCACGCCGTCAAAGGTGGATCGCCTGACCAGCGCCGCGCCGCTCAAGACGGAGGACAAGGATGCCCGGCCGGGCGGCCCGAAGAAGGTCGACCCGGCCCTCTACAAGGCGATGCTGCAAGCCCCGGCCGAACGCGATCCGCGCGCCTATGTCATCCCCGCCGACCAGCGCGACATGCCAACGGCAATCGCCTTCCTCAACGCGCTCATCAAGAATGGGATTGAGGTGGAGCGCGCAGATGCGCCGTTCCAGGCAGGCGGGAAAAACTATGCCGCCGGTTCCTATATCGTGCGTACGGCCCAAGCCTATCGCCCACATGTGATCGACATGTTCGAGCCGCAGGACCATCCGCACGACACCGACTATCCGGGTGGCCCGCCGACCGCTCCTTATGACATTACCGGCTATACATTGGCCTATCAGATGGGCATCGGGTTCGACCGCATTCTCGATGGCCTCGACCAACGCTTCGCGCCGGTGCCCGATCTGCTTGCTCCGCCACCAGGCCGGATTGTCGGTCAGGGGACGGCAGGTTGGATCGTCGGACATGAAACCAATAACAGCTTCATCCTGACCAACCGGCTATTGAAGGCCGGCATCCGCCCGGCCTGGCTGAAACAGGCGGTAGCGGCGGATGGCGAGACGATGCAAGCTGGCGCGATCTGGATTCCTGCTTCGGGCGAGGCGCGAACGCTCGTGGAGAAGGCAGTCACGGAGCTGGGCCTGACCGTTCATGCGGCGGATGCAGCGCCGCAAGGCGAGCGGATAGCGCTCAAGCCCCTACGGATCGGCCTGGTGGATCGTTATGGCGGGCTGATGTCGTCGGGCTGGACCCGTTTCCTGCTCGAACGGTTCGAATTTCCCTTCATGCAGGTCTTTCCCAAACGGCTGGACGCCGGCAATCTCGCCAGGGATTATGATGTCCTGCTGTTCACCGACGATGCCCTGCCGCCCAGCGGCGCCTGGGGATCGGACCGCCCGGGTAAGCAGCCCGAGTTGAAGGACACGCCCGCCGAATATCAACCGATGCTGGGCGAGGTAACGGATGCCAAAACGGTGCCGGCCGTGGCAGACTTTGCCCGCAACGGTGGCGCGATCGTCGCAATCGGCAGTTCCGCGCGCTTTATCGACCTGTTCCACACGTCGCTCAAGCCTGCCCTGACGCGGGAGGTGGATGGGTCGCTCAAGATGCCCGACACCAGGAGCTTCTACATCCCTGGATCGATCTTGCGCGCGCGCGTCGATAATCGCCAACCGCTGGCCTATGGCTTGCCCGATCAGGTCGATATCTTCTTCAACCAGTCCCAGACCTTCGTGTCCGTGACCAACGCCTCGCCCTATGGCAAGGCGAGCTGGTTCGAGGGGCGAGACCTGCTGCGTAGCGGCTGGGCCGTAGGGCAAGAAAAGCTGGCGGGGACGATCGCGGTCGCGGATGTCGATGTCGGCAAGGGCAAGCTGCTGCTGATGGCGCCCGAAGTGGCCCAGCGCGCGCAGTCCTACGGCACCTTCAAATTCCTGTTCAATGCCCTGCTCTACGGCGCTGCCAACCGGAAATAAGGATCATGGATCGGAGCATGATGTGATGCCCCGATCCCCTCATCAGCTATGGCCGGCGCAGTCGGCCTCGGCCGCATTGGCGCCGGGGGTCAGGATGATGCGGTCCGCGCTGCGATCGACATGGACCAGCCCCTGCTGCTCCAACGCTTCGGCCAACCCATCAGCATTATCGATCTCGAAAACGCCGCTGATGACGATGCGGGCTGCCATATCCGTCACCATCAACCGCCCAGGGGCGTAGCGGTTCATCTGTGCGGCAACATCGGACAGGCATTGCGCCGTGAATATGATGCGACCATCTCGCCAGGCGCTTTCGCGCACGGCATCCACAGCACCGACCGATACGAACGACGCATCCTGCGTCAAGCGCATCCCGGCCGGGATCATGGCCGTGTGATGGCCGTCCCGGCTCGCCATCTTCGTCACCACGCGGACAACACCCTCGGTCGTCGTCACCTGTTCGCGCCCCGATAGTCGGGAGACGTCGAATGCCGTGCCGACCGCCGTCGCCGTCAAGCGGCCAGCCGAGACGATGAAGGGCCAGCTCTTATCCCTGTGGACCGCAAAATAGGCACGCCCCCGTTCCAGATCGATCGATCGCTCTTTTGCGGAAAAGGCAAAACGAATAGCGCTATCGGCGTCAAGCACCACGCGAGAGCCGTCGGGCAGGAGGATATTGCGTCGGCGACCAGCCGGGCTGAACAGGCGCGTGCCTTCTTCCCGCGTCATCTGGCGTTCCGCCGGGGCGTCCTGCACCATGTGCTGGCCGGAATGCCCCATCAGCCAAATAAGCGTCGGTATTGCGACCAGCGCCGCAATCGACGCCGCCAACAGGCCGCTACGCCTCCACCGGCGTGATGCGGGCGCTGGCGCAGCCTTGTAACGCGCCTTCATCTGCGCCTTCATCTCCGATAAGGCAGGACTGTCCTGGAAACGGCCGGCGCTCTCCCATGCCGCCTTGACCGCGTCCATCGCGGCGCAATGCTCCGGTGCCTGAGCGCGCCAGCATTCCATGTCGGCCTCATCGGCGGACGTCGCCTTGCCCGATTGGAGCCGCGCCCAATAGGTGGCGGCGATATCATAGGGATCGTCCCCATCCGTAGTCATGCAACGATTGCCTTAACGGACCAGCCGCCGGGCGATATGAGCAACCGCCTTGGCGACATGCTTTTCGATCGCGCTCACCGAAATCCCGACCTTCTCCGCAATCTCGCCATAGGCCCATCCCTCATAACGTCGCATCAGGAAGATGTCGCGTGTCCGCTCGGGCAAATCCTCCAGAGCATGGACAAGGCGCGCAAGCTCCTCCTTTCCCTCTAAGACGCGATCGGCCGTACATTCCTCAGCAGGATGATCCTTTTCGGTCAATTCTCCATGGCTGGCCGCGTGCCGCGCCTTGTCACGCCGGGCTTGGTCGCGCAGCACGCTGGTGGCGGTTCGGAAAATATAGCCTTCCAGATTATCGATGCTGTCCTTCGCATCGCGCGCGTGCATACGCAGCATCACGTCCTGGACCAGGTCGTCCACCATTGCACCATTGCTCACCCGACGGGAAAAATACCGACGAAGCGCAGGCACATAAGACAGATAGTCCGGGCGCTGATCCATGTCGGTCCACAAACCGACCGTCGACGATTCAGATGAACAGTTCACTCCATATCCCCTGCTACCAACGCCTGTTCCAGCTCAGCAGGATCGTGCGTGGTCCATAGCTGAACGTTTGACCCACGCCGTATCCGTTAGTGACGGTGCGAAGATTCGCGACGCGATCGAAGATATTCCGGGCCTGGAGCGCGACGTCATTCCGATCCCAGCGATAGGAAAAGCTGGCACCAAAGAGCACAAAGCCAGACGTTGCGGTAAAATCCGGGTCGTTCGCGCTGAAGGTCGACCAGGAACCGGACTGATATTGCCAGTCCCCCTCGATCCTGAACCCGCGCCCGTTGCCAATACGCCAATCGCGCGCAAGGTTGAATTGCAGGCGATGGCGCGGCACGAAAGGAATATCGTCGCCAATATCGGCGCTGCCGACCAGAAGTCTGGCATCAGACACGCGGGACAATTGTGCGTGGATCAGGCTGGCTTCGAGCTTCGCGGTAAGGCTGGTCTCTGGCCGAACGATCAGCTCGATCTCCGCTCCCCGGATCGTAGCATTGCCGATATTCACCAGATAGGCGTGCGATCGATTTTCCGACAGCGCGCGATACTGCATGTTACGCCAGTCGTTCATATAGGCGGTGACGGTCATCTCCGCGACCGTTCCCCAGCGCAGGTTCAGACCCAGTTCCGCCCCCCAGAGGCTGTCACTGCCGTAGGTCAGGCGATCAGGCAGCAGGACAGACGCGGTGTTGACCCCGCCCGGCCGAAAGCTGCGCACCAACTGCGTGTGCCAGGTTACTCCCAGCACGATCGGCACATCGATATGAAAGCGCCCGCCAAGGCCCTGGCTTTTCTTGACTGTGAGCGGCCAAGACGCGATCGATCCGCTAAGAATGTTGGGCACGACCACGTCATTCTGTGACGAGACGCGATAGCGATCGTAACGGACGCCCACGGACAGAAGTAGCCCTTCCTCATCCCGATAGGCTATGTTGCCGAACAGCCCGGCTTGATCCTTGGAGATCGCCAGCCGGCGCTCCCCGAAAATAATTGGGACGGCATCTTCTTCCAGTGGGAAGGACGACAATTGGCTGCGCAGCTTTTCGGAGCGATGGTCGACGAGCAGACCGGCAACCCATGCGATGCCGTCCGCCTCTTCATTACCAAGGCGCAACTCTTGCCAGACCCGCGTCGACAGAATGGGGATATGCAGCAACGACGGTGCCAGGGACGCGACATGATCGGCATATTGCTGGCTTTGCCCGGCATCGCAGGACGGCGTTGCGAGATCGTAATAACGCTGACAGCCTTCCGAATCGCTTCCCTGTAGCAGGGTCGCGTTGGTGCGGTCATAGCGCCGGTCGAGCCTCCAACGATAGGCGGCCGATATACTGGTCAGCTTCAGCGCGCCTTGGTCATAGTCGATCTTGAGACGGCCGAGCAGGAAATCATGCTCTGTCGGAGCGGCGAAGTAGCGATCGGTGCGATATGGGCCAAGCGCCTGAAGCCAGGATGAAACATCGGAGACGCGCCGGTGCTGCCAGGCGAACATCAGCGACATGTCAAGATTGGACACAGGCACGGCCCGCGCCGTCAGGCGAAATCCAGCCATGTCGTCGTCATTGACGTTCCGCATACCCGTTCGGACATTGTCGATATAACCGCCATCCCGGCTGACATAGGCGGTCGCACGAAAGGCGGCGGCCGATCCCACGGGAACGTTGATGGTCGACGAGGCTGCGACATCGGCATCGCCGCCCTGCTGAACGCCCAAGGCGACTTTCGACCTCCCATGCCATTCGCCCAGCACAGGCTCCTCCGGCTCAATCTCAATCTCACCGGCAAGAGACCCCGCGCCATGTTCGCTATTGCGGGCGATACGGGATATCTGGACCCGGCGTATATCCACCAGAGCAAGGTCGCTGGCGGTGCGAGCGGCATCGCTGCCCGTTCCGGACGGCCCGGAAATCGGAACGCCCGCAAAATAGACGGGCGTGGTCGCCTCCCCTGCCATGCCGACTCCGCGTACGAGCAGTGCCTGCTGGCCCGAACCGGCCGGTTGGCTGAAAAAACTCGGACTGGCGTTCACCAGGGCGGCCATTGAAACCTCCTGCGGCCGCACGCGGATGTCGCTCATCAAACCGACCTTTTCCTGCCGTCGCTCTGCCGTGACGACCAGGGGTAAAAGGCTCATCGGATCGGGTGGAGCTTTCGGCACGGTCTCGGCATTCAATGGACCGAGCGCCTTCTCAATTATCGTCACCCCGCCCGCCGTCTCGCGCGACACCAGCCCCGATCCCTTGAGCAATCGCCGCAACGCCATGTCGAAGGTCATACGACCGGTGATGGATCGGGTATGCTTGCCCCCGGTCAGGGATGCGCGGAAAACGATCTGCCGTCCGCCTTGCAAAGCAAGTTGCTGAACCGCCGACACCATATCTTGGGGGGCGATGTCGAACCGGCTTTCGATCGATGGCCTGGCTGCGAGCGGTTGAAAAACGGATAGGGTAAATATCAGGGCCGACGCGGAACCCGCCTTCAACCCATATAATGATGATAGCCTCCAACGCGCGAACGACGAGGCAGACGCCGTTTCTCGCCCGCACACCACTCAAGAAGCCTTCGATATCAGGACCCAAGGGTCAGAACGAGCCGCGCGGCAATATCCATCAGCACATCATGAATCGATTGTGCGCCAGATGAATTTCCCGGCCACCGAACATTTCAAGCAACTATCCGGCGAAACCGGTGAAGGTTGAGAGAAAAATGGTTCGTCGAGATATTCCAGGCATCAACAATGGATTGTCCCTTTCAACGCAAAGGAAGGTCGTCAATGCTGGCGTGGACGCCTGGGCGGAATGGCTGACCGATCAGATCTGCATGCGCTCCTAATCTCTACTCATTTAGTAGTCAATTTTGAAATTTTGCATTGCGGTCACTGACCGAACTGGCGATGCGAACCGAAAGCTGGGGTGGGCAATGCCCACCCCATGCGTCTCACAGGCCGTCGAGGCCCTTGCTAACCAGGACATTCACCGCAACGCGGCGGTTCTGTGCCTTGCCTTCAACGGAGTCATTGCTCGCCAGAGGGTCGGCTTCGGCCATTCCGGTGGGGGTAAGCATACGATAGGGTTTCCAGCCGCAGGCCTGCTGAAGATAATTGACGACGCGACCGGCTCGCTTTTCGCTAAGCTCCTGATTGAGTTCTTCACCACCCGTAGAATCGGTATAACCTACCACAAGCAGCAGGGCGTTGCTCATCCCCTCAGCAGTGGTCGCCGTGGCGCAGAGTTCGTTTTTCGCCTGAGCGGACAGCACCGCCTTGCCAGTGTCGAAATTCACGTTGGTCGTGCTTTTGACATTATACTGGTCGATCTCACCCATACGACCACGCAGGGCCTCCGTTGCCGCGGTCTGCTCCTCGAAGCCCTGCGCGGTGCCGTTATGGATCATCGATGCGGTCTTGAGATCCTTATTCTGAAGATTGATCCGGCTCGCCACCAGGCCACCACCCGACTGCAATGTCTTGACGGTAACGGGCAGGCCATTGAGCAGCGATGTTGCGGCCAGCCTGCTGCGGTTGAGGCCGAAAAAGCCCTTGCTGGCACTGATCCGGGTGTCATCGTTGATGACGATGACGGACTTGGTGCCGTCGGCGGCCGTGACCTGCATCCTGTCACCGCTGCGTGCAGAAATGATGCCATTGATCTGCGGCCCTTCGGTCATCTCGGCTGGCGGCAAAGATGCGGTCGCGGAGACGTCGGCCGCAGGCGGATCCTGCGTCTGTGCAGCCAGACTGCCCGATGATGCCCCGGAAAGCAGGGCAAGCATCAAGAGACATTGTGAGCTTTTGGAAATGACACTCATCACGCTACTCCTTCAAAATTCGACCAGTCGGGCCTGCATGACCGCAGCTTCTCGTCCGACTGCCGCCCGCGTGGTGGCGTATTCAGCTGTCAGAACCCTCTCCATCTGGATGCTCTGCCTGTTCAGATTAACCTTTCTGTCACATGAACAGGCTGAGCCACATCGGCAGTTGTGCGGGCAATTGGAGCATATTGCGCGACGAACCGATCCACATCGGGTGACGAAAATGGACATCTGCATCCGGTTGATTTTTCCAATAGATTTTGGATAAACTTCCCATATTTTCATTTATTATTTCAATAATATAATGACTTATTTCATAGAGATAATTTAACAGCTCATTATTTATATTTCAGAAATATTCATTCAACGCCATATTCACATCTGCTTCCGGCAATCCTTGGGCCAGCCGTGAATGGCCGGGAATGACGCATGGCGAACGGCTTCGAAGCCGGCCCGTCTTAACCATTCAATGCCTGATTTTTACTCTCACATGCGGACGTCCGATGTTCTGACAACCGACTTCACGAGCGATACAATGCGGCCCCTCCTATTACCGAAGGGCCGGAAGGATCAGATACCTCCTGTATCCAAAGGTAAGCTGCCGGTCTGCTTTCCCATTCTGCGCGACCAGTCTGGTGCAGTACCGCTGACTAGCCACTAGCTTCCGCCTTAACGATACGATATGATAAAATCATATTGGAACGGAGGTAGGCATGGCTGCGAAAGCAATTACGGTAACGCTTGGCGAAATGTCATCGCACGCCGAGCGCCATCTGGCGTCTGGCCGATATGCGTCCATGAGTGAAGTGATGCGAGCGGGTTTGCGTGCGCTGGATCGCGAAGAAGCTGTATTGGATGAACTGGTGCGCGTCCGCGTTGCCGAAGCCCTAGCTGATCCTCGCCCCCCTATGCCGCTCGACAAGGCATTTGCGCAGGTTAGGGCTTCGATCGTCAAGAGATGACCTATGATGTTCAACTGTCGGCATTGGCGATCGAGGATTTGATTGCACTTCACCAATGGGTGAGCGTGGAAGCTGATATCTCCACGGCAGACGGCTATCTTGCCAGAATTGAAGAACGCATCGCGGCATTGGCCGATTTCCCTCATCGTGGATCCCCCCGCGATGACTTGGTCGCAGGTCTGCGGACGCTGACGTTTGAGCGCCGCTTATTGATCGCGTATAACGCGGACAGGAAGGTCGTAACCGTTCAACGTGTCATAAACGCGTTTCGCGACCTGGCACCGATTCTCCAAAACTCTTGAATTGCGCAGCGGTCATCGCCGCGAGAGTCCTCCGTGGCGCTGAGTTCGGAATTAGTGCATGGTTGCCGCTTCTGCCGTCGACCCATTATTGCCGCTCAAGGGGCAATTTTTGATCCCCAGGAGCGGACAGTCAGGTTTTCCGTTCCGGTCGCCCGCGCCAAGCCAATTTCGGAAAGGCAGCTTCCATTCAGCAGTTGGTCCAAGCTGCCTTTGTTTCTGAGGACTAAAGCATCGGGAATTATCGATGATTTATTGACGAGTTAATTCGCATCGGATAATCACGATGCATGGACACCGATGACGCGCTCTCAATCCTTTCCGCTCTCAGCCATCCCACACGGCTCGAGGCGTTTCGGCTGCTGATCCGACATGAGCCTGATGGCTTGTCGACCGGCGAATTGGTCGAAGCGTCGGGACTGACCCAGAGCACATTCTCGACGCATCTGGCCGTGATGGTGAAGGCCGGCTTGGTGCTTTCCGAGAAGCGTGGTCGCCAACAAATCCAGCGCGCCAACCTCGCCGCGCTACGCAGATTGATGGTCTATCTGGCCAAGGATTGCTGCCAAGGGCGCGCCGAACTGTGCGAGCCGCTTCTGGCTGAACTCACCTGCTGCTGAAGAGGCGATAATGACCGATATCGTGATCTACCATAACCCGCTTTGCGGGACTTCTCGTAATGCCCTGGCCATGATCCGCAACGCAGGCATCGAGCCCCATGTTGTCGAGTATCTGAAGACGCCGCCAAGCCGTGCGCTGCTGGTCGGCCTCATCGAGCGGGCCGGCATTACCCCACGCGCTTTGCTGCGCGAGAAGGGCACGCCTTATGCCGAACTGGGCCTCGGCGACGAGACCTTGACGGACGAGGTGCTGATCGACGCGATGATGGAGCATCCCCTCCTCATCAATCGGCCGCTGATCGTGTCGCCGTTGGGCGTGAAGCTCTGCCGCCCGTCCGAAGCAGTATTGGATTTGCTGCCGACCGAGCAGCGCAGCACTTTCGTCAAGGAAGACGGCGAAGTCGTGGAAGCGACCCGGCGATGACGCTTTCGGTTCGCAGCGCAACGATCGGCGATGCTGAGGCCATTGCCGCCATCTATGCGCATCATGTCCTGAATGGCACGGCGACCTACGAGGTGGTGCCACCGACCGAGGCCGAAACCGTAGAGAAGATACGGATGGTGACCGGGCGGGGCTGGCCGTTCCTTGTTGCCTGTGATGGATCTGCGGTGGTGGGCTACGCTTACGCCACGCAATTCCGCGATCGACCAGCTTACGCCTATGCCTGCGAGAACAGCATCTACGTGGCGCACGACCGGCGCGGCGGCGGCATCGGCAAGCTGCTGCTCAAAGCATTGCTGGATGCCGCTGAAGCCTATGGCTTTCGACAGATGGTCGCCGTTATCGGCGGCGGCGAACCTGCCTCGGTCGCGCTCCACGGCTCTTGCGGTTTCGAGCAGGTCGGTCGTTTGACTGGCATGGGTTGGAAGGCCGACCGCTGGCTCGACACGGTTTACATGCAGATTGCCTTGGGTGGCGGCACCGCGACCGCGCCTGTCGCTTCCGAGAAGGGCTGACGACCATGTCGCTGTTCGAACGCTACTTCTCGCTGTGGGTGGCCCTGTGCATCGTGATCGGGATCGGTCTCGGCCATTTGCTCCCCGGCGCCTTCGAGGCCATTGCAGCGCTGGAGATCGCCAACGTCAACCTGGTGGTTGCGGTGCTGATCTGGCTGATGATCATCCCGATGCTGCTGCGGGTCGATTTCGGCGCGCTCCATAGCCTTCGGCAACACTGGCGGGGAATCGGCGTCACGCTCGTGGTGAACTGGGCGATCAAGCCCTTCTCGATGGCGCTGCTCGGGACGCTCTTTCTAGGCTATCTCTTCGCGCCGATACTGCCTGAAGGCGCATCGTCGTCCTACATTGCCGGACTGATCCTGCTCGCTGCAGCGCCATGCACGGCGATGGTCTTCGTCTGGTCCAACCTCGTCGACGGCGAGGCGAACTACACCCTGAGCCAGGTGGCACTGAACGACCTGATCATGGTCTTTGCCTTCGCGCCATTGGTGGGCTTGCTACTGGGCGTGGCATCGATCACCGTGCCGTGGAGCACGTTGGCGCTGTCGGTCGGACTCTACATCGTCGTCCCGGTCGTCATCTCGCAACTGCTCCGCCGCGCGCTCCTTCGCGGCGGCGAGAAGCGGCTTCAGCGCTTTCTGTCCGCCATTGGCCCGATCAGCCTTGCCAGCCTGCTCTTGACGCTGGTGCTGCTGTTTGGCTTTCAGGGTGAGCAGATCGTCCGGCAACCGTTGGTGATCGCGCTGATTGCCGTGCCGATCCTGTTTCAGGTCTATCTCAATGCCGGCATCGCCTATTGGCTCAGCCGCCGTTTCGGCGTGGCATGGTGCGTCGCCGGTCCTTCCGCCCTGATCGGTGCCTCCAACTTCTTCGAACTGGCTGTGGCCGCCGCCATCAGCCTCTTTGGCTTCAGTTCCGGCGCCGCGCTGGCAACGGTTGTGGGCGTGCTGGTCGAAGTGCCGGTGATGCTGTCGATCGTCGCCTTGGTGAAGCGGACCCGCCCTTGGTACGAGAAAGGACTTTCCGCATGAGATTGCGCGAACTTACTGCCCCCGATGATCTTCCCGCTTTGGACAAGGCCTTCGCGCTTGCACGTCCCGCCAGCGGCCTTGGTCCGGACCAACCGCCTCCGCGGATTCTGTTGCTCTACGGATCCCTCCGGGAGCGCTCATTCTCGCGGCTCGCCGTGGAAGAGGCTGCCCGCCTGCTACAATTCTTCGGTGCCGAGATACGGATCTTCGATCCCAGTGATCTACCGCTGCCCGATCAAGTGGCGGGGGACGATCACCCTGCCGTTCATGAGCTGCGCGAGCACGCGCTGTGGTCGGAAGGCATGGTCTGGTGCAGCCCGGAACGACACGGCCAGATCAGCGGCATCATGAAGACGCAGATCGATCATCTGCCACTCCAGATGCGCGGGATGCGGCCGACGCAGGGACGCACGCTTGCAGTCATGCAGGTGTCCGGCGGCTCGCAATCTTTCAATGCCGTCAATTCGCTGCGCCTGTTGGGGCGCTGGATGCGGATGTTCACGATCCCCAACCAATCGTCGCTGGCGATGGCTTACAAGGAGTTCGACGAAGAGGGCCGGATGCGGGCGTCGAGCTACTACGAACGCATCGTCGATGTGATGGAGGAGCTGGTGCGCTTCACTGTGCTGATGCGGCCACACGCGGCGCAGCTTGTGGATCGGTATTCCGAGCGGAAAGAGGCGGGGATTCCGTTGGACGCGACTGCGGACTATTCCGCGATCGCGATAGCGTCGCAATCCTGATTGGCGGCCAGCAGCAACGCACGGCGAAAATTGGAGTCAGCCAGCGTCCGACTGTAAGACCTGATGGCCGATTTCGGAACGGCCGCTTTTATCTTCCTTGATGGCAGAAGCAGACATTCTATGGCTAATTCTTCCCTCTGGCCGCGCGCTTCAGCCATGTAATGCATTGACTGATCTCCCGACCTCGCCTCATCCTGAAATACGCCAAACTAATAATCTGACGCGCTTGCGCTCAGATTACATGGCTTATTCTTTTGCGGAGGCCCCCGGAAAAACGGACGTGATGCAAAATTATATATTTAGTTAAGTTTCTACGGACAGGCCTTATGGTCAATTGTTTTAATAATTCCTACTGTTGCTATCAAGTAACAGACTCAGGCACGTTATGGTAGTATTAAGGAGGAAATTAAACAATTTCGGGATCATATATCGATGAAAAATATGAATGTTGTAGACTTCTTTGCGACCAATGCTTTCGTAGGAGGTATGAATCGGCTTGAGAACGCTTTTGGCCGTGCGATTTCGGAGATGGGCAAGGCGAAGTCTGTTGCGAATGCCGATTCTGCTGAAGCTTGCGCATCGGAGATTTTGGACGAACAAGCCAAAATGAATATTTTGATGGAAGAGGTGCAACTCGGTCTTGAGGGTGAGGCGCTCTGTGAAGCTTTCATCATGGCAGCTTTCCATTTCTGGGAAAAAACCGCGCGTAACCTCGATCCCGCCGTCCGCTTTAATGGTGCCTATGGTGAGATGGTAAATTCGATGGAGCGGCGCTATGCCGTTCACGCGCGCCTCTTGGTGGTCAACTTAATGGTGAACGCGATAAAGCATCATAATTCTAAGAAGGCCCGCAAGCTGTATGAAATTTGGCCCGATGCTTTCAAAGAAGAACCCCGCCACATTCGATATGATCATTGGCACTGGGAATTAAAGATGGACCAGCAGCTTGTGAAAGAGGTGTTCAACATTGTTCGGGCGTCAGGGCCAACAATGAACCGCTATGCGGATATCGAGCCTGTGTAGGTCATATTGTCCGCTTTCAAGCGGATGGGAAGCGTCGCCGAACGGCAAAGAGTGGCGCGCAACGGCCATCTCGGCTGTCGACCCATCCCAGCCGCTCGGCGTCGATTTTTCCGTTCTTAGGTGCAGTCCGGCCGCCTTTCCGATCTGGGCGCCAAGACGTCCCATCATGACCAAAATCGACCTGTGCGGACCGGCCATGTCCGCGGCGATCGTGGGCGACCATTCGGTAGCCATGGCTCAGGAAGAACAGCATCTGCGTCCCAATCGTCCGACGACAGCGGCCAGCCATGGTGGAACATGATAGGCTGGGCGCCTTTGCTGCCCAATCCTTGTAAAAGATATCGACGCCGTCGGCGGTGGTGATGAAATTGCTCATAGGGAACCTTCTGTTTGAAATCCGTCACCCGATATATTCGGGCTGATCGAAGGTTTAGGCGGGTTGCCTTGTGCGAAACAGACCGATAAATTAATCCAGCATGTTCGATATTTTAGAAAATTTGCTCAATCTCTGTTTCTTGGACAGCCGCTTCCGTCAGGCCCGCCTTTCGTCTCTCATGAAGAAACAGGACAAACATGGTATATCTCGGTCCGCCTTTGTCGCGGAAATGAAAGAATAGGTTTCTACGCGCATCACGTCCCGCAGAACCCATGCGGTCGCGAATGCACGGGAAGCTCAGGTGATCCAGAAACTGGCAGAGGGCCGAATGCTGGCCTATGCTTCCGGCAATTTCGGCAAGGCGCTGGTGTTCGGCGGCGCGGACCTGACGATCCTGTTCCTGCTGACCGACGTGCTCGGCCTGGGCGGCACGACGGCGGGATGGTTGATGCTGGCGGCATTGTGCGGCGACCTCGTCTTCGACCTGGTAGCGGCCCGGCTGGTCATTCGTCTGCGACATGCGGGCAAGGGCTATCGCTGGATGGTGGCGGTCGCGGCAACGCCGTGCGCGCTGGCCTTCGCTCTTCTCTATGCGATGCCGGCACTGGGCGCTCGGCAGCTATGGATGTTGGCCGCTGCGCTGCTGGTGTTCCGCGGGGCCTATGCGGTCATCGACGTGCCCCATAATGCGCTGATGGCGCAGATGACCAGCGACAGCCGCGCCCGGGGGCGCGTGTCCGGCTACCGATTGCTCTTCAGCACGGCCAGCGCCCTGATCGTTGCGACGATAATGGCGCCGCTGGTGCAGCGGGCGGGGAGCGATCAGGCTTTCGACCGGCTGGCGTTGACCGGCGCGATCGCAGGCAGCCTCTTTGCGCTGACCATGATCCTGTGCGCCTGGACCTCCGGCAGCAGCACCGGCCGATCCGCGCAACGAAGGTCCGGAAAGGATGGCATCCGCGTTCCGCTGCGCGATCCCATGGTGATCGGCATGGGACTTCTGGCCTTGCTGACCGGTTTTGCGGCCCCGGCCTTCGGACGAATGCTGCTCTATATGGGCAGCTACGTCGTCCATCGTCCCGACCTGGTCGCGACATTGCTGCTGGCGTTGACGATAGGGCAATTTGCAGGCGTGATCCTGTGGACCGCCATGACCGGCCGGTTCAGCAAAAGCGCGCTGCTCGCCATGGGCCATGGCGTGAGCGCGACCGGCCTGGTTGCCTTCAGCCTCTGCCTGTCTTCGCCCACCGCGCTTACGGTCTGTGCGGCTGTCATCGGCTTCGGCCTAGCCAGCGTTTTCATGCTGCCATGGGGGCTGCTCGCCGACGCCGTCGATGTGGTGGAATGGCGGCATGGCAGGCGTTTCGAAACGGGGCTGTTCGCCTTCTACCTCGTCGTGGTGAAGGCAAGCGGGGCCGCCTCGATCAGCCTGATCGGCTGGACGCTGGGCTGGCTTGGCTACGCGCCGGGCAAGGCACAGGCCGTCGCGGTCCAGACTGGGATACTCGGCCTGGGGCTGGGCGTCCCGCTGATCGGCAGTTTTGCCGCGATCCTGTTGATGCGTCGCTTCGACTTAAGCCATGTCCGGCATGACCGCCTGCTTGCCGTGCTGAATCGACGCCGTCAGTCGGGCGCCGACCCGGTTTCGGGGTTGAAGCGGGGATTGCTGAAATCGAGTGGCGATGGCGTGACCTTGGTCGGCGGATGGGCGCTTTCCGCCCAGGCGCGGCAGAGCATGTCGCGCAGCATGGAGGCGCCCGCAGCCGTCCGTTCATAGATCATGGCCCGTACCTCCTTGTCAGCGAAGTCGGCGAAACCGTTGCGCTTCTCCAGCGTATAGACCGCCCTGACCTTGTTCCCTGCCTCGTCCAGATAGGCGAGAACCGCGTCAAACATGTCGCCGTTGCGATGGCCGGGTTCGCCGATGCGCGGCGCGATATCGGCTACCGTCAGTTTCATGCCGTCGACGAACTGGCCTTCGAACCGGCCATGGACGCTGCGGTCGGTCGTGAAGCCCTCGGGATTGTCGCCCCGCCAACCGTCCGAATGAACCGAGTCATGCATGGGCTGCGCGCCATCGCCGATATAATGGCCCAGGCGAATGGTGTCGAAAGCGCAATGCTGTTCGGGCACGGATGCGTCGCCGCCCTCGACCTGCGCTTTACGCACCTGACGCATACAGACGATCAGCCGGTCATAAGCCTCGATCGCGGCATAAGGCAGGGTGCCGGTCCAGCGCACATTGGTGCGCGCGGCGGTCGCGGGATCGCTGTCCTTGATCGTCTCGTAGCGCTTGTAGAGGGCGATCACGAACTCATAACGCGAGCGCGGAATGGGTTTCAGGAAAGTGAACTGCTCCCGGAACCAGCCATGATTGGGATCTTCCTCGATCTTCGAGAAATTCTCCGAATCCCCGCGCCAACTGTCCGGCAGTGTCGCCGAGGCCGCAATATAATCCACATAGTTGCGCAGGAATATCGGACCGTCATCGGGGATGGCCTCGATCGCGGCGCGATCGATCGCGCTATGGGCAGTGCCACCCCAGGCGTGAGCCGCCGTCGGCAACAGGGCAAGGGCGGCGGCGAAAGCGAGGGAACGCATAAGGCGGCTCCGAATCAGGGGTCGAGCGGATCGCGCGGATCGATCCGCGCGGACGTGCGGTTGGGTCGGAAGGCGAGTTCCGTGGACGAGAAACGGCGACCGATCTGGCCAGGCTGGTAGCCCAGCTCATCGGCATTGCGCTTCGTGAACTGCACGCTTTCGATCATGGCGCTTTGCTGCGGATTGCAGACGATCAGCGCATATTCGTCCAGCGGCGCACCCATGGCGATCAACAACCGGGTCGCGTTGCGCAAATTGGTCGTCGTGTGCCGGGCATAGGGCTCGATCAGGATCGCATCGGCGGGCACGCTATAACGCTCGATCAACGCCCTGCGCATCTCTTCCGCCTCGGCAAAACGGGTTGCGCGCGGATGGGCGCGGCCACCGGTGACGATGATGAAGGGAATATCGCCCTGCGCAAAGCGGTTGGCAGCCAGGCGCAGATGATATTTGCCGTAGGGGCTGAGCGGCATGTCGTCGATTTCCGGACCGACGCCGGTCAAGATCATGGCGCTGAAGCGATAGCGGCTCCAGTCGAGCGTCTTCGTCCGCGCCATGGCGGCGGCGTTGGCCCCACCCATCAGCGGCTCATAGCCGATCGCGTCAGTGCGGTCGCTGACGTCCAGCAGGGCGAGCGCATAGTCGACGCTGGGGTCCAGCGCCTGCACCGACCGGTCGCGGGGTGTGTGCGACAGCCAGTCGGCGGCCTGAAGCCGCGCCTGTCGCTCTTGCGGGTCGATCATGCCCGCGCCGTCAATCTGCGGATAGGATGGAACCTGTCCCAGCCCATAGGTCCGCACGATGGCGTTGACGCCCTCGATTTCACGCCGGATCTGCGCGGGCGCGCCGTCATCCGCCGCCGGGAAGTTGGTCAGCGTAGCCACGGCGCGGCCCATCGCGTCAGCCTCCGCCGGCGTCCAGATCATCGCCTGCGCCGCGCAGACCAGATCCTGCCCGCAGGCTGCGCGCCGGTCCTGACGCGCGCGGAGCAGGGTGGAGATACCGGAGCCGGCCTTGAGCCGATCCAGCGTCGCCGGATCGCGCCCCGCCGCATCGAGAAGCGGGAAGAGGCGCTGCGACAGCTTTTCGATTATCGTATCGCGGGCTGCCCCGGCCGAAGCCGGGACAGAAGCGACCGCAAGCGCTGCCGCCGTGACGAGCAGACTTGCCATGTTGGGCCGCATCACCAGGACTTGCTGATGACGAGGCGGAAGTTGCGGCCGAAGATGGGGCGGCCGTAAATCGCCTCCGAACTGCCCTGACCACTCAGCGAGTCGGTGCGGGTATTACCTTCGGTCAGGCCGTGGGCGTTGAACAGATTGTCACCCACGACCTGCATCTGCCAACTGCCCCGGCGCGCCGTGATGCCCGCGCCAACCGTGCCATAGGTAGGCAGAGCGGTGTTATTGTAGAGGTCGACGAAACGCTTCCCCATATAGGTGTAGCGACCATAGACGGAGATATCCGTACCGCCCGTCTGGAAGTCGAAGCTGGGGCGGATATTGCCGTAGACCTTGGGCTGGCGGACGATCTGGTTGCCCTCTGCCTGTTCCGGATCGGCACCGGTGGTGCTTTGGAAATTCTTATACTTGGGATCGCTGATGGTCAGCGCGCCGTTCAGCGAGAACCAGTTGGTCAGCGCCAGCTTGCCGTCGAACTCCACGCCCTTGACCTGCGCTTCGCCGATGAAAGGTATGTTGACGTCGTTGCGGCCCGTGGTCGGATCAAAGGCAAGGAAGCTGGCGTTGAGCGGATCGAAATTGGTGTAGAAACCGGTGACGTAGAGATAGGAGCGGCCGAAGGCGAGCTTGAGGCCCGCTTCGAACTGGTCGGCCTTGGTCGTGATGATGGTCGGGTTGATGCTCATCACCGTCTGGACATTGGGCGGCGTTTCCAGATGCGAGGCGCGGCCATAGATGCCGACATGGCTGGAAAAGTCGTAATTCACGCCGACCGTCCAGTTGGTGACGTTGGGCTTCAGCGTCTGGTTGATGATGACCCCGGTGAAGGCGCGGGTGCTGTCGTCTGCCAGCGTGGTGGCGTCGCCCAGATTGGCGGCCTCGGTCAGCGCGGCCCAACCCTTGTAGCTGTAGCGTTCATGGCGGATGCCCGCGTCGATGCGCAGACCCGGTATGATTTCCCATGTGTCGTTGGCATAAACCGCAAACATCTTCGCGTCGCTGTCACCCTGGTTCAGCGTCGCGGCATAGTTGATCACGCCATTATCGGTCACGCGGCCGATCTCCGTACCGGCGGCGTTATAGGCAACCAGGTCGAGCGTACGCGGCTTGCCCGCAACCTCGATCAGGTAATTCTGGTAGAGGGTGCGGCTGCTTTCGCCATAGAGGCTGCCGTAGAGGCCGAGCTTCAGATCATGGCTGCCGATGCCGGTTTCGAACTTGCGGGCGACGGACAGGTTGGCCTGGCCCGAATAGAATTTCGAATGGATGTCGCGATACTGGCCCTGCATGACCAGGCCAGACGCGGAATTTGGGTCATAAACGGTGTTGGTGCCGGCCAGCGTATAGCCGAAATGATCCACGGCGCCGAAGGCGGCGGTAGCGCGGGTGAGGTAGCCGGCCGCGAAGCTGTTGCCGTCGGCCGGATTGGTGGTCGAATAGAAGGCCGTGAAATCCAGCTTGCCCTGGGTGTAGCCCGCCTTGGCGGAAACCAGCCACTCGCCGAACTCGCCCTCATATTGCGCGCCGAAATTGATCATCTGCATGTGACGACCGTCGGACAGATCGCTGTTGCGGCTCTGGATCTGGCCGGTGCCGTCGCGATACATCAGGTTGACGTTCCGTAGCGCCGGCGAATTCATCGTGCCGTCGAAATAGTCGATATATTTGTCGAGCGAGACGCTGGGATTGCGCGGATCGGCGGTCGGGATCGGCAGATAGAAGACGTTGTGATCGTTGACATAGTTCACATTGAACTTGATCGATCCATTATCGAAATCATGCTTGATGTTGGCGCGGATCTGGCCGCCCTTGTCGTTGGGGAAACCATTGTCGCGATAGCCGTCATGCTGGCGGATGAAGCCGCCGATCGCATAATAGGTGTCCTTGCCCAGCGGACCGGCCTGATAGGCGTCCAGGCGGTAGAGGCCGGTGTCGCCCAGCGTCACCTGCGCCTTGCCGCGGGGCGTGTCGCTGCCTGTGACGGTGATCGCGTTGATGATCGCGCCCGAATAGCTGGCATAGACCGGTGCCGGGCCGCCGCGCACCACCTCGACATGGTCGGTCATCAGATCCTGCTTCAGGATCGCGTCACCCCGGAAAAAGACGCCGTCATTTTCGTGGAACAGCGGCAGACCGTCCTGCTGGAAGCTGACAAAGCCACCGTCATTGGGCAGGCCACGGATGCGGTAGATATTCTGCACCTCGCCGCCGGTGATTTCGGTCTGGAAGCCCGGCAACTGGCCGATCAGGTCGGCGAAGTTCACCGGTGCGATCTTTTCAACATCCTCGTTCGAGATGGTGTTGATCGCATAGGATACGTCGAACCGGCGCTGGGCGCGGGTGGAGCCGGTGACGATGATGTCGCCCGGCCCGCTGCCGGTGTCCGCAGCCTGTCCGTCAGGCGCATTGTCCTGCGCGAAGGCGGGTGTGAAGGAACAGAGCGCCGCAAGGGCGGTGCCGGTGGCAAGAACGGTCTTGAACATGGAGAGCCCCTTTTCCGATTGGTTGGGCGCTCCCCTGACCGTGCCATGTGACATTTTTAATTATTGTTGCGAAAATAAATAAAGCCGCATACCGGGTCGTCGCTTTTCATCGGCGGCAGGGGTCGGCCATGCAGTTTCCCACATTGGACAAGGATCAACGGCGCATCCTCCAGATGCTGCGCAAATCCGGCCCATTGTCCCGGTCAGCGCTGGCCACCGGACTGGAAATCAGCGGCACCGCGCTGACACGCCTGTCGCGCGACCTGCTCAGCCTGGGACTGGTCGAGGAAGTGCCGGGGGCGGAAGCGCAGGGCCGGGGGCGTCCCGCCATACCCCTGCGACTGGCAGGGCATGGCGGCTATGCGGTTGGAGCGACGGCACACAAGGGCTTTCTCGATATCTCCCTGGTCGATTTCACCGGCGCCACGATCGCCACCCATCATGAAGCGGTCGAGCCGATCGATCCTCACGGCTTCGCGCAAAAGGTGCGGCGTATCACGCATGAGCTGGTCGATCGTCACGGCCTGCTGGGCCGGCGCATGTTGGGCCTTGGCGTGGCGGTGCCAGGTCCGTCCCTATCGCCGGCGGGCGACCGGTGGAGCGTTGTCGACGTCCTGCCCAATTGGCGGGATGCACCGCTGCGCGACATTCTCTCCGCCGAAATGGACTGGCCGCTCTGGATCGAGAATGACGCCAATGCGGCGGTCATCGCCGAATATTATCTTGGCGGCCTGCTCAGGGATTTCACAACCATAGTCGTGATCCTGCTGGGCTTCGGCATTGGCGCAGGCGTCATTGTCGATGGCCGACTCGTGCGCGGCCAATATGGCGTGGCCGGCGAAATCGGCTGCCTGTTTCCAGGACATCTGCCGCGCCCCAGTCCTCTGGACCTGTTATCCGCACTTCGTAACAATGGCTGCGATCTGTCCTCGGTCGCGGATATCGACTTCAACGCCACGGACCAAGCACCCACGATCGAAGCCTGGCTCGACCGGGCGGCTGGGCAATTGGAGACGGTGTGCAACACGGCCTTCGCCTGGCTTGACCCAGGGGCAATCGTACTGGCCGGCACCTTGCCGCCGACCATTCTGCAGCGACTGGCGGATCGCCTGCATCAGGCCGATCTCGTGACGACGGTTCATCAGCGCCAGCCACCCGTACGGATATCCAATCTCCATGGCTCACCGATCACCTTCGGCGCAGCCCTTTTGCCAATTCATGTCTTGTCCGCAGAGGTGTGAACGATCTGACCCCCGATCAATCCTCCTTCTTCCATCCCATCGCATTCAGCATGACGTCGAACAGCCGGGTATTGGAGAAAAAGCCATGTATCTGCTGCGCGCCGGGACCGCTGGCAGCGGCAATCACTTCTTCGCCGGTATGCCCATCCTCGACACCGATGACCGGGTTATTGGCGATAGTGGCGCCTGGCTTGGCGGCTTCGGCGGCATATTGCTGCGCCAGCGGAGCATTGCGTTTGCCCCCGCCCATGCGCAGGCCGAAACTATGGTCGGCAGTGAACAGGATGAGCGTGTCCTTGCTGGCAACGGCGCTGATGCGACGGATCATATCGTCCATTTCGATGACATGCTTCAGACCCTTTTCCGGGTCATCGGTATGCATGTCCCACTCGACCATCAGGAAATAGCCCTTGGGATTGCGCGCAAGCTGCCCGATCGTCGCCTCGACGGCCGGGATCGGCGCGAAATCGCTGTCGCGCAGCACCGCTGCACGGGCCGCGTTGCGGATGATGGCCGGATCATTGCCGAACCGGTATCCGGCCTTGGCAAAGGCCTGTTCGGGTGTAATCCCGTCCTTGGCAAAGGAAGCTATCACATCCGCCTGCCCCTTGCCGATCACGATATCGACACCGTCGCCGAAGCGGGGGCTGAGCAACTGGCGGAAAATCTGGTCCTTGTCCTTGCGCGAGGCGACATGGGCGTAGCAGGCGGCCGGAGTCGCGTCCCAGATCGGCATGTTCGTGACGACCCCGGTCGAAAGCCCCCGCTGCTCGGCATATTCCAGGAAGGTCTTGACTGGCGTGACCGCACCGCCCGACCCCGACAGGAGGACCGACACCATCCCGCTGTCGGTCTTGTGCCCGGTCATGATCGCGGTCATGCCCGCCGCCGAATCCGTAACCCAATTGTTCAGCGCCGACGTGTCCGACAGGCCGACATTGGGCATGGAGTGGATGAAGAGCGACTGCGGCCGGTCGTGCGCCATGATGCCCGCTGCATTGAGCGTCGGCACGCCGCCCGCATCCCCCAGGAAGAGGATGATGTTGCGCGCTTCCTGTGCCCCGGCCGGGACGCTGAAAAGGGATGTGACCGCCAGCATAGCCGCCGCCAGCGTCGCCTTCCGGGACAAGTTCGTCATTGCCATTCCTTCTGTCAGAAACGTGCGCGCACGCCGGCCATCAGCGTGGTGCCATAATCGGTGTAGCCGGCGAACCGGTTGTCGCGGACATATTGCCATTGTACGCCGCCCGCCACGTTGATCCCCTGGACGACGAATGTGACATTGGGCGTCACCTTGTAGGAAATATCGAAGTCGAGGCTGCCGAAGGCGGAGTCGTTGTTGGCGGCGAGGCCCGCGCCACCCACATCGCGCAGCACCTTGCCCCGCCAGCTATAGCTGGCGCGCGCACCGATCGGCCCCTTTTCGTAAAAGGCGGTCAGGTTGAAGCTGTCCGACGCCACATCGGTCAGGTCGTCGCGGAAGGTTGAGCCGTCCGACATCGCATAGGTGCCCTTGCTGGCGGTATGGGTGTAATTGGCCTGAAAACCCAGGCCATCGAAGGGCGCGGGCAGCATCTTGAACAATTGCTGATAGGCGATTTCGACACCGGCGACATAGGCATTGCCGCCATTTTGCGGCGCGGTCAGCCGATAGACCTGTCCGTCCAGGTTGAAGTTGCGGGTCTGCTGGAAGACGAAACTGGTGATGTCCTTATAAAAGGCGCCACCGATCAGCGCGCTGCCCGGCGCGAAATACCATTCGATCGTGCCGTCATATTGCCAGGCTTCAAACGGACGGAGTTCCGGGTTGCCGCCCACCGCCGTCAGCACGGTCGGGTTGGAATTGATCGTCAGCCGGGGCGCAAGGTCGGCCAGCGACGGCCGGGTGATGACCTTGGACGCGGCGAAGTGCATTTGCAGGTTGGACGTGAACTCGGCGACCAGGTTCAGCGAGGGCAGGATATTGTCATAATTGCGCTCGTACCGGACCGGCAGGGCTGCGCTGCCATTGTCGGCATAGCCCGAAGAAGTCTGACGGGTATGCGCATAGCGTACGCCCGCATCGCCACGGATGGTCACGCCGCCCAGGGGGAAGCTGAACTCCGCCAGTCCGTAGCCGCCCAATATCTTCTCATCGATGGCGTAGCTGTTGCGGCGATCGCCGCGCGCGAGATCGGCGTTCAGCAGAGCGTCCTTGCCGGTCGCGGCCTCCCAGAAGCGATCGGGATCGGGCATGACCCAGTTCCTGGGCAAATCGCCGCCTACGCCCTTGAGGAAGTCGTCGACCGGAAACGCCTCGAAATAGCTGTCGTCGAAACGCCGACCGGATATGCCGCTGGTGAAATTGATATCGCGGCGATTGTAGGTCCGGTCGCGTTTTTCATATTTGGCGCCGAAGCGCAAACTGCGCAGCGCACCGTCCAGTTCGCGCGTCACATCGAAGGTCGCCGCCCGCTGTCGGTCGAGCGAGTCATTCACGCGATACTCGATCCGCCGCCCCGGCAGGGTTGTCGATTGGGTAAGATCAGCAGAAAGAAAGCGCAGGTTAGGCAACCGCTCCCCGACCTTGCCATAATCGAACGCGACCTGACCGACCGGTCCCAGCAGACGGGTACGATAGATGGGGGTGGGCGTGTTGGAATAGGCGCGGCCCAGGCTGGCGTCAGCCGCCAGCGTCCATCCATTGGCCGACCATTTGGCATTGGCGCCGACCAGCCAATTCTCATATTCCAGGCGCGAGGTTTCACGGCCGATCTGGGTCGAGGTCGTGACCGTAGCGGCGGTCAGCACGCCATTTTCGATCACCGCCGTCCCCGGCACGATCGCGCGTGGTGTCGTCGCCGAAAAATCGGTGGAATAGGTCAGTTCGTCATAATCGATGTTGAGGCGGCTCCACAGGCCATCGACATTCAGTGCAAAACGATCGTCCGGCTTCCACTGGATCGCGCCGTTCAGGCCGATGCGGTCGCGATTTTCCCGTTCCAGCGTCGGGCGCGTGCTGGTCGGCACCAGTATCGTGTCGCCATCGAGCGCGCCGTTGCCATCGCTGTCGATCCGCCCGTCGGCCCAGCCCACGCCGGTGATGCGGTCCTGCCGGGTCGTACGTTCGTCATAGACCGCTGCGATCAACGCACCGAACGTGCCCTCATCATTCACCCAGCTCGCCATGCCGGAAATGCGGGGATTGACAGCGTCGGCCAAGCGCGGCGAACTGGCAGTGGCGGAGAGGGCCAGCACCGGCTTCTTGAGGTCGATCGGACGAAAGGTCTGGAGGTTGACGATACCGCCGATGCCGCCTTCGGCTAGGTCAGCGCGCGGGCTTTTGATCACTTCCACCGCCGACATGAGTTCGGACGGCAGCGTATCGAAGCGGAACTGTCGCCCACTCTGGCCGCTATCGCGAACATTCTCGTTAACCGCGGCAGCGCGGCCATTGAGCGTCACCACCTGGAAATTGGCGCCCAGCCCCCGGATGCGGACGAACACGCCCTCGCCACGATCGCGCACGATCGATACGCCCGGCACACGCTGAAGCGCTTCGGCGATGTTCTGGGCCGGGAACTTGCCGATATCCTCGGCCTTGACGACATCGACCACATTGGTCGCCTTCCGCTTCTCGGCGAGCGCGCTGGACAGGCTGGCAGCATAGCCGGTGACGATGATCTCCGATGCGACCTCGGCCGCGCCATCCGCCGCCATGTCCTGGGCCGAAGCGGGTGTCGGGACGATCAGCAGCGCTCCGTTCGCCTGGCGGCGCACTGCCAGCGGCTTGCCCTGGATCAGTCGTTCGACCGCCATCATCGCGTCCATCCGTCCGCTGAGCGCAGGACCGCTCATGCCGGCGACAGCCTGCGGGGCGAACAATATGTCGGTGCCGGTCTGCCGCGCAATCGCCTCAAATGCCTGATTCAACGGCTGCGCCGCGATCTGGACGGAAGTGGAACGTTGCTGTGCCTGTGCCGGGACGGCGCACAAGCTGGCCAGAGCGGCGCCCAGCGCCAGCGAACGGCGCAAATTGCGCGAAAAATGAACGGTCACGAAAATCCCCCATGGACTGCGGCAGAGGCGCCGCGCTTCCCCGACGCGCAAGGGCCGCTTTACCCCACCCCGCTCGACAAGTTTTTTTCAGCCGCCCAGCAGAACCCGGTCGTCGACCTGCCGAACCGGGATCGACAGCAGTTGCGACAACGCCTGACCCAGCGCGACATTGTCCCCCATGCGATACATGCCGCTGACCCGCAGGTCGGCCGTGCGCGGATCGGCGATGACCAGCCTGGTCATGCTGTAGCGATTGGCCTCCGCCGCGACCGCGTCCAACCGATCCTCGTGAAAGGCTGCGCGGCCGCTTTCCCATGCCTGCGTTGTCTCGGCATCTGGACGATCGATCTGCACGCCATGCATCCCATCGGACCGCAGGCGCTGCCCAGCGGCGATGGTCCGCCGCGCTCCTGCTATCGCTACATTCGCCTGCCCGGTCATCGCCGTCATCGCCAGCCGATCGCCCATATCCCGCCGCACGTCGAAACGTCCCCGGTCGGCAACGAAAGACCCACTGCCCGCTTCCACTGAAAAGGGAACCTCCATTGGCGCGATGAAAAGGGCGATCCGTCCCTGCCGCAGCCACAGATTGCGACGCTTGGCTGTCGCAACCACACGGACCCGCGTGTCGGTGTCCAGAAGCAGGGACGATCCTTCACCCAGGACGATGCGGCGCTGCTCGCCAACCCCGGTTTCATATCCCGTACCGGCATAGGCGGCCTGCAACGTCACTATCCCGCCGCCAGCGGCGATCGTACCAGCACAGGCGACCAACATCCTGCGCCGGGACAAGATGGGCTGTACCCGGCGGTCCGGGACGACATCGGCACCGGGCACCAGCGACCAGATATCCGTCGCCCGCTCGAACGCGGCCGCATGGGCCGCGTCGGCGGCGATCCAGGTGCGAAAGGCCCGTTCGTCGTCGTCCGTCCTGCCATCCGCATTGAGCCTTGCGATCCACTGCGCGGCGGTCCGGGGTAAAGGGCGCTCACCGGACATGTCGGGGCTCACCAATCCTTCGTCCAATCGTCAAGGAACGTCATCGCCCTGGCCATATGTTTCTCGACCGCGCTTTGGCTTATTTCAAGCCGCTCGGCAATTTCGCGATATTTCAGATTGTCGATGCGCTGGAGCAGGAAGACTTCGCGTGTGCGGGGCGGCAGTTTGTCTATCCCTTCGCGCACCCGCTCCAGCCTTGCCCGAGCCATCAGTGCTTCATCCTGCATCGGTGCGCTGTCGCGCACCATGTGGAGCGCATCCTCACCGATGCTGGGTCCGCGAACCTTTTCCCGACGATAGACATCGCGTGCGCGGTTGATGGCTGCTCGAACAAGGAAGGCCTCTTCGTTGTCCGGCCGTTCCGTCCGTGTCGCCATTCGCACATAGGCGTCATGCAACAGGTCTTCCCCATCGTGTCTCCGCGTGAGACGCTCGACCTGCACAAGCAAGCTGGCCCAGCCAGCCCACAGGCGCCCGGACGATGTCCTGCATGTCTGTTCGAGATTGTAATCGCCCATGAGTGAGGCGACCTAACCGACCCCACAGACAGTTTAATGACCGAGTGGTTTCAATTGGATGACGTCCGCTTATGGATCGTCTCCTAAGAACTACACTCCAGCCGATCGATCTCCACGAAAATACTGCAGGGCAAACAGGCCGCAACCACTGACCAGGAGAAACAAATCTATCGGTGGCAGCGCCTCATTCCTTAACATGGCATATCCGCCATGCAGCAAGGCGAGAAGGATGAAGAGGAGAGCCAGCGACCAGCGCAGGATGTGCGACAACGCCGGTCCGGGTATGGCCCGCGCCAATGCCGCTGCTGCAATCGAGCCAACGGTAAGGCCGAGCCAGGCCGGAGCAAGGGGCACGTATGGCAGGGCAAAGGCAATCAGTGCGGTGAGGGTGAGCATAACAGGCTGTCCCCAGCATATGATCGCCCAGATCCGTTCCCATCCTGGCGCGGGCCGCCCCTTGTCGCGACGACGGGCAAGCCAGATGGTGACGCCGCTAGATGTTACGACGCACAGGGCGATGCCGAGCAGGCCATAAGCCAGCCGCACCGGCAGTCCCCCGAACCAGCCGAAATGCAACTGGCCGATGCCGTTCAAGATGCGGGTGCCGGCGACCAGATCCTCCGGCCGCTCGACATGGATCATCCGCCCCTGCGCATCGAACTGCACCTCGTCCTGCTGCGCCAGCAAATGGGGCCGCCCGCCATGGATGGAAATGCGCATGTCGGCGCGACCATAGCGTTCCACGATCAGATTTTGCGGCGTCGCGCCGGGCGACTGGGCGCGTGCTCGCGCGATCAGGGCTGACAGGTCCGGCACCGGTACTGCGCGGGCGTCGACAGGCGGGGGCGGATCGAGGAACAGTTCATAGACCTTGCCCATGTCGCCCCGAAAGAACAGCAGCGATAGCATCGCGACGATGATGGTGCTGAGGCCCAGCAGCGCGCCGGTCAGCGCCAGGGTGAAATGAAAGGGCAGCGCCCAGATGCCCAGCCGGTTGTGCAGGTCCGCCTCCTGCAACCGGCGCGAACCGCCCAACCGCAGATGGAAGGCATCGCGGAGCACGCGTGGATGCGCCAATATGCCCGACACCAGCGAGGAGAGCAGCGCCACGCCCGTCAGCCCGACGATGAATTCGCCCCAGCTGCGCGGCAGATGCAGATTGATGTGGAGGTGAAGCAAGAATTCGGTCCAGGCCGCTTCCAGCGCCGACAGGCTGCCATCGACGGCAACCGCCCATTTTCGTTCGAAACCAGCAGCATTATAGGCGATCAGCGTCGCCCCGTCGCGCGCCGGTGTCGGCAGGGTGAGATAGAGGCTGGCGTCGGCTGGCGCCGATTTTGCGCCCGCGGCGATGGCCCGCGCGGCGGCATCGTCGGACAACGTCTGCACCACCGGCGTCGCCGGTATCTCCCACCGTTCAAGGTCCGGCGCGAACACCGCGAGGGTGCCGGTCAGGCAGACGAGATAGATGATAGCGGCAAAGGCGAGACCCAGCACCGAATGGCTGCTGAGCACCGATCGTACCGTTTCCGGCGAAATTGGCCAGCGCCACTTCTTCGCCCGGCTGTTCTGGCTGCTCATTTCGGTCATACCGCCCCTCCCAATGCCGCAAGGCCAAAACCGATGATGCTGGTCCCGACCAGCATCACGGTCGCGCGCAACAGACGGCGATCGGCCAGCGTCCAGGTCATGGCGAACCCCCACAGCACCGGCATCAACATCCCGCCCAGTACGATCCGCGTGCGCGGATCGCCCGGCAGATAGACGGTGATGCAAAAGGCCACTGCAATCGCTGCGGTCATGCCAAGCGGCCCCGCGAGCAGCGCGCGCAGCACGCCGCGACCGAACCGCCCCGGCTCCTCAAGCGGTTCCGGTGCGACATCGCCCGCGCGCAGGCGTGCCGCCTTGCGCTGCACCCGGCCGGACCAGACCACCGCCAGTGCGCCGATCCCCTCCATCACCAGCGCCAACGCAAGCCCTTTGACCGGTCCCACCAGCAGGACGGCCGCAACCATCAGCCCGATCAGCACCGTCCAACCGGCCAGCAGCAGGCCCGGCAAGGCGCGATCACGCCGCAGCCAGGAGCGACGCAACATGGCAGCGCCCAGGGCGCCGCCCGCGATCAGCAAGGGAGCGGCCAGCGCGATCACCAATGGATGCTCGCGCCTAGGCCGAAGGTCTGGGGTTCGCCCAGGATCGCCTGATGGATCGCCGCATATTCATATTGCCTATATTCCTCGTTCAGTATGTTGCGGGCGAAGATGAAGAGCGACCAATGGTCGGTTTCATAACCGATCTTGCCGTTCACGACCGTACGCGCGCCAACCTTATACTGGTCTTGATCCTGGCCGACACCGGTGAAGACCGACGTGCGGTAGTTCGCGTTGAGATTGGCAACGAAACCCGGGCCGAACTGGGCATTGATACCGCCCGCCAGCGTCCAGCGCGGTGCATAGGGGAATTGCGTGCCGTCAAGGTCGACAGTGCTGGTCGCGCCAGCGGGCAGGTCGAAATCGGTGAACTTCGTGCGGACATGGCCAACCGAGGCATAGAGGTCGATGCCGCGTGCGACATTGGCATTGGCCTCCACCTCGAAGCCGTAGAGCTGCGATCCGGCCGCGTTCACCGTATTATAGTCATAGGCGTTCCGGCCGAAATAGGCCGTGACCTGTTGGTCCTTCCACGTCATGTAGAAGATGTTGGCGTTGAGCGTCAGATGACCGTCCAGCCATTTGGAGCGCAACGACCCTTCATAGTTCCAGCTATATTCGGGATCATAGGGGACCAGTTCGGCGCGAGCCGAATTCTGGCTCGATCCGCCGGATCGATAAGCGCGCTGCACGGTGAAGGCGGTGGTCAGGTCTGGCGTCCAGTCCATGCTGATCCCGGCCTTGGGCAGGAAGGCGTTAAAGGTGCGGCTGTTGATCGCCGAGGGAGAGGATGCGTCATCGACCAGGCCCAGCACGCCCTGGTTTATCAAACCGATGATCGGGGCATAGGCGGCGCCAAGGAAACCGGTGCCGGGCAGCGTGCCGTTGAAGGTCGCCACCGTCTCGGCAGCGTAGCGATTGCGCTCATGATCGAAACGGAAACCGCCGATCAGAGTGAGCCTCTCGGTCAGCTTGAAACGGCCATCACCAAACAGCGCCACCGTCTCAACCTTGTCCGGCTGGCTGGCGATGTAACGTACGGGAATGACCGGCATCTGTGCTGCATAGGCGTTGCTGATGAACTGGGCCTGCGCCGCGGTAGCGCCATTGGCCCGCAGCAGGGCGGCGATAGTGGCGGTCGGCGTCGCGATATTGACGCGGCTATTCTGGTTGATACTGCCGGAGCGGCGATAATACCAGGCGCCAAGCAGACCGCTCAGCCGCTCCCCATCATAGTTGAGACGGAATTCCTGGGTCAGCGTCTTGTAGAGATAGCGATTGTCGATCGCCTGGATATCCTGCGCCGTGCCATCGGTGTCGATCTGCGAATGGACCTTCGACCGGTTCCAGGATGTGACGCTCGACAGCTTCAACTGGTCGGCCAGCGGATAGCTGATGTTGAATATCGCGATGTCGCTATCGATCCTGCCGCGACTTGGCTGGTCGCCGGTCGAGATGCGGCGGTTGAAATAATTGGGCACGTCGGTACGTACATATTCGTAGAGATAGCCGCCATCGCGCCGCACCCGGTTATAGCTGGCGACCGCTTCCAGGTCCGGGATCGCCTTGGGCGTCCACTTGATCTTGCCGCGCAGATTGAGCGACTTGAGTTCATCGTCATACTCGTCGCGGGTGACGTTGTAGATCAGGCCACGATCGTTGCGACGCTCGGCCGACAGCCGCACACCTAGTTCATCCTCGATCAGCGGGCCACCGATCGCCGTGGAGAAGGTGCGGTCATTATATTCGGTCCACAACAGGCGCGCATCGCCACCCCAGCGCGTAAGCGAAGGGTCCTTGCTGGTGATGACGATGCCGCCGGCCAGCGCGTTCAGGCCCTGGATCGTTGATTGCGGCCCACGCAGCACTTCAACCTGCTGCACGTCCCACATGTCGGTCGGACCGCCATAGAGCGCCCATTTGGGGATCGGTGCGCCGTCGACATAGACGCTGGCGGCGTCCGCCTGACCGCCAGCCCCGACGCCGTTGTTACTGACGCCACGGATGGTGAAGCCCGCCGCACCATAGGTTTCCGACAGATTGGCGGTGCGGTTATAGACATCCTGGATAGTGATCAGCGTTTCCCGCGCGATCTTCTCGGGCGTTACGACGGCGATGCTGGTGGGCGTCTGCTGTAGCGTGCGGGCGCTCTTTTCGCCGGTGACGATGATATCGGCACGCACGCCCTCTTCCACGTCCGCCGTCGGCCCTTGCTGCGCGCAAACCGCTGGCGCCAACGCCGTCATGGCCACGCTTGAAAACAACAGCGACAGTCGGATCATGAAGTCCCCCAAATCTATCTTGGCGGCTCCATATTTTACTACGCTAACGCGAGTCAATTGCATGTTTCTTATCATTGATCAGATTGGAAACTATCCAGTTCCAATCATGAGGTTGCGCTTCGGGCATGAGAGGGCCAGCTCATATCCCAGATATCCAGTTGGAAGGCATGTGATGAAGAAGATCGGTTTCCTCTCCTTCGGGCATTGGTCCGAAGCGCCATATTCCGCCACCCGTTCGGCAAGCGACGTCTTACTCCAGTCGATCGACCTGGCGGTGGCTGCCGAGGAACTGGGGGTGGATGGCGCCTATTTCCGCATCCACCATTTTGCGCGCCAACTGGGCTCTCCCTTTCCGTTGCTCGCGGCGATCGGCGCGAAGACCAGCCGCTTGGAGATAGGGACGGGCGTCATCGACATGCGGTACGAGAACCCGTTCTACATGGTGGAGGATGCTGGCGCGGCCGACCTGATCAGTGGCGGCCGGCTGCAACTCGGAATCAGCCGTGGCTCGCCCGAACAGGTGATCGATGGCTGGCGTCATTTTGGCTATGTTCCGCCCGAAGGGCAAAGCGATGCGGATATGGGGCGACGCCATGCCGAAGTGTTTCTGAACCTGCTCAAGGGCGAGGGCTTCGCCAAGCCAAATCCCAATCCCATGTTTCCCAATCCGCCCGGGCTGCTTCGCCTTGAACCTCATTCGCAAGGGCTGCGTGAACGCATTTGGTGGGGCTCCGCGTCCAACGCGACGGCCATCTGGGCCGCGGAGATGGGCATGAACCTGCAAAGCTCGACCTTGAAGGCCGACGAAACAGGCGAACCGTTCCATGTTCAACAGGCAAAACAGATCAGGGCTTACAAGGACGCATGGAAAGCCGCCGGCCACGCGCATGAGCCGCGTGTATCGGTCTCCCGTTCGATATTCGCCCTGACGAACCAGGAGGATCACGACTATTTCGGGCGGGGCGACAGCAGCGACCATGTGGGCATCATCGACAATATGCGTGCGGTCTTCGGACGATCCTATGCCGCTGAACCCGATCAACTCATCGAACAGCTCAAGGTCGACGAAGCGATCGCCGAGGCCGATACGCTGCTTCTGACCCTCCCAAACCAGCTGGGTGTCGCCTATAACACGCATATACTCGAAGCTATCCTCAAGCATGTGGCGCCCGCTCTGGGCTGGCGCTAGGCATTGCGGATAGTTCCGTGCTCAACCCATCCTGACATCATCTCAAGATGGCCGTTTTTTTGGCCATCTGCGTCGGCGCGTCTGACTCGCGGCAATATGCGAAGCATTTCAGCCAAAATTCACTCCGCACCAAATATATGGCATCTTAAACAATAACTTATTAACCAACTTAAAATTTTGCACTGCACAATGAAAAGGCCTATCTTTATTGCGAATCGATGGCATTTGAGAGGCTGGCACGATGGGGTATCACCCCGTCGATGGACCATATTGAGTGTCACTCTCGCGATCATGATGCCGAAAGGTCCAGGTCATGCTCATATTCACAACCTCGGTTCGACATCATGGTGTCGACTGCCAGAGTGATCCGTCTGGCGCGCAGGTCAATATTGTGTCGGGGAGCCCGGGTCCATGACGGCGATAGCTGTCTCAGATGAACTGCTCGCAATAGCCGAAAAGTTCGGCACCGCGCAGAATGTAGATCAACTCTGCGACAGATTTGGCGCTGCCGTGGGGGAAGTGGGGGATTTTCATTACGCAATCGGCCGTTTTCGGCCTCACATGCCTCGCGACCAGGGAGTAATATCGGTGCACTATCCCGAGGCCTGGCAGCAACATTATCGCTCCAATCGCTATATCGAGATTGACCCCACTATCGATGCGATAACCCACCGCAACGCGCCCTATGCCTGGGATCAGCTATCCAGCCTCGATGCGCAGCGGCGGCAATTATTCGATGATGTGCGGGACCTTGGCATCGAAGGAGGGTTGACTGTGCCGATCCACATGACGGGCGGAATGACCTTTCTGGCCAGCTTCGCCACGCACGCACCCGACACCGCCCAACGCTTTCGACCGCTGTTGAGCATGGTTTCCGCGCAGTTCCTCGAACATCATACAGCACTCTCGGGCGCGCCGGAACCGCCTGTCCAACTCACGTCACGCGAGCGGGATTGCCTGACCTGGACCGCGCGCGGCAAGAGCGCCTGGGAGATTGGCGTGTTGCTCAACATCAGCGAGAATACGGTCAATTTTCACATCAAAAACGCCTGCGCCAAACTCGCCAGCAATGGACGCATGTTGGGCGTCGTCAGAGCGATCATGCTTGGCCTGATCTCGCCCTGATATCTGAAATCAAGGGCGGTTGGGACAATATCGTCGCCTGCGGCCTGACGCCCCATCGTTCCAGCGCCTCCATGGCGTTGGCCACACCATCCTCCGTGCGGACAAGCGCCCCCAGCCTCTGCGCCGTGGCACCTACGTCCCCGCCGCCAGCCAGCGAGATGGCATCGGCCAGATCCTGCGCGGTCATTCTTTTCCGGTCGAGCAGCATCGGATTCAGCCCTATGCGCTTTAGCCGCCACGCCCAGAAAAATTGATCGGCTACGAAGGGCACCACCACCTGCGGCAGCCCCGCCCGCATCGCCGCTGCCGTCGTTCCCGCCCCGCCATGATGCACCGCGAGCTCAACGCGCGGGAACAGCCAATCGTGGGGAACATTGTCGATGAACAGCACGTCGTCCGGTGCGTCCGCGCCTTTGGGTTGCAGGGCCCCCCATCCGGTCGCGACGATGGCCCGTCTGCCACTCCGGCGGATCGCCTCCAGCACCAGTTGCGTCAAACTGTCGGTACGACCGGTCAGCATACTGCCGAACCCGACATAGATGGGCGGCGGCCCCGCCGCCAGAAAGTCACGCAACTCGGGCGACGGCGTCCAGTCCTGTGCCTGATCCAGCGACCAGAATCCGACCACCGCCGCCCGTTCCTTCGGCCAGTCGATGGGCTGGGGCTGGAGGTGCCGGCTGAAGGCGTAAAGCACCGGCTTCGGTCGCGCGCGTTGTTCGGAGCTGTACCATGGCCCTCGCCACGGGAAGGGCGAAAGTCCGAACGACCTCCTGATCGCCTGTGACGGTTCGGCCAGCAGCCGCCACGTCGCCACGCGCAGGGCGTGCGACAAAGCCAGGTTCGCCACGCCGGGCAGCGCACGGCGCGGCGCGGGCCAGAGCGGCGGAATATACCGGGACGGCGTAAGCGGCATGAACTGTGCCTGCACGAACGGCAGCCCCCGCTTTTCCGCCACCGCGTCGCCCAATATGGTGCCGGAGCCGGAGCCCAACACCAGATCGGCATCCTGCGTCGCATCCATCCCCTGTTCGGCCCAGCGAGGCATCCAGTCCGTCATGGCGCGCGCGACCGCTCGCCCGACCTTCAACTGGTTGCCGCTATCCAGCAGCGCCTGCTCACGCGTCATCAATTCGGCAAAGTCCGATTCGATCGCGACATGCCCCAGCCCGGCCTGATCGATCAGAGCGCGGTGGCGATCGCTGGTCACGATCGTCACATCATGCCCCAACGTCCGGAGGCGGCGACCCAGAGCCGCAAAGGGGCGCACGTCACCCTGCGTGCCGATGGTGAAGATGCAGATACGCATGATTGGCTCCCCGTCGGTGGATCAGGCCGACACCCGGTCGACCGCCCCATGATCGCTCTGCATGGCATTGAGATATCGCGTGATGATCGCGCCAAGCTGGGCCGCATGAACCGGCAACAGCATATCCTGATGGCGACAATCGACATCGTGAATGGTCAGGCTGCCGCCCAGATGGCTGCGCCAAACTTCGGGCGTATCATGCACGATTGCGTCCGCGCCGTCGCCGCCGCGACTTGCGGCGCGCAGGAAAAGCGCGTTCGCATCGGCATGACCCAGCCGATAGCGCCGGGCGAGATTGAGATTTTGCAGCGTCACCTCGCGCAACCGGGCGATGAAGTCGGGGATGCTGCCAAACTCCGAACCTAGCGTCGCGGGCAAGGCGCTGAGATCGGCAACCTCGGCAATACGCTCGGCAAGGGCATCGATACTGTCGGGCATTCCCTTTTCTTCGTTGGGTTCCAGCTTGAGGAAATCCATGGTGGCCCGGATCAGGACGGCATCTTCCATATCTTCGGGCGCCGCCACGGTGCCAAGGAAAGGGTAGGAGTCGAGCAACGCCAGCAGCGCCACCGTCTCCCCCTCCTCCCGCAGGCGGGAAGCAAGACCATGCGCGATCAGCCCACCCATCGACCAGCCGACCAGATGATAGGGGCCGGACGATTGCACGGACCGTATCTGATGCAGATAGCTGGTGATCAGCGCCTCCATGGAGTTTGGTGCGGCGTCGTTCATGAACAGGCCCGCATCCTGAAGCGCATAGATCGGGTGACGCTGCGGCAGATGCGGCGCCAGCGTCGCGAAGCTCCAGCCCACGCCCAACACCGGATGGATGCAGAAGATCGGCGCGGCATCCCCCTCAGCACGGATCGGCAGCAATTCCCCCAAGGAGTTGGAAGCCTGTGTGGTCCCATCGAACAGCGGCACCAGCCCGGCGATCGTCGGCACCGAGAATAAATTGCCCAGCGACAGGTCCGCGCCCTTTTCCGTCAGTGCCGCGATCAGCTGCACCGCGCTCAGGCTGTCGCCACCCAGATCGAAGAAATTGTCGTGAATGCCGACATCCTCTATCCCCAGCACCGTTTTCCAGACCTCCGCGAGCATCCGTTCCGTTGGCGTCCGGGGTGGCACATGAGCGGAACCTTGCCCCACCAACACCTCAGCCTCCGGACGCGGCAACGCACGCCGATCCAGCTTGCCATTGGGCGTTCGCGGCAAGGCGTCGAGATAGTGGAACCAGGACGGGATCATCTGAGGCAGCAACATCGTCGAAAGCGAACGGCGCAGGGAGGCAGTGTCTATGCGCGTTGCTGCATCGCTGGCGACCAGATAAGCCACCAGACGGGCGGACGGCATCGACGTGTCGGCAGTCCTTTCCAACACGACCGCGGCCTGGGCAATTCCGGGCTGTCGGAGCAGCGCTGACTCTATCTCCGCCGGTTCGACCCGTACCCCCTTGATCTTCACCTGATCGTCGCACCGGCCAAGCGTGCTCACCAGCCCTTGCGCATTCCGTACGGCACGATCACCCGTGCGATAGAGCCGCGCACCGCTTTCCCCGGAAAACGCATCCTCAGGAAAACGTTCGGCGGTAAGGCCTGGCTGGCCGAGATAGCCGGTCGCAACGCCATCCCCGGCGATCGCCAGCTCACCCACCACGCCATCGGGCAATTCGACGCCATAGGGGTCCAGGATGTGAAGCCGCGTGTTGGCGATAGGATATCCGATCGGCGGTAGAGCCAGGTCCGCCTCCGTGATGCGCTGCGCCGTCGACCAGATGGTCGTCTCGGTCGGCCCGTAAAGATTGAACAGCGCATGGCCGAGATGGAACAGGCGTTCCGCAAGCTGCGGCGGCAAGGCTTCACCACCGGTCAACAGCAGCAGACCGCGCAGCGCCTCCGCCTCGCCCGCGCCCAGCAAGGCTTGCCAGAGGGTCGGCGTGGCTTGCAGGGCGGTTACGCCGTGTCGGCCGATCGCAGCGGCCAGCAACTTCGGATCGCGCCTTTCCTCACGGGTCGCCACGACGACTGAAGCGGCGCTCACCAGCGGCAGGAGCATTTCCAGCACCGCGATATCGAAGGTCAGCGTAGTGACCGCCAGCAGCCGCTCGCCGGGACCGAATTCCAGAATCTCGCGCATCGACAGCAGGAGATTGGTAAGGTTGCGATGCGAAACCACCACCCCCTTGGGGCGTCCGGTCGTCCCCGACGTATAGGTGACATAGGCGGTCCCGTGCGGGACGCTATCGGACTGGCTGTCCACGCTGCCTTGCAGCGCCACTTCTCCATCGCTGCCCGCCAGCACCAGCCTTGGCAAGGCGGCGGGAAGGTCGATTTCGCCCTGACCGTCGGTAATCAGCAGCGCCGGCCGCGCATCGTCAAGAATGGCGTGTACGCGCTCGACCGGCCCGTCGCCGTCGATCGGTAGCCAGGCGGCGCCGCTTCCGGCGATCGCAAGCAACGCCGTGACAATGCGTCGATCGCGAGGCAGCATCACCGCCACGAGATGACCAGCGCCGATCCCCGCTTCGACCAGCCGGTCGCGCAGGCGCGCCGCATCCGCTGCGAGTCCCGCATAGGAAAGCGCGCCGAAGGTGTCGATGACCGCAGTGGCGCCGGGACGGTCCAGAACATTGTCGCCAACAAGGGCGGTCACATCCTTGGCCGGCCAGTGACGCACGGCATCCCCTACCTGCCGGGTCCGACGCAGGCGCTCGTCGGCGTTCATCAGGTCGTGCGTGCCGATCGCGGCCTCCGGCTTCTCGATAAGCGCCGATGTGAGGCGCTCGACCCGTCCGAGATGCTCATCAAGTTCCGACAGCGTGTAGAGACTGGGATTGGCATCAAAGTCCACCCGCAGCCCCTTCCCGTCCTGCCGGTCGAACACGAAGACGGTCAGGTCCTCCATCGCGCCGTTGCTCAGATTATGACTGCGCGTCGGCGCGCCCGCAAAGCGCAATGCGTAATCGAAAGGCTCGATATTCACGCTGAAGCGGGCCAGATGCTGGTCCATTTCATAGAAGCCCAGATCCCGCCGCAAATCTTCATAGCGGAACTGCTGGTGGCGCAACGCGCCCTGGATGGCGCGCCTTGACTGCGCCAGAAGATCGAGGAAGCTGGCTTCCGGAGTAGGCCGAAAGCGCAACGTCACGACATTCGCCGCCAGCCCCGGCACCTGTCGAAGGATGCGGGTGGCGCGCCCGGTAAAGGGCATACCCAGCACAAAATCCTGCTGGCCGGTCATCCGGAACAGATAACCGGCAAGGATGGCGGTCAGCCCTTGCGGCAGAGTGGCGCCATGACTGCGCACCAGGCTGGTCAGTCGCGCGACCGTCTCAGGCGGCATCGTCCACGACCGGCGGATGAAACCACCTTCCGCGCCGTTGTTCCGCCGATCAAGCCGCATCGAAAGCGTCGGCGCTTCCGGCGCCTCATGCAATTGCTCCAGCCAATAACGCCGGTCGGTCTCGCGGCGCTCGGATGCGCGATAGCTCTGCTCCTGCTCCAGCAAGGTGGCGATCGGCAAAAAGCCATGCGGTTCCGGCTCCCGCCCCTCGACAAACGCGGTATAGAGCGTGGCCAGGCGCGCCGCGATCATGCCGGCTGAAAAGCCGTCCAGCACGATATGGTGGCTGCACTGGAACCACATGAAGCGCTGGGCGTCGAGCTTGAGCAGCGCGCCGATCCAGAGTGAATCATGCTCAAGGTCGACCCGTTGCAGGACGCGCGCGCGCATCCAGGCGAGCGCCGCAGCTTCGGGATCGGCTTGCGCCGTCATGTCTATTACCGGAAATTCGGCGCGAACGGACGGCACCACCTGCTGCATCGGCCCATCGGCGGTCATGAGGATGCGTATGCGCGTCGTCTCCGCCTCCGCGGAAACCTGGGTGAGCGCACGGACGAACAGATCCGGCTCAATCTCTCCCGTAATCTCCACCGCCTCCGCAATGTTGAAGGTGGAGCCCGGCGGCGCAAGCTGGCTGCCCATCCAGAGGCCGCGCTGCGCGGTGGTCAGCGGCAATAATTGATCGGATCGATCCTGCGTCATTTCGAACCCCCCATTTTGGCGCCAGCGGTGGCGCATTGTGCCTCACGAATTAGCTGGTCGAATCTCCGCCGCCTCTTTGTCCGCGCTCGGCAGCGGCGCCTTCTGGTAAATGAGGCTGACGGACCGTTCGGCATGACCGATGACGATGGCGACATCATCCAGCGCGGCGGCCGTCGCTTCGCCCCGCAGATAGGCCAGAGATTGAGCGATCCTGCGCGTCATGGAGAGTTGGCGGGACTTACAGGCCGGCATAGCGCCTACGCCGCCCGAGCGGCCTGATGGCCGCTGTCGCACACCCTGTAATGGATGCCGATATGCTCCCGAACGGTCGACAATATCTGTTCGGACACCGGCACATAAGCGCTCGCGACCGGCCAACGCCCAAGCGCATCGGTCTGTCGCAGCATTCGATGTGGCAGACCGGAAGCAGCCAGAGCGCCCCGGAGCACCCAGAGCGGTGAAATCAGCAGATATCGCTCGATACCGCGCGACAGCGCGAATTCCAGTGATGCGAGAATGAGTTCGCCGGTTACTTTCCTGCGAAGCGGGGCGGCCAGATCGCGGTCGACGGCGAAGCGCGTATTTTCCCACACATTGTCGGCGTGCGGCAAACCCTCTTCGGGGGCGAGTTCCGGCCAAAGCGTGTCGGTCATATAGGGGCGCGTGGTGGGAAGGAGGCGCACCATCCCTTTGACCCGCGCCGCATGATCCCGCCACAGCAGATAGACTGCGGCAGGCGTATCGAACTGATCATATTCCATGTCGTCGAAATGGGGAACCGCCCAACCGGCTCGATCCACAAATTGCTGGTATCGGAAGCGATGCTGGTCGGCGAGCGCATCGCCAAACAGATGCGCCGATTGGAGTGTCACCGTCTCGATCATGATGCAGAAACCTCATCAAGAGATTGTTCTTGCTACATAATCTTGGCTATACGTCGCCCCGTCAACTACCAGATCTGGTGGGTTTGACTCAAAGGCGACTAAGCCGAGGCTTCCGACAGCCGTATTTTTCACATCAGCCTCGGTGTGGCGCTGTTCCCCCCAAATACATCTACGGGTTAGTCGCCATCGTCACACAGGAAGACCTTCGACGATGACCACGCGCCAGTCCGCTGCGTCCTTCCTGAATGCAATTGCTTCCTGATAGGCCGGACTCTCGTACCAGGCTTGGGCGTCTTCGAAGTCGGGAACTGCAGCATCACGATACCGTCTGGATTAGCGCCCTCGGGCGCTTCGGAGCGCCCATAGACGACCTCGGTCAAAGATTCTATCGCGAGAAGCTAGCGCAGTATATGTCTCGAGTAGCGCGGCGCTCCGAGCCTCTCAGCCCCGCAGCCCGGCACTGCTGGCCTGCGATCCAGCGAGGATCGGCAGCGCTCTGATCGGCTTTCCGGTCAGCGCCAGTATCGCATTGGCGACGGCGGGCGCGATCGACGCGACCCCGGGCTCACCCATGCCGGTGGGCTTATTGCGAGACGCGATGATATGTGTTTCGACGTGCGGCATCTCGTTCATGCGCACCACCGGATAGCTGTCGAAATTGGTCTCCTGGACGATCCCGTCCTTGAGCGTCACGGCACCGAACAACGCTGCCGAAAGCCCGAACCCGATGCCGCCCTCCATTTGCGCGGCGATCTGGTCGGGCGCGACCGCGATGCCGCAATCAACGACGGCGATGACCCGGCGCACAACCGGACGACCGTTGTCGAGCCGGACTTCCGCAACCTGCCCGACGAGCGTGCCGAACGCCTCATGGACCGCCATCCCGCGCGCCCAGCCCCTCTCGATCGGCGTATCCCAGCCGGCCTCCCGACGCAGCCTGTCGAGTAGCGCCAGCCGGCGCTGGTCTTTCGCCTGGCGGTAGAGCGCGCGCCGGTAATCGGCGGGATCGCGCCCGGCACGCCGCGCGAGTTGATCGATGACATGCTCCATCACCATAGCGGTGTGCGAATGGCCGACCGATCGCCAGAACTGGACGGGAACCGGAAAGGAAGGCGTGAAGATCTTTCCATCGACCGTGGACGCCATCGAAAAATAAGGCGAATCCGTAATTCCCTCGGTCGCCAGGAAATTCGGTCCTGCCGGCAGTAATGACTGACACACGCTGTGGAACCGCCACCGGGCCGGAAAGCCATTAGAGCCAAGTTGCACCCATACGCGATGATGCGACATCGGCCGATAGTAGCCGGTCGCCATCTCGTCCTCGCGCGTCCACATCAGCTTGACAGGTCGGCCATCGGTGCGCTTGGCGATACGCACGCATTCGACGACATAGTCCGATGAAAAGAGGCCGCGACGGCCGAATGATCCGCCGGCAGGGACGACCTCGATATCGACTTTGCCGGGAATAGTTCGTGCGGTTAGCGCGGCCTGGACCTGGTCGACGGTGACGAGATGCGCGCCTGAGGTGATCGCCACATCCCAGCCATCGACCCGGGCGACGCAGTCCATCGTCTCCATCGGTGCGTGGGCGAGATAGGGAAAGTCGAAAGCAAATTCGGCAACGTCACCGGTGAAAGGGGTTTCGGGATCATCGCCTTTCATCGCGAAATCGCCCGAATCGATATCGCCGCGCCCGGCCGCGATGTCGTGATACCAGCGGACGAGATCGGCGGTGGACCGCTTCTCGGCTGCGCTGTCGTCCCATTCGATACGAAGCGCATCGCGCCCACGGCGCGCGGCGACGGTGGTCTGCGCGACTACCGCGACTCCGGTCTCGATCGCGAAGACGTCAACGACGCCCTTGATCTTGCGCGCGTCGCTGTCGTCGAACCGCGCGAGCCGGCCGCCGAAGCGCGGACTGTGCGCGACCATCGCGACCAGAATTCCGGGTCGCTGGATGTCCTGGGCATAGACCTGCGCGCCGGTGCTCTTGGGCAGGCTGTCCTTGCGCCGAACGCGATCGGTGCCGACGAGGCGATAGTCCTCGGGCCGCTTGAGGATTGGTTCCTGCGGCGGGGTCTGGCGGGCGGCGTCGCCAAGCAGTTGTGTGAAGGTCGCCGACCGGCGCGAGCCGGGATGCGAGACAATGCCGTCGCGGACCTCGATCTGGCTGTGCAGGACCTGCCAGCGCAGCGCGGCCGCGGCGACGAACATGGCACGGGCGCCGGCGCCGGCGGTCCGCATCGCATCGAAGTTGGAAGCGATCGCGTTCGATCCCGCGGTCATCTGGATGCCATAGGCCCGGAAATTGCCGCGCGAGTCGATCACCCTGACGCGATCCCAGTCCGCGTCGAGTTCCTCGGCGATCAGCGCGGCGAGGCCGGCATGGATGCCCTGGCCGATCTCTTGCTGCTTGTTGACGATCGTCACCCACCCGTCGGGCGCGAAACGGATGAAAGGACCGAAGGCGCTCGGTTCGGGATCGGTGCCGCCACCGCTCAGCAAGGCGCCGCCGACGTCCATCGGATGGGTGACGCCATAGCCCACGATCAGCGCACCGCCGACCAACGTCCCGCCCAGGATCATTCGGCGGCGCGTCATACGGAAACGGCGGCCCGGCGCCTCTTGCTCGGTCATGCCCGGCTCCTTGTGCGAGGACTGGTCAGGCGGGGCATTGCGCGCCCGTCTCGATCCAGGATTTGATGAGATTCCCGAACTGGTTCTGCGTGCCCGGTGCCGGCGTGCGCTTGTCCCCTGGATGCCAGGCCCAGCCGACCAGTCCGTCCTGCGCCATGTGATGCAGCAGTTGCTCGCGGGTCATATGCGAGCGGGCGGGATCGAGCAGTTGCCGGCAGATGTCGCCAAGGCTCTTGCCCTGCCAGGCCATTTCGAGCGGAGCGAGCGCCCACTTCGGATTGCCCGGAACGCCCGACGCCTGAGCATTCTGTGCATGATGACAGGTCGTGCAGCGCAATGTCGGGAGGCCATGTCCGTCCTCGCCACGCAGCACCGCGGGGCTGTGGGGGCGCATTTCATCGGTCTGGGTCGGACGGTCGCTGCGCGGGTGGCAATTGAGGCAACGCGGGTGCTGGATCACGCGGCCGGCTTCCTCGAACAGCGCCACCGAGCGCTCGGCCGGGTCGGCAATGGCGGCGAAGTCCGAGACCGGGCGAAGGTCGACCCGCTGGGCCGATGTGCGAACCGATGGCAGTGGCTCACCCTGCGGCAATGCCCGCGGGCGCAGAGCGGTCGCGGCCAGCAGGACTATGGCGGCGAGCGTCAGCGCGAGGATCAGCAGGCATCCGAACCGCCGACGACGCGGCTCGTGGCGAGGCCGGCGCCATCTCATGCGCCCGCACTCCCGTTCTCCCTGGCGGCGGCGTCGTGGATCGCTGCGCGGATGCGGTTATAGGTGGCGCAGCGGCAGATATTGCCGCTCATGGCCTGGTCGATGTCCGCGTCCGACGGCGCAGGAATTGTCCGCAGCAGCGCGAGTGCGCTCATGATCTGGCCCGACTGGCAGAAGCCGCACTGCGGCACGTCGCGCGCGACCCAGGCGTTACGAAGCGCGTCGGCCTGCGGGCCGCTGATTGCTTCGATGGTCGTGATCCGGGCCGCTCCCACGGCTTCTAGCGGCAGCGAGCATGAGCGCACCGGCTTGCCATCGAGATGCACGGTGCAGGCGCCGCACTGGGCGGCGCCGCAACCATATTTGGTCCCGACCAGCCCCAGCGTATCACGCAGGACCCAGAGCAGCGGCGTATCGCCGTCGTCTTCGACGCGATGCGCGCGGCCATTGACGGAAAGAGCAAAAGTCATCGACCTGAACCTATCTTTCGCCGCGCGCCCTGCAAACGCCCGATCCTTCAGAAAACCTGCCCGATTCTGCGGCAAGTGCGTCGTTCAGAAGCGATAGGAGAGCATAAGCCCGGCGGCGGGCTGCCAGCGGCTGCCTTCCTCGACGATCGGGCTGTTGGCGACGTTTCCAACGAGATAGGTCGCGCCGGCACGGGCGATCACGCCGAACTGCTTGCTGAACCAGTAGCCCGCCGTCACTCCGCCGCCCACGTCGCGGAGGCCCGATCCTGGCGCATAGGCGGCAAGTCCGCTGGCTGCGGCCCCGGCCTGGTCGATTCCGAAATAGGTACGGCTGTAATCCGCATTGGCCCAGGTCGTCTGAAGGTCGAACGAGACGAACATGTCGCGATTCTGTATGGCCGAATAGCTGGCGCTGCCGGTCGCCAGCAGGCCATTGTGCGTGTTGGAAATGTCGTGGACGAGCGACAGTTCAAGCTGGACCGCGCCCTGACCGAGCTGGTTTCCACCAAGGCGATAGCCAACGAAGCCGCCAGCCTCGATGGCTGTGCCGATTTCAGGGAGGAGGCCAACGCGGCCATCGGCGTCGCGCCGTGGCAGACGCGGGCCGATGACGGGGCCGATCGCAAAGCGTGGGTCGGACACGAGGTCGACGCGCGCTCCGGCGCCGCGGATTTGGAAATTGACGCCGCCCCAGCGAATGTCAGCGGTAGCGAAAGGAAACGGTCGGACATCGCCCGATCCGTCGAACTCCGGGACGACGCCCACGCCGATGGCGACCATGCCGTGGGGGGCGCCGTCGTCCAGCGCGGCTTGTTGGGCTTGCGCGGTGGTAGCGGCAACGGCCGCAATGCAGACGAGCGGGATCGAAATGAGAAAACGCATATGGGTTCCTTCTGGTGACGTGGATAAGGCGGCCACCGAAGGTGCCCGTTGACCGGGCTACTCCTCGGCGGCCTGGTCGAGGCCGTCCGGGCTGGGGTATGACGGCGGCCTCTGGTCAGACCGATGGGCGGGGGCGGCCCTGGTCCGATCTCGGCAAACTGGTTGCGATGTCTTGTCCGATCCGCTGATCGGCGACGCGCATCGCCAATCCCGCCAGGACGCTCGCGACGGGCGCGATCAGCAGGCCAAGTCCAAGACCGTTCGGTATGTCGTTGGCATACGCCCAGTCGCTCATCATGCCGACGAACAGCGGCGCAAGGGCAGGACCAAACAGGCCGGAGGCGATCAGGAGCATACTCGATGCCGTCGCCTGGTGGCCGGCCCCGGCGACAAGATGCGCCGCCCCGAACGCGCCGGGCAACAGGAAGGCGAAGGACAGCATGCCGGGCACGAATAGAGCGACCGACAGGAGACCGGTGGACGCGAAGAGCGCGGCGGTGGTCGTGGCGCCGGCAACGATGAGGATGACGGATGGCGGTCCCAGCAGGCGGTTACTGCCGGCCTGCACCGCGCGGTCGAACAAGCGCCCGCCGGCGAGGGTGCCGACAATCCCCATCGCACCCTGCAGCAACCCAAAGGAAAGGCCCACCTCGCTGGCGCTGTAGCCATGGGTGCGCATGAGGAACGGCGCCGTGAAGGCGTAGAAGGACGCCGAGGCGAAGCCGAGCGCCACACCCCCCAGCATCAGCCAGCGAAAGGCCGGTATGGCAAGTAGCCTGCGACTGGTCTGAAGCGCCGGCTCGGTGCTGGCGGCAGCGGGAGCAAGCGGCGGCGTCGGGCCGATGATGGGCCAGGCGAAGCATGCGAGCAACCCACCGGTCGCGCCGGCGCCGAGAAGGGCAACGCGCCAACCCACGCTATCGGCCATTGCGCCACCCGCCGCGAACCCAACCATCGTTCCGACCGGAATACCCATCGAAAAAATAGCGATGGCCATGCCACGCCTCCTCGGGCCGATCCGGCGGGCAATGAGCGCGTGCGCCGACGGAATGGCGCCGGCTTCGCCCAGCGCGACGCCGAACCGGGTCGCGGCGAGAAGGCCGAAGCTGCCGGCAAGGCCGCCCATCGCGGTCATCATGCTCCAGACCAATATGCACGATACGAGTACGAGGCGTGGCGAGCCCCGGTCTGCGGCACGGGCGAGCGGTAACGACAGCAGCGTGTAGCAGACCGCGAAAGCGATGCCTGTCATCAGGCCGATTTGTGTATCGCTGAGTGCCAGATCTTTCTTGATTGCCTCTGCCAGGATGAATGGAAGAATCCGGTCGACCTGGCAAAGGACGCTGAACAGAAATAATATAGCAATAAAGGCCGCAGCGCGCAGTTTCATTGGGAGTAGAGTGCTGTACGGCGCGATATGACCCTGCCTCCTCGTGAATTTGTCTATTGCATCCGTAGTGGAGACTGGCATGATAAGCGCGCTCCTGAGCTGATTGGCACCATCACGCTAGAAGGAGTGTCCGATGAGCAGAATGCCGGAAACCGCAAGAATTTTGCCTTTTCCTACAAATGACGATAGGCCTGTCGTACCGATGCGCGCTCAGCCATTGCCTCCTTCCCCGCCGGAAACCTGTGTGCCGGCCGCGCTGCTCGACAGCGTGCGCGCGCATGTCGATGCGCTTGGCGGCGGCGAAGGCCTGTTCCCCTTGCCCATGAACGGCGTCAACGTGATCCGCGCGATGCGCCACGTTCCGGCCAATCCGCAGTTGTACAAGCCATCCTTGTGCATTGTGCTCGAAGGCCTCAAGCAGATCGAGTTCGGCGGCCAGTCGCTTGAATATGGCGTGATGGAATGCCTGATCGTCAACATGGAGATAGCGGCGACAGGGAGTATCGTCGGAGCGAGCCCGCAAGAGCCCTTTCTCGGCATGATCGTCGAACTGGACATCGATCTGCTGCGCAGTGTCCTCGAACAACTGCCGAACACGCCAGCGCCAAAGGGCCATGAAGGCCCGAGCCTGTTCGTCACCAGGGTTGGCGATCATCTCGCCGACTGCCTCGTGCGCCTGGTGCGCATGGCGCAGACGCCGCAAGCCATTCCCATCCTCTTTCCGTCGGTGATGCGCGAGATCAGCTACTGGCTGCTCACCGGCCCGCATGGCGGCGAGATCTGCAAGCTGGTCATGCCCGAAACCCATCTCGAGCGCATCACGAGAGCCATCCGGCTCATGCGGGAGAATTTCGCGCAGACGTTGCGGATCGAGCAGTTGGCAGACGTCGCGAGGATGAGTCCCTCCTCGTTCCACCAGCATTTCAAGGCGCTCACCCTGATGACGCCGGTTCAGTTCCAGAAGCAGTTGCGCCTGCTCGAGGCGCGGCGGCTGATGATCGCCGACGCTGCCAACGTGACCGAGGCCGCCTATCAGGTCGGCTATGAAAGCGCCTCGCAGTTCAGCCGCGAATATAGCCGCGCCTTCGGCATGGCGCCCAAGCGCGACGTGATGGAACGCAAGGCGCTGCTGGTCGAAGTCGGCGCCGCGTAGCGAGCTTTTCCAGGGGCGGCCGGCCAGCGGCCACCGGTTTGACTGTGCGCCATTTGACGATGCCAGTCGCCGGTGTTCGCTGTCGTGACCAAATTCGTAGAATCAGGCAGGTTTTTCCCGGGTTCGGGCATGCGGTGGTGCGCTATGCGACCTACCTCTTCGATCAGACAACCGCACTGATGAAGAGGTACGTCGCATGACCCCCTGGACTTCCGCTGATATCCCCCCGCAGCATGGCCGCTGCGCCGTCGTTACCGGCACGGGCGGGCTTGGCTTCGAGACGGCGCTGGCGCTCGCAAGCGCCGGCGCGGAGGTGATCGTCGCCGGCCGCAATCCTGCCAAGGGCGCCGAAGCGGTCGACAAAATCCGCGCTGCGGCGTCTGCGGCGAACATCCGGTTCGAACTGCTCGATCTCGCGAGCCTTGCGTCCGTCGCCGATTTCGCGGCGAGGCTTTGGGACCAGCGGGTCAGCCTTGATATCCTCGTCAACAATGCCGGAATCATGCGCCCGCCGACATGGCAACCGACCACCGACGGGTTCGAACTGCAACTGGGCACCAACTATCTTGGCCATTACGCGCTCACCGGGCTTCTGATGCCTTTGCTCATGAAAGGCCGGAAGGCGCGGGTCGTCACACTGTCGAGCGTTGCCGCGCGGCAAGGCCAGATCAACCTCGACGATATCAATGCGGAGAGCCGATACGACCCGATGCCGGTCTACTGCCAGTCCAAGCTCGCTTGCCTGATGTTCGCGTTCGAGCTAGAGCGACGGAGCGTGGCAAGTGGCTGGGGCGTCGCGAGCATGGCGGCGCATCCCGGCGTCTCGCGCACCGACCTGCTCCACAATGCGCCGGGGCGGCGCAGCGCGATCGGCATCACCCGCTCGCTGCTCTGGTTCCTCTTCCAGCCCGCGGCGCAGGGAGCCCTGCCGACATTGTTCGCGGCGACCGCACCCCAAGCAAAGGGCGGTGGCTCTTACGGCCCCGACGGACTGGCCGAGATACGCGGCTATCCGGCCCCTTCGAAGATCCCGGCGCAGGCCCTGGACCAGACGGTAGCTACGCGGCTGTGGGAGATTTCGGAGGAGCTGACAGGCAACCCCTTTGCGAACACCACGGCTCCCTCGACATAGCCGGCAGTGTCCACGACGCGGGCAAAGCCGTCGCGCACATCGGCGGCCGCTCCCCGTTACATCAGGCCCTCTTGCATGGATTGGTGAACCGTCCGGATGGTCGGCCGGAAGCCGAGGCTTCGTGCGCGCGCGCCGTCCGCCTGCATGTACCAGGGGTTTGCGAGGGACTCCGACGAAGGCGGCATCGCCTCGCCGAGCAGATCGCAAAGCTCGTGGAGCGACGTCGGTGCCTCGTCGACCAGATTGACGACATGACCGTCCATCACCCCGTCCATCGCCAGCGTCACGGCGACGGCGATGTCGCGATGATGGATCATGCTCATCCGCTGTGCGGGGTGAAAGCCCGCGTTCGCCGCCAATTTCGGCAAGGTTTCGAGATGCCCGTCGCCATCGCCATAGACGAAGGAAAAGCGCAGGATCGACCAGGTGAGGCCGCTTTGCCGCAGGGCGGCTTCGGCGGCGAGCTTGCTCGCCGGATAGGCTTGCTTGGGTTCGGGTAGATCGTCTTCGCGTCCGGGGCGCGAGGCGTGCATGTCGTAGACGAGGCTGGTGCTCGCCATGATGAAGCGCGCATCCGGGGCATGGGCCTTTGCCGCCGCGATCAGGTTGCGCGTGCCGTCGAGATTGCTCTTCCAGATCAGGTCGGTGTCGGGCGTACGGAACACCGCCGCGAGGTGGATGATCGCGCTGACGCCTGCCAACGCGTCGTGCAATGTCGTGGGATCGAGCAGATCGCCCTCAACCACGGAAACCTCGATGGGAGGCGCTTTGCCCGCGCGCAGCAGCGCCCGGCAATCGACCCCTTTCGCGACGAGGCGGGGAAGAAGGCGCGCGCCAACCAGGCCAGTCGCGCCGGTGATGAGGACGGTCATTCGTTGTTTCCTTTCCGGGACAGCGCGTCGAGCCGCTCGGTTGCGGTCCGCAGGACACGCGCCGCGGTTTCTAGGTCAGCATCGTCGATGCCGTCGAACGCGGCGTGATGGATGAGGGAGATGGGATCGGGAAGCATGGCCCAAAGTGCTGTCCCTGCCGTAGTCAGTTGCAGCCGTTTCTGACGCTGGTCGACCCGGTCCGCGATCTGCTCGATCAGTCCGTTCCGGACCAAGGCTCCCACGACGCCGCTGAGCGTCGCGCGCTCGACCTGCAGCAAGCGCAACAGGTCGCGCTGCATCGTCGGACCGTCATGCGCCAACTGGTAGAGCACATACCACTGGGTGGAGCCGATGCCGTAAGGACGCAGCAGCGTCTCCAGCACCGCGCGGCCGGCGAAATAGCTGCGCTTGGCCCATGCTGCGACGGCGCCATGTTTCGAATTGTCAAGTTTGTTAGCCACCTGACAATATTGTTAGGTTCCATACAAAGAGTCAAGGAGATTGCATGGCTTTCTGTACCAATTGATCCTGCCAGCCAGAAAATAGCTGAACATCAGCCTCATTTTGCAGCATCCGGTGCGGGCCATCACCCGGCCAGATAAGCGGCGATGCGCCGGGCAGTTTCGGACGTTACCGGATTATAGACGACCATCGCGAGGTCCGTGCGCCCATCAACCGCGAAGGTGGAGAATTCGAGTTCGATCGGTCCGATCTCCCCATGGTTGAGCTTTTTGAGGCCATCGTCCTGACCGGCGATATCATTGTCATTCCACAGCGCAGCGAACTCGGGACTCGTGCGCGAGAGTTCCTCTGCGAGCTGTGCGACCTCGGCACTGGCACCAGCCCGGACCGCGTCGGCCCTCAGCCCCCCGACGACGAACCGCGCGACGCTCTGCCAGTCGTCCTGAGCTGCGCGAACGCTCGCATTATTGAACATCAGGCGAAGGACGTTCCGTTCCCCGACCGGAATTTTCGCATAGTCAGTCAAGAGCAGCGCCGCTGCCCTGTTCCACGCCAGAACGTCCCATGTGGGTGTCTTGACGATCGCGGGGCTTGTGGAAAGCGCATCGAGAACGCGTTGTAGCCGCGGCGAAACGCCGTCCGCCTGCCGATAGCGTACTTCCGGCGGGCGGCCCAGCCCCAGCATGAAGAGATGCTCGCGCTCGGCCTGTGTCAGCATGAGCCCGGTGGCGATACGGTTGAGCGCATCGGCTGAGGGCGCACCGCCGCGTCCCTGCTCCAGCCAGGTATACCAGGTCGGGCTGATGTTCGCGCGCTGGGCGACTTCCTCGCGCCGCAGGCCGGGGGTGCGCCGACGGCCCCCAGGCAGGCCGAAGCTCGCCGGGTCGATGCGCGCGCGTCGATCGCGCAGGAAGGCGCCCAAGCTGTTCGTATCGTCCGCCATGCTCGTCCTGTTGGAAATTATACCATGATAATATCACTAATTTAACAGGATAATGAAAGCGCCGAAATAGCTCGGACAGCAATGACGGAGATATTGATATGCGAGTCTTTCTGACGGGCGCTACCGGCTTCATCGGCTCGCAAGTAGCGCGAGAACTTGTTGGCGCAGGACATGCAGTTTTGGGCATGACACGATCGGATGCGGGCGCTGCGGCGCTCGTGGCGATCGGAGCCGACGTCCATCACGCGGATCTTGGAGATCTTGAGGCGATGAGGGCTGGCGCCGCCCAGGCGGATGGCGTCATCCACACAGCGTTCGACCACGACTTCAGCAAATATGTCGCCAGCTGCGAGCAGGACCGGCGCGTGATCGAGGCGCTGGGCGCCGAGCTCAAGGACTCGAACCGGCCGCTCATCATTACCTCGGCGGTTGGAATGGGCGAACGCGGAAAGGGCGAGCCCGCAATCGAGGCTGTCCTCAACCGGGATCATCCCGTGCCGCGGATCGCCTCCGAACTCGCCGGCAACGACATGCTGGACGCCGGCGTCGATGTTCGCGTCGTTCGCCTCCCCCAGGTTCACGACACCATGAAGCAGGGACTGATCGCGCCCTATGTTGAGTTGTGTCGCAGCAAAGGGTCAGTCGCCTATGTCGACGAAGGGCTAAACCGCTGGTCGGCCGCACCGGTCGCCGACGTGGCCCGGCTGTTTCGCTTGGCGCTCGAAACGGGACAGGCCGGAGAGCGCTACAACGCCGTGGCGGAGGAAGGCGTGCCGTTTCGTCATATCGCAGAAGCCGTGGGCCAAGGTCTCGACAGGCCGGTCCAAAGGATTATCCCCGAGCAGGCGCAGGATTTTTTCGGCTGGTTCGCGATGTTCGCGGAACTCGACATGAGCGCTTCCAGCGACTGGACCCGCGCGCGCCTTGGCTGGGCGCCGACCGGGCCGGGATTGATCGATGATCTGGAGCGAATGGATTATCAGCCGGGTCGATCATCGTAGCGGCATTCCAGCGCTTCTATGATGGCTTCCGGCATAATTTGAAGCGTCCCGGGTTTTCGGAGGCGGTTTCATTTGAGTCATGCAACCATATCGAGGGCCTTGTTGGCTGCATAGTAGTTGGCCTCGGCTTCCGCGGGCGAGATATGCCCGATGGGGCCGAAGAGGCGATGGTGGTTGAACCAGTCGACCCAGCGCAGGGTTGCCATTTCCACTGCCGACGCGCTTGGCCATGACCGCTGCCGCCAGATGACTTCGGCCTTGTAGAGGCCGTTGATCGTCTCGGCCAAGGCACAGTTGTAGCTGTCGCCGAGGCTGCCCACCGACGGCACGAGGTTGGCCTCGGCGAGGCGCTGGGTGTAGTTCATGGCAAGGTATTGGGCGGATTCAATTGGTCGTCGCTATGGTGGATCAACCCGTCATCAGGGCCAGGTCTGCGGGCATGGATCGCCTGTTCCAGAGCATCCAGCACGAAGAGCCGGCGGTAGCCGACGTGCTGACCTTCCAGCCCACGATGCGCCGGGCATAGGCATCGATCACGAAGGCCACGTAGAGGAACCCTGCCCAGGTGTGGACGTAGGTGAAGTCGACCACCCACAGGGCATTGGGCCGGCTGACGCGGAACTGGCGGTTGACCTTGTCCAGCGGGCACGGCGCCTTCGGGTGGCTGATGGTCGTGACCGTCGTCTTGCCCCGCCGGACACCTGCCAGCCCCATGGCGCGCATCAGCCGCCACCGTGCACTTGGCGATCACTACACCTTCACGCCGCAGTGGGTGCCAGACCTTGCGCGTGCCGTAGAGACCAAAGCTGGCTTCATGGACACGCTTGATCTGTGCCCGCATTCATCATCGCGCCGAGCACGGACAGGACGTCTGCCAGGATCAGCAAGCCGCCTGGTGTGTTCATGATAGGAGGACGGGGCGATCGCCAGTTCACGGCAGATCGGCTCGATACCCAGGTCCTCGCCATGGGCGTCGATGAACGCCATCATCATCTGCCGTGGCGGTCGAGCTCCGCCATCGCAAAATACGCAGACGCCTTGCGCAGGATCTCGTTGGCCCGTCGCAGTTCCTTGACCTCGCGTTCCAGCAGCTTGAGGCGTTCCCCGTCACTGGCGGCCTGCGCCGCTGGTCCCGCTCGTCGGCTCGCCTCTTCGCGGCACCAGCGGCGCAGCGTCTCGGTCGTGCAGACAACCTTCCCGGCGATCAAGGTCATCGCTGCCCACTCCGACCGGTAATCCCCTCGATGCTCATCCACCATCCGCACGGCACGGTCGCGAAACTCAGGCGAAAACTTGTTCCTTGCTGCGCTCATCACAGCTCCTGCTCACAGATAGGAGCCTCCGAAAAACCCAGGACGCTTCACTACTATGCATCAACAATCCGCAAATTGTATGTCGCCTGACAATCCCAACCGTCTCGCGTTTGCTTGGGGCATAGCAGATAGCCCCAACCTGTTCGGGCTTTTTGCGCTCATATGAAAATTCGGTGGTATCCTGCAGAACAAGGATGGGTCCATCAACGGCTGCAACACGCGATGCTGTAGATTGGAAATGGCCATGCAGAATTTTGCCTTCGCTAACATCGGCATTCGAAAGAAAGCGATAGGCAGCTTTGGTGTTGGCCCAATCCTGACAGGCGAACGGAATTCGACCACCTATCGCGCCCGCCATTTGTGTCACCAATTGTCGCAGACGGCGACCAAGCCGCACATCGCCGAAACGTGACCCCGCGAGTTCATCATCTATCCAAGCCTGAGATTCCGTGCTCCCGTCTACCATCGTGCACCTCGCCAACGCGATCCTGTGCGCGAACATGAATCACAGCCGATTCCGCTGCCGCAATGCCGCTGCGATCAGCGGAATCTGGCATCCGACCAGATGTGGGTAATTGAAAGCTTCCGTCGGCGCTTACCATAAATCGTACCCAGAAGCTGCCTCCTCGACCCGACCCGTCCATTTTTCCGAGCAGGCGCAGGACCGTCAGGCGGTTAGCAAATTGCGTGTTGAAGAAGGCTGGTGCATAATGGCGCCATGAAAAAGGCAGAAGCGATCACCCGGTTGAAGCCCTTTGAGCGCCGCTTGCGCGAGCGCGGCATCAACGCGCTTTATCTGTTCGGATCGACGGCCAGGGATGAAGCCAGCGCGGCTTCTGACCTTGATTTGCTCTACGAGTATGACCCGACGCGGCAATTCAGCCTGTTTGATCAGGCTGGAGTGATGCTGGAATTGTCCGATGAACTTGAAACCAGGGTTGATCTGGTGTCCCGCATCGGTCTGCGTCCTCGCTTGCGAGCGCGTGTTGAGGGCGAGATGGTCCGGGTTTTTTAATGGCTGGGTTGTTGGACACGTTGGACGATCTCGCATTGCTGATCGCACGGGCCGAGAAATCGGTGAAAGGACGGACATTTGATGAGTTGGTGGCCAACGACGAAGCGTATGACGCTTTGACCTATCGCCTCGCCATGATTGGCGAAACCAGCAAGAAGCTGCCTGACGAAATCAAGGCACGCCATCCCCATCTGCCATGGCGCGAAATGGCGACGTTCCGCAACTTTGCGAGCCATGATTATTTCGGTGTCGATGCTCATTTGGTTTGGCAGGCGGCGATGAGCCTTGAGCCGATCAAAGCAATGGCGGCCGAAGAAACCGCCCGCTGTTCGGAATAGATAGGCACCAGAAATGCGCGCCGAAGGCATCGATTGTCGGCAATCGCCTGTTTGTCGTACAACAGGAGGCGTCACGACACATACGAGATCGCTTGACGGGTACAACGGCACAGTCATATCCCGGTCGCCTTGTGCGATTGTTTCACGGCAGTGAGGCGAGACACGCAACGAAAGCCAACATGACAGGCGATGGTGTCGATGGGTTGCGGATGACGCGCAGCCGGGCGGTAACGTCGGCAATATGATTCCGCGCACAAGAATGAACGTAAGCGCCGACGGAAGCTTTCAATTACCCATAATTGCGTCCGGCGAGTTCTGCCCCGAGTTTTATGTCCATAAGGCGGGACCAGCCACGCCATATGACGATGTTCCCGGGAGGCGGGTCACGCTCGCGAGCAAGGTAACCGCCGAGCTTTGCTATCAGTTTCAAATAATAGGATAGCATCTGAGGTGGGGGCTGCCCTGTCCGGGTTATTGAAATGCGGTCGATGAGATTGATTTCATCTTGGGTCAGCACGATAGTTGGCGATGCCATGGGCGCGGTGCGGTTGATCATGGTCATCCAGAATATCCGCCAGCGCAGAACGCAGTAAATCGCGAGCAGATTCACAAGCCGCTCAGCGGTGCGCAATTTAGCATCTTCTGCGCGACATCCAGATTTAAGGATCTTGTGGAAAACCTCTATCTTCCAGCGCAGCGCATACCATTCGAGCTTTTCGACCGCCTCTTCCAGCGACACGACGGGCAGATCAGTGATCAGCTTCCAGTCGATAGGAGAGCGGTTCTCCGGGGCATCCTGTTCCTGAGCGTGGACGATGGTAAGATCGAGCGCGGGGTAGCGCTTCTGCTTGCCAATTGGCGGCAAAACCCGGATCCGCTTATATTTCACCGCCAGACGGGCGGTCACGCCATCGGCAATTTCAACCATATGGCGACCTGTCACGGGTGCATCCGCCATTTCAGCAGCGATGGTGTGCTTGCCATCGCCCGCCAGACGATCAACGCATGTCCGTACCAAGAAATGGGTGCCGGCTTCGCGCGCAGCACAGAAAAACTCATAAATGTCGTTTTCGCGATCTCCGATGTGGATCAGGCGCTGGCCTTCGCCCAGCAGGGCGGTGGAGGCGCGCATATTCTCCAGCCAGCGGATGCTCTCCTTGGCTTCGATCGGTACCCTCGTAGGATTTATATGACGCTTAAGCGCCGAGGTGCCTTTGAATTTGCTACGTGACCAGAACTTGATCGCCGCCAGACCGAGCGGCAAACCTTCGGTCGTCACTGCCAGGCTACTATGCATCAACAATCCGCAAATTGTATGTCGCCTGACAATCCCAACCGTCTCGCGTTTGCTTGGGGCATAGCAGATAGCCCCAACCTGTTCGGGCTTTTTGCGCTCATATGAAAATTCGGTGGTATCCTGCAGAACAAGGATGGGTCCATCAACGGCTGCAACACGCGATGCTGTAGATTGGAAATGGCCATGCAGAATTTTGCCTTCGCTAACATCGGCATTCGAAAGAAAGCGATAGGCAGCTTTGGTGTTGGCCCAATCCTGACAGGCGAACGGAATTCGACCACCTATCGCGCCCGCCATTTGTGTCACCAATTGTCGCAGACGGCGACCAAGCCGCACATCGCCGAAACGTGACCCCGCGAGTTCATCATCTATCCAAGCCTGAGATTCCGTGCTCCCGTCTACCATCGTGCACCTCGCCAACGCGATCCTGTGCGCGAACATGAATCACAGCCGATTCCGCTGCCGCAATGCCGCTGCGATCAGCGGAATCTGGCATCCGACCAGATGTGGGTAATTGAAAGCGACGGAACGCGACCTTGTTGCCGGCACCGGAATAGGAAAGCTCGCGGTGTGATCCGAGCTAGCCCGTAGCTATCTATCACTGCCGATTTGAGACTGTTTGCTACCCCAGCCCGTGCAGCATCTCTGGGCATGATCATGCTTCTGAAGAAAGGGTGTCACGCGCCTGCGGAGATGACTTGCGGCTCCCAGCCGCCACCCAGCGCCCGGAAAGATGCGATGGCGCCTCGGGTTGCCGCGGCGCGCGCCTGGATCGCGCCGTCGCGTGTTTCCAGCAGGCGACGGTCGGCATCGAGCACCTCGATCAGGCTTGCCATACCGCCCTTGTAGGCGGCCATGGACGCGTCTCGCGCACGCGACAGCGAAGCCTCGCCCTGGACGAGAGCCGTCGCGCGCGCTTCCTGTTGTACCAGCGTGGAGAACGCGTCCTCGACATCCTGGGAGGCACGCAGAACCGTCAGGCGGTAGGCCGCCAGCGCTTCTACATTTCTGCCCTTGGCGGCCTTGATCTCGGCGTCGACCCGCCCAAAGTCGAACAGGCGCCAGCGCAGGCCAAGCACGCCATTGGCCTGCGTTGCATTGCCCGTAAAAAGGCCGCCCGCGGCCGTCGTCGCCGTTCCCAACAGACCGCTAAGCGAAAATTTCGGATAATATTCCGAAACCGCCACACCAATGCGTTCATTGGACGCAGCAAGCGTGCGCTCCGCCGCGATGATGTCGGGACGGCGGCGCAGCAAGGCGGCCGGCCCTCCGGCGGTCGAGATCGCGGGCGGTGCTGGGACAGGCGTCAATGCTGCGAGTTCGGGGCGCGTCGTGCCGGGCTGAACGCCGATCAACACGTCGAGTGCGTTCAACGCCATGTCGAGTTCATTCTGCAGCGCCGGGACGGAGGCGCGGACCTGTGCCAGAGCACCTTCTGCCTGCCTCAACTGCAATTCGGCAGCCACACCCTTGCGAAATTGGAGCGCCACAAGGTCGACCAGCCGCTGCTGGGTGTTGAGTTGCGAGCGCGCGACTTCGAACCGTGCCTGCAGCATCCGGATGGCAACATAGGTGTCGGCGATTTGCGCCGCGACGGAAAGGCGCGCGGCAACCGCGCCGGCTTGCGACGCCTGCCAGTCGGCGCGCGCCGCGTCGCGAGCGGCGTCTCGCCCGCCGAACAGGTCGACTTCCCAGCTGGCGCCGAGGTTCAACTCATAGGTCTCGGTCGACCGCTCGAACTGTGGAAAAGCCCTGCCGATCCGTCCGATGGGCGTCTCGCGGGACTGATAGACCTCGCCGGCCTGTCCGCTGACCTGACCCGAGGGCATCAGCGCCGCATTCGAGCCCTTGAGTGCCGCGCGCGCCTGGACGACACGCGCACTCGCTTGCTGGAGATCGAGATTCTGCGCCAGTCCCCGTTCGACAAGGCTGGTGAGAAGCGGATCATTGAACGCCCGCCACCATGAGACCAGGTCCGCGGTTTCCGTTGTGGATAAGCGGGTCTCGACCGCCGGTTCACCCTGAAAGGCGGGCGGCTGGATCGACACCGGCGGTACATAGCGTGGCCCGACCGCGCAGCCGGCAAGAAGGACGGAGCCGCCGATGACGGAAAGGATCGAATTCAGGGGACGCATCGCTTCCTCAGGACGCAAATGGTAAGATGTGACCGATATATATCATGGTTACTCGTTGTCAATCCTGCCCAGTGTCATTATGCTTGAGCGATGAGCAACAGCACAGATGCCCCGAGCCGCGGCCCCGCCGAACATGCCGTCCGCGATCAGATCATCGCGGCCGCGCACGAATGTTTTGCCCGCTACGGCTATGCCAAGACGACCGTGGCCGATCTCGCCAAGGAGATCGGCTTCTCGAAAGCCTATATCTACCGCTTCTTCGAGTCGAAACAGGCGATCGGGGAAGCGATCTGCGGCTCGCACCTCGAGCAGATCGTCACCGAAACCCGAGCGGCCATCGAGGAAGGCAACACCGCGACGGATCGTCTCCGGCGCATGTTCAGGAGCTTGACGACCCGGAGTGTCGACCTCTTTTTTCATGATCGCAAGATCTATGACATCACCGCCCATTCAGCCTCCGAGCGGTGGGGCTCCTCGCAGGCCTACAAGGAGACCATCAGGGAAATCCTGGCTGAGGTCATCAAGGGCGGCCGAGAAAGCGGCGAGTTCGAGCGCAAGACGCCGCTCGACGAAACCTGTCGTGCAATCCTGTACGCCATGATGCCGTTTGTCGACCCGCTTCATCTCGAACGCAACCTCGACCTGCTTCCAGAGGCGCCGCAGGAAGTCACGAGCCTCATTTTGCGCAGTCTCGCACCATGATAAAATAACCAGTGACCTATTGACATAATAGTCACAAGGAAACAATAATCTCCCAAAGTTCGGAGGATCCAGCCTTGTCGAGTCGTTTTCTTGGAGTGGGTCTTTGTGCCCTTGCTCTCTCCCTTCCCCTCGCAGCATGCAGCAAAGCGGATGGTGATCCGCGTACGGAGCCGCCCTTGGTAAGGGTGATGACGTCCGCGACGCAGGGCGGGACCAATCGCGAATTCACCGGTATCGTCGCAGCCCGCGTGCAGAGCGATCTGGGCTTCCGGGTAGGCGGCAAGGTGATTGAACGCCTCGTAAATGCCGGGCAGGTCGTACGGCGTGGCCAACCGCTCATGCGGATCGACCAGACCGATCTTGCGCTTGCGACCCGGGCGTCTCAGGAAACGGTCCAGGCGGCGCGCGCTCGCGCGGTGCAGACGGTGGCTGACGAGAGGCGCCTGCGCGATCTGGTCGGCGCAGGGGCAGTGTCCGCTTCCACCTATGATCAGGCCAAGGCCGCGGCGGATTCCGCCCGTGCCCAGCTTGCGGCGGCGGAAGCGCAGGCTCGGGTTTCGCGCAACGAAGCGAATTACAGCATTCTTGTGGCCGATGCCGACGGCACCATCGTTGAGACGCTCGCAGAGCCCGGGCAGGTGGTGGCAGCCGGCCAGATCGTCGTCCGGCTGGCGCGCTCTGGTCCGCGCGAGGCGCTGGTGCAGTTGCCCGAGACGATCCGTCCAGCCGTCGGCTCAACCGCCCGCGCCAGCACCTATGGTGGCGAGACAGGACCGGCGCGCCTGCGGCAGCTTTCCGACGCCGCCGATCCGGCGACGCGCACGTTCGAAGCACGCTATGTGCTCGAAGGCGTACCCGCGCGCGCGCCGCTGGGGTCGACGGTCACTGTTTCGCTGGCGCAACCCGGAGAAGCGGCATCGACGGTGGTGCCGCTCGGCGCGATCCGGGACGAGGGCAAAGGTCCCGGTGTCTGGGTGATCCGCTCCGGCTCGCCCGCGAAGATCGCGTGGCGGCCTGTTCGTATCGCATCGGTCAGTGAGGAGACCGCGACGATCACGTCTGGCCTTAAAGCTGGCGAGCAGTTCGTTGCGATGGGCGCCCACATGCTGCACCAGGGCCAAGCCGTCCGCATCGCCGCCAATGTGCCGGGAGCGGCACGATGAGCGAGCATGCCCCTGATAAATCCGAATCCGAGAAGCGAGGCTTCAATCTCTCGGCGCTGGCCGTGCGCGAGAGATCCGTCACCCTGTTCTTCCTGATCGCAATCGTCGGTGCGGGTATCTTCTCCTTCCTCAGCCTTGGCCGGGCGGAAGATCCCAGCTTCACCATCAAGGTCATGACCGTGGTCACCGCGTGGCCTGGCGCGACTGCACAGGAGATGCAGGACCAGGTCGCTGAACCACTGGAAAAACGGTTGCAGGAACTGCGCTATTACGACCGCAGCGAAACCTTCACGCGGCCCGGCCTTGCCTTCACCACGCTGACCCTGCGCGACCAGACGCCTCCCAAAGACGTGCCCGAGCAATTCTATCAGGCGCGCAAGAAACTGGGAGACGAGGCCGCCAGGCTGCCCCAGGGCGTGATCGGCCCCTTCATCAATGATGAATATGGGGACGTCAGCTTCGCGCTCTATGCGTTGAAGGCAAAGGGCGAGCCTCAGCGGCTGCTTGCACGCGAAGCGGAGAGTCTGCGCCAACGATTGCTCCATGTTCCCGGCGTCAACAAGATCAATATCGTCGGCGAACGCCCCCAGCGCATCTATGTTGAGTTTGCTCAGGAGCGGCTCGCAACATTAGGCGTGTCGCCGCGCGATATCTTCACGGCGCTCGCCAGTCAGAATCTGATCACCCCTGCCGGCGCGATCGAAACCAAGGGCCAACAGACCGTGGTGCGTTTGGATGGGGCGTTCGATGACCTGTCGAAGATCCGTGATGTCCCGATCGTTGCCAACGGCCGGACGCTGCGCCTGTCCGACATTGCAAGTGTGACACGCGGCTATGAGGATCCGGCGACATTTCTGGTTCGCAGTGAGGGCGAACCCGCCATTCTGCTTGGCGTCGTCATGCGCGAAGGCTGGAATGGCCTCGACCTTGGCAAGTCGCTCAAGGCCGAGATCGAGAAAATCTCAGCCGAATTGCCGGTGGGCATGAGCCTGACGCCGGTCACCGATCAGGCCGTGAACATTAGCGAAGCCGTCGACCAGTTCATGCATACCTTCCTGGAGGCGCTTGCGATCGTGATGATCGTCAGCCTGATCAGCCTCGGCTGGCGGGTGGGCATCGTCGTCGCCGCCGCCGTGCCGCTGACCCTTGCGGTCGTCCTGGTGATCATGTGGGCGACGGGCCGGGTCCTCGACCGCATCACGCTAGGTGCGCTCATCCTCGCGCTTGGCCTTCTGGTCGACGACGCGATCATCGCCATCGAGATGATGGTCGTGAAGATGGAGGAAGGCTACGATCGCATCAAGGCCTCGGCCTATGCTTGGAGCCATACGGCCGCGCCCATGCTCGCGGGTACGCTGCTGACGGTCATCGGCCTGATGCCAGTCGGCTTCGCGCAGTCGACGGCCGGCGAATATGCCGGCAACATCTTCTGGGTGGTGGGCTTTGCCCTCATCGCCTCCTGGTTCGTGGCGGTGATCTTCACACCCTATATGGGCGTCAAGCTGCTGCCCAATATCAAGCCGGTCGAGGGCGGCCATGCCGCGATTTACGAAACGCCGCGCTATCAGAAGGTTCGCAGGCTCATAGGCTGGGCGGTGCGGCGCAAGAAGCTGGTGGCGCTGGCGACGCTGGGCGCGTTCTTCGTGGCTGGTGCGGGCATGCCGCTGGTCAAGAAACAGTTCTTCCCGGCGTCCGACCGGCCCGAATTGCTGGTCGAGGTGCAGATGCCCAAGGGTACGGCCATCGCCAATACGAGCGAGTCCGCCCGTCAGATAGAAGACTGGCTCCGCAAGCAACCCGAGGCGAAAATCGTTACGGCCTATATTGGTCAGGGCGCGCCCCGCTTCTTCATGGCCCTGTCGCCCGAACTTCCCGATCCTTCTTTCGCCAAGATCGTCGTGCGCACCGACAAGGAAGACGATCGTGACGCCCTCAAGTGGCGCCTTCGTCAGGCCGTGGCCGACGGTCTCGCACCCGCAGCCCGCGTGCGAGCGACGCAGTTGGTCTTCGGGCCGCCCTCGCCCTTCCCGGTCGCGTTCCGCGTCAACGGACCCGATCTCGCGACGGCTCGCACCATCGCGGCCAGGGTCCAGGACGTCCTGCAAGCCGATCCCATGATGCGCACAGTCAACAGCGACTGGGGCGAACGGGCGCCCGCTCTGCGCTTCGTGCTCGACCAGGACCGCCTGCGCGCATTCGGCCTCACGTCAAGCGATGTAGCGCAGCAGCTTCAGTTCTTCTTGACTGGCGTCACTGTAAGTCAGGCCCGCGAAGACATCCGCACGGTCGATGTGGTCGTGCGCTCAGCAGGAGCCGGTCGGCTCGATCCGGCGCGTATCGGCGATTATACGCTCACCGGCGCGGGCGGGCAGCGCATCTCCATCAGCCAGATCGGCCGGATGGAAGTCCGCATGGAGGACCCGATTCTCCAGCGCCGCGACCGGGTGCCGACAATCACCGTGCGCGGCGACATCGCCGATGGCCTTCAGCCCCCCGACGTATCGACGGCAATGATGAAGAAACTGCAGCCGATCATCGACGATCTGCCTTCAGGCTATCGCATCGACATGGCGGGCTCGATCGAGGAAGCGGGCAAGGCCAATGCCGCGCTGGCGCCGATCTTCCCGATCATGATCGTGCTGATGATGGTCGTCATCATCCTCCAGGTGCGCAGCCTGTCGGCGATGTGGATCGTGCTGCTCACTGCGCCGCTCGGCCTGATCGGTGTCGTGCCGACGCTTCTTGTGACGGGGCAGCCGTTCGGGTTCAACGCGATCCTGGGACTTATCGCACTCGCGGGCATCCTGATGCGCAACACGCTGATCCTAATGGGCCAGATCCACGACAACGAGCATGCCGGTTTGACCCCGTTCGATGCGGTAGTCGAGGCGACGGTCCAGCGATCCCGCCCAGTGATCCTTACGGCGCTCGCCGCTGTGCTTGCGTTCGTGCCGCTTATCAGTTCGGTGTTCTGGGGGTCCATGGCAGTGACGCTCATCGGCGGCACGCTGGGCGGTACGGTCCTCACCCTCCTGTTCCTGCCCGCGCTCTACGCGCTATGGTATCGCATCACGCCACCATCGCATGATGATCGATCTGCAGCGCCGTCCACTACACCCGCTGCAGCGACGTAGGCACGCCCGGCATGAACAGCGGAATCCTCAAGGTTAAGATCCGATCGGTCGGGAGATGGGCCATGGCCATAAGTGAACTGCTGCGCGGAGCATCGATCAAGGCGAAGCGCTATCTCGAAGCGCTCGCCTGGATGGCGGACTATGATCCGATCGAGGAGCAGCGGCGCTGGATAGCGGGACTGGAAGAGCGCATCGAGGCAGGGCTGCCGTCGGCGCAAGAACAGTTTGCGAACCGGCCTACGCAGACATGAGACGCTGGGGCCACACCGATGATCCGCTGCTGATGGCCGTGGGTATTCTATCTGCCAAATGGATCCTGCGCATCATGAGCGTGCTCACGCAGGGACCGGCGCGGTTCTCGGGGAGCAGGGCTGCCATTCCGGCGGTCTCGGCCAACATATTGACAGCGCGCCTGCGCGATCTCGAAGAGGCGGGCATCATCTGCAAGGAGATGCTTCCACCTCCGGCCAACTGCCAGGTCTATGCGCTGACCGATCTTGGCGAAGCGGCACGCCCGGTCCTGGTGGCGATTGAACAATGGGCTTCGTGTTTCGCGGACGCGGAGTACCGGCGGGGTCAAGCGGTCAAGGACTCCGGAGCAGCATCGCACAGCCGCTCTGCATCATGATTACCCAACTTTCGGCCCCGAGGAGCAGGCCATACAAAAGACTATACTAGCCAGGATCACCGAGATACATGTAAGATTCCGCGCCGTCCGGGCTAGCCGCTCAGTCCACCATCCTGTTCCACAGACAAGCTCAAGCACGTCGCCAGTCAGATCGGCTCCTGGCGGCGAAGCTTCCACCTCAGCTACCTTGGTGTGCCAGCGGGCTATTGCCTCAGGCCCTCGATCGAGAAGGTATTCGTGAGTGGCAGCTATTCTGTCATGGGTGCTTCAAGCCGGACGGTCAGCGGCCGGCCAGTCTTGAACGTCCAAGTCGGAAAGCGGGCGGTCAGTTCCTGGGAATCGAAAATCGGAGGCCGAGCGGCCGACTTCGTCGGTTTGCCTTTCGCGCGTTCTTTTCGTGGCCATCATGGCCGTAGGAGAAGTGTCATGGGATTATCTGAGTTTGATCCCGCCGCTCGCGAACGAGTTTCGTGGAATGCGGGACGTAAAGTTGGCGCGAAGAGAGCGCTCAAACCATGTCAAATTTGGGCAATTCGTTTCTTTCTTGATCAACATCGACGGCTTTGAGATCGGGCGTTTTTCGATCTCGCCATCGACAGCAAATTGCGCGGTTGCGATCTAGTGAAAATCCGGATCAGCGACATTGTTTGCGATCGAAAAGTCCGGACGAGGGCTACCGTCGTCCAGCAAAAGACGGGTAGGCCTGTTCAATTTGAGTTGATGGACGATGCTCGTACAAGCCTCCTCAAATGGCTCGAACTGCGAGGCGGCTCCTTGGAGGATTACGCCTTTCCAAGCCGCACCAACCATACAGCCCACATAAGCACCCGACAATATGTCGGTTTGGTAGGTGAATGGGTTACAGGAATTAGTTTGCCTGGCGAGGATTATGGAACCCATTTGCTGAGGCGGTCAAAGGCATCGATCATTTACAAGGCGACCGGCAATCTCCGTGCCGTCCAGATACTGCTCGGACACACGAAAATTGAAAGCACAGTCGATATCTCGGGGTCGATGTAGAGGATGCTTTAACGCTCGCAGAAGGCACAGAAATCAGAGATCGGCTGGCTCCTCACATTCGCGGGGAGCCAGCACCGGAAACGGTGACGAGTCGCTCAATTGGCTGCCGTGCGTGATTGCGCTCCGCCTTTGCGCCGAATAATTTGCGTATGCTGTGAAGCCGCGTGCGGCCTTTGTAGCAACGTTAAATCTGGGATTGGAATATTTTGCTTTGGCCAAGCGCGTTTCAGAAGAAACCACTATAAAGGCGACGCCGCAAAAGCGACGCTTTGGCACGGATAAATCGGCCACCCGCTCGCAGTTGCTCGACGCTGCGCTGGCGCTGATGGTGGAGGAAGGATATGCCGCCGTCAGTGGTCGAAAGGTGGCGGCGCGCGCGGGATTGAATGCCTCGCTCATCCACTATTATTTCCCTACGTCCGATGATCTGCTGGTGGCCGCCTACAGGCGCGGTGCCAAACAGAGCCTCGAACGCCATCAGGCGGCGGCACAGTCGGATGATCCACTGCGTGCTTTATGGACACTCAGCATCGACCCCAGCCGCACGGCCCTCGCCATGGAGTTTATGGCGCTGGCAAATCACCGGAAGGTCATAGGCGAAGAAATTGCGCGCTATGCCGAACATATCCGCGCTGTCCAGATTGCGGCGATTGAACGGTATCTGGAGCATAGCCCCACCAACCTTGGACCATGCACAGCTGCCGCAGCCACCGTCTGGCTGGCCGCGATGGCGCGCTTGCTGGTGATGGAGGAAGGGGTCGGCATCTTGTCGGGCCATGACGATGCACGCCAGCTGATGGATTGGCTCCTCACCAGACTCAGCCACCGCCCCGACGATGAATCGCGCGACGGCGCGGAGCAACCGGCCACTTCTTGACCGATACTGTCATGCGAAGCTAAGCATGTGCTTAGCACGACATGCGTGTGGCGGCGTTACCGCTGCCCAGACGGGAGAGTAAAGATGCCGATTGCGGAACAAGCCGGCTTTGAGGTCAGAAATCTTGCGCCGCGTATCGGCAGTGAAATCGTGACGGACGTGCAGACGCTGCTCAGCGGCGCTTGCTCCGCGCAAATCCGCGCATTGCTGGAGGAGCGTGGCGTGGTGGCCATTCGCAGCCTCAACCTGACGGACGACCAGCAGATAGCCTTCACCAAAACGATCGGCACGATTGTTGAGGAAAAGGCCTTCAAGATCACGATGGACCCCACGGAAAATCCGGTCGCCGAATATATCAAGGGTGCGTTCTACTGGCATATTGATGGGACGATGGGAGACGTTCCGATCTTCGCATCGTTGATGAGCAGCCGCAAATTGTCGGATACGGGCGGCCAGACCGAGTTTTCTAACACCTATGCGGCCTATGACGATTTGCCCGAAGCAGAGAAAGTAGCGCTGGAAAAGCTCAAGGTCGTCCACATGTTCGAAGTGGCGCAGCGCTATGTGCAGCCTGAACCAAGTCACGAATTGTTGAAAGCTTGGCAGACATTCCAGCCCAACGTGTTGCCTTTGGTTTGGACCCATGGCTCAGGTCGTAAATCGCTGGTACTCGGTTCCACAGCATCGCATGTTGAGGGTATGGACCTTCGCGATGGGTGGGCATTGCTGACCCGCCTACGCGATTATGCGACGCAGCCCCAGTTCGTTTATCGACATGAATGGACGCTTGGCGATCTGGTGATCTGGGACAATACAGGGACCATGCACCGCGCGCTGCCTTACGCCATGGACAGCGGGCGAATGATGCATCGCACGACCCTGGCCGGTGAAGAATCCTTCGCCTGACATGATATCGGGGAAAATGTCATGACAGCCCGTCCCGTAGCCATAGTGACCGGCGCCAGTCGCGGCGCAGGGCGCGGCATTGCGATCGCCTTGGGCAGTTACGGCTGCACGGTCTATGTGACTGGTCGGTCCGAGAAAGCAGGCGATCATTCGCTACCGGGTACGATTTGGGAAACAGCCGATGCGGTAACCCAAGCCGGGGGCAAGGGCATTGCCGTGCGCATCGATCATGCCGATGACTCGCAGGTGGAATCGCTTTTCTCCCAGGTTTCGGAAACCGAAGGCCGTCTCGATATCCTCGTCAACAATGCGTGCGCCTTGCATGACGATCTGACCGCCCCCGGCAATTTCTGGGAAAAGCCGCTCGGCATTGTCGAGATGCTCAATGTGGGCTTGCGGAGCGCCTATGTCGCCAGTTTCCATGCGGCCCCCCTGATGGTGGCCAAACGGCACGGCCTCATCACGTTCACATCCGCATCGGGTGCCGCCCATTATTCCTTTGGCCCCGCCTATGGGGCGCACAAGGCGGGACTGGACAAGTTCGCGGCCGACATGGCCGTCGATCTCTGGCCATTCAACGTCGCTGCCCTTTCGATATGGATGGGGGCGCTGCTAACGGATCGCTTGCGCATGGTCATCGCCTCCGACCCGATCAAATATAAGGATCTGGAAGCGGCGACCGAAACGCCCGAATTCACCGGACATGCGATCTGGGCATTGTATTCCGATCCCGGTCTGATGGACATGAGCGGACAGACCGTGATCGGGGCCGAGATGGCCGTGAAATATGGCTTTGCCGATCGAGAGGGCAGACAGCCCCGTTCCTGCCGCGACACGCATCAGGTTGCGCCAAGGCAGCAATATCCGCTCATCTTACGGTAGCGTAGAATATCATCGAAGGAGGATCGCTGTGGACGATATGCAATTGGCGCACCTTGGTCGTGACGTCGCCTATCTCAAGGACAGGCTGGCAATCCAGGATCTTATTGCACTTCATGCGCGCGGCCATGACCGGCATGACGTCGATCTGCTTACCAGCGCCTATCATGAAGATGGCGTCGATGAACATGGCCACGCCATCAACCCCGGTCCGCTTTATGCCCAGTGGTCCAACGCCGTCCATGCCGCCGGTTCGGATCAGCATCTCCATAATATCACAACCCACCTTTGCGATATTGATGGCGATGTCGCGCATTGCGAAAGCTATGTGATGGTGTCGCTGCTTGATCCCGGCGCAAAGACGGCGCGGATCATCAATGGCCGCTATATCGATCGGGTCGAGCGCCGTGATGGCGAATGGAAAATCGCGCTGCGCCGCTCAACCGTGGACACGCTCATCACGGGAGACGCTTCGATCCTCCAGCATCCCAGATTTATCGAACAAGGCTATATTAAGGGCGTCCGAGACAAAACCGACATCTCCTATCAAAAGCCGTTATCGCTCGATACGCCTGTTACCCTATGGTGATGCCGTTTCGTAGCTGGACTGCTGCAGTGTTGTCGCGCCTGCTACCGGCTAGTATTGATCGCACCGTGCTAAAAGCGATGGGGTGGACGCTCCCTGACGGCATCGATGTGCCAGAGTGGAGGTGTTGAAACACCACAGTAGGAGGCGTCCGTGACCGAAGTTAGCACAGTTGGTATCGATTTGGCCAAGTTGGTTTTTCAGGTTCATGGGTCAGACCCGAGCGGTAACATGATGTTTCGCAAGAAGCTGCGGCGCGATCAGGTTCTGGCATTCTTCTCCACATTGCCGCGGGTGACCAGACCGCCATCCAGTTCCTCGTCCACGCCCTGCGCCCCAGCAGCGGCCCGATGATGGGTTGCGGCCCGAGGAGGAAAAGGACAGTGCCGAGCGCCTGAGCCTGAGCTGCGTGTGGATCGTCGACCCGGTCGACGGCACCCGCGAGTACGGCGAGGAGCGTACCGATTGGGCGGTCCACGTCGGCATGGCGGTGAATGGCGAGCCAGTGCTCGGCGCCGTGGCGCTGCCGGGTTGCGACGAGGTTTTGCGCTCGGACAAGTCGGGCTAAGTGCCGCCCGCGCTTGAGACCCTGCGTATGGTCGTCAGCCATACCCGTCCTGCCAGTGAAGCAACCGAAGTGGCGGCCAAGCTGGGCGCCGAACTGGTGCCGATGGGCTCAGCCGGTGCCAAGGCGATAACGATCCTGCGTGGCGAAGCCGACATCTACCTCCGCTCGGGCGGGCAGTATGAATGGGACAGCTGCACTCCCGTTGCGGTGGCGCTGGGCTGAGGACTGCATGCCTCGCGGATCGACGGTTCGCCGCTGGTCTACAACCAGCAGGACGTCTACATGCCCGACCTGCTGGAAGGAACATGCCGAACGGGTCCTGGCCGAGATCGCAGCTTTACCCCCGGGGCTAGCGATACGGCCTCGCCACCACTCGATTACTCGTAGTTCATCAGCCTTCAATATAATAGACGAGGACTGCTGGTTCATCAGCCACGGCCCACGTCCAGGCTCTTCGGGAACGGTGGTGTCAGGCTCAGGACCAGAGCTCCGCTGACGGCACAAGCAATTGCGCCGTAAATCAAGAACGGCCCATAGCCCCGAGTTGATCATAGATCACCCCTGCCATAAGGGGACCGAGACCTGCGGCGAGCGCCATCAGCGCAGACATGAAGCTATACAGGGTACTTGATCGCATGCCTGCATAACCTGCGGTCAAGTACCCTGTGATCTGCGTCTTTGTGCCCTGCGCGTAACCATTCACGATCATGGCGACGATGATGAATGAGTAGGTTCTGATACCGTAGGGGTCACCAAAATCCTCTCCCAGAGGGTTTCAGGAAGTGCCGGGATCGGCGGATTTCTGCGGTTTTTCGTGGTATAGATATCCCATGCGGAGCGGTCTTGGACCACCGGATACCAGCATGTTGATGGTATGTCTGATGGTAGCGCGGCCCTCCCCCAAAAGGAGATCAGAGCTGATCTTCCTCGCGCTGATTTCCATAAACTATTGAAAATGGGTGCTTTAGAAGGCGCAATTGCTGTTCGAATCCGATATGGATGGCGGGAAATTAGGCCGAGTTCTGTACAACTGACCCACGGGGGGAGTGAGATAGCCGCCCTTTATCCACACATGACCCCGAGGACAGATCCCACCTCAGTTGATCTAAAGGCGTCAGCCGGTCAATCATTCAGCCTATCGTGGTCTCCATCGAACCGGCTGAGATGCCACGGGCAAAGTGGCCCATCTACAGATTCGGTGTCGATCGGCTGATCGATCGTCAGAGGACCTGATAGGACTGGTATGTCGAGCAAAAATCGTTGTCGAACAGGAAGTTTGTGAACGTCACGGTCATGCTGAAATCCAGCGCGCGGACATGGTGCCACCATCCGACCGGAATGAACAGCAACTCTCCCGGCGCGAGATCGTGGCAAAAGATATCGACGTTCTGCATCCTTGGGAAACGGTCATAGTCGACCTTCTCAAGATCGACTTCGCTGTAGACATGGAGATGATTATACAGATTGGCGACCTGCAACCCGTCAGCCAGATGCACGCGCTTGCGCCCGGTGATCTGCGCCATGAAATTATTGGTCAGGTCATGATGCGTCGGCGTGACCGTGCCGGGCGGCCCGATCCAGAAGAAACCACGATTAGCCGGATTGCCGCCGTCGAGATATTCGGGGATCTGGACGATCCCGTCCCACAATTCGCTCAGGGCTGATGCATTGGCGCCGCCATTTCTGGCGGTCATGTAGATGTCGTTGCTTTCTCCCATGGCCATGATGCGCGCCATGAACGCATCAAAAGCCATCGTCGTGCCATGGCTGTCGGCCTGCATTTCATAATGCGGGTTGGCGCTGCGATTGACCTGAACCTCGACCTGGCGACCGGCAAAGGTGCAGACAAGCTGCTCAGGCGTCCAGCCGAGCGCCGGCCAGTCCTCCATCATCCCGGTGATGACCACCGGCCGGTTGGCGCTGTAATAGTCGTTGAGGAATGTCGCGCGGTCGAGCTTGTGACGGCGCTCGATCCCGGCGTTGTCGCGCGCGCCCATCGCACGCACTCTTTGCTGCACGTCCAGGGTCCAGTCGCGTTTGGCGACACGGCTGGCCAGACGCCGCGCCGCCTGCAGATAGGGGCTGCGATAGGCCTTGTCGATTTCGCGCCGCGCTTCGCCTGGATGGAAATTATGAGCGACCAGGGCCGGCAGCAGCCCTTCCGGCGAAGCGCCCAGCGCGAGATTCTCGCCGATCCAGGCCCGCCAGCCATCATTGAAAACGTCATGGACGACTTCCTCCGGCAAGGCGGCATCGCAGGACGGCATGATATTCCTGGGCCTTTCCCTTCCCGGATTTGCAACGGGCGACCACCATAGCAGAAGAATATTGTCCATATGGCCCGTGTCGATGAGCCATTTCACCACGGCATGGGGCGCTTCGGGGATTCGTTCGACAGTGACCCCCGCTATGCCGCTGAACCGGCGCGCATGAACCTCATCCATGTTGAGGCCACCCTCCGCCTCCGCGCCTGTACCGAACAGGATGTGGACAGGGGGATGAGGCAGACCGGCAAGCAAGGCGGTCAGGTCGTCATATCGCCTGGCAGGAGGATGACGATCGAGCGTCTCCATGACGCTGAGCCAGCGCAGGTCACCGTCGCGCCGCGCCCAGTCGCTGCGAAGATAGGATAGCGGGCCAAAGGCAAGCACCTGGTCCACGCCCAGCAGCGCGCCAAACAGGATCGCCGCATAGCCACCCATCGATTGCCCCACGGTGCAGATCGAACTGGGGCGCAGATCGGCAATGATATGGCGCAGCGATGCCGCGACCGCATCGACATCCCGTCCCAGTCCGTCCACCCCATGCTGATACCAGAAATTGGCGGTATCGCGGATCAGGATCAGGTTGAGCGGCTGGCCGGTCGTCGCCTCCAGCTTGCGGAGGCGGCCGACGAAATCGAATTTGGGAAGAGCTGCCCAATCGACGAAGCCGAAGGTGATGATGAGCGGCGCCCCTTCATGCGGGGCGTCGATGATATAGCCGATGTCGGGATCGGCTTGCGCATTCGCGAATTGCCTGTTGTCGGATCGTATCATCGTTCGGAACTATCAGCCGGAATGTGCCGGGAATGCGCCATGGACGCATTCCCGGCAGGAACCCCCGTCAGAAGCGGATGCTCAGCCGCCCCGTAACGCCATGGGCCGTTATGCCGGACCCGAAATCCCCATTATAGGAGATCGTGGCCGAAACATTGTCCGATGTCTGGAAACCCAGCCCGGCCCGCACGGTCGCCGCATCCTTGGCAATCGGCGCGCCCGCGATCAGGAACGATCCGGTGGTGTCAGGCAGGGTCATCGTCGCAAACGGCGTGGTGTCCTTGAAGGCATGGCGCCATCCCAGGCCGCCAAATGCGATCGCCTGCACATTGGCCAGGCTGAACTCGCTCGACCCGCGCATACCCAGGGTCGTGAATAGCGTGTTCATGCGCTGCGACTTCACGGCCAACGCGGCGGCCCCGCCATCGGTCACCACACTCTTCTCGGCAAAATCGTCGAGATCGAGCCGCACATAGGCGATATTGGCATAAGGCTCGATCGTGACGTTGCCTGTGCGATGCCGCCATGCAAGCTCGCCGAACGACTGGAAGCTGTTGCCCTTGTAATCCGCCTTCAGGCGATCGCTCAAGCCGGGGAAGGCCACGATCCTGTCGGTCGAAACATCATGCCATGTATAGGACAGGCCCGCGCGCAGCGACACATTGTCCCATTGCGCACCACCGTAAAGGCCAAGGTGGATATTATCGCTCTTGCCCTTCGATAACTGCCGCCGGACGTTGAAATCGTCACGGCTGTAGCCCGCAAACGCGCCCAGCCGCGCATTCGATCCAACTGCGCCATCAAGCCCCAGCAGCAGGCCGCCGGTAGAATTGCGCACACGGGTTCCATTTCCATCCTGGCCCAGGCGGCTCCAATTGCCCAGCCCCTGGCCCCATATGGCGAGTTCGGGCTGCGCTGCCTTGTCGCGCGCATAGTCGTTATAGCCATAGTCGAGCGCGGCGACTTCCTTCGGCTCGGCCTCTTCCAGCGTGCTGTGCAGCCGGTCGAACGCGGCTTCCCGCAGGGACTGGCTTTGCATCAGCAACGTCGATTGCGCCGAGGCATGGACACTGCCCGACAAGCTGTCGAACGCGGCACGCGCTTCGGACGCATCGAGCACAAGTAGGGCATTATACAGCGCAAGTGATGGTCCACTCTGCTTGAGCGTGTTGAGCGCGATGGCCGTGTTGTACTGGTTCGCCGTTTCCGCAACATCCTGGAAAACAAGCGGTGGTGTGGGCGTCGGAGTTGGTGTTGGCGTTGGCGTCGGAGTGGGCGTCGGTGTGGGCGTAGGGGTTGGCGTCGGAGTGGGCGTCGGAGTAGGCGTCGGAGTGGGCGTCGGAGTGGGCGTCGGAGTGGGCGTCGGAGTGGGCGTCGGAGTGGGCGTCGGAGTGGGCGTCGGAGTGGGCGTCGGAGTGGGCGTCGGAGTGGGCGTCGGAGTGGGCGTCGGAGTGGGCGTCGGAGTGGGCGTCGGAGTGGGCGTCGGAGTCACCGCGATTTTCAGGTCGACCTGGTTCGCCTGATGGTCAAGGCTTACGTCGAGAAATGCGGATTTGGACACCGCCTGCGCGAAGCTGCCTTCAATACCCCCCCCAGCCGTCAGGATGGTGTAGGTCTGACCGTTCTGATAGCTGACCGTTGGATCGAGCGCGGTCACTTCGACATTGACGCCGTTGCCGATCCGTACGCCACCCTGCAAGGGGCCAGGCGCGCTGGTGCCGACCGGAAGCACCCGGATGAGGTCGCTGCTGCCGTCGCCCCGAATATCGGCCTCGTAGATCGAATTGTCGCCGAATTCGAGTTGGCCCAGCACGGTCAGAGTGCCGATCCCATTGTCGCCAGGCGAGATGACAGCATGCTTGCTGCTGCCGGAGAACCGCCCGTAGAGCCGTACCGACCCCACGGTCCCGGTTCCCGCCAGACGCCCGAAACCGTTCGGATTCGCGTCGGTCTGGCCACCGACATAGACATGGCTGGTATAGTTCTGGTTGCCCAGGAAATTGCTGAAGACATGCCCGGTCTCGCCCTTGACGACGAGGGTACCGTCGTCGACGAGGATGAGCGAGCTGGGCCCGGTGATGCCATATCTGCCGTCATTGCTGGCGTCAGTTCCGAAATCGCTGTTGAAGACCAACCGGCTGCCGCCCTTCACGACCACGCCGCCGGTCACACTGTCGGTGCCCAGGAACTTGGTCATGTCACCCGACAGGATCGTCTCGCCGGCCAGGCTGACGATCGTTCCGTCGCCAGCGATGGCATTCTTGAATTCATAGCCGGTGGCCGTGTGGTTGAAGAGAAGCTGGCCATCCCGTCCCGCGAAGGTGATGCGCGCATCCTGGTTGAGCGTGCCCGCCGCCTCCGCCGCGACCGAGGTCGCCTCGTCGAAGACGTTGAACGTCACCTTGCCGCCAAAGGTGAGCGCGCCGAGGTTGACGCCGCTGAGCGGGCTGCCACCCAGCACGATCTCCTGCGCCGACAGGCTGGCGCCGTTCGCGATGACAAGATTATGGTTGCTGTCGTCGCCGATCGAAATCTTGCCGCTGGCCGTGAAGGACGAACCAGCGCCGGTGACATAGGTCGTCGCCAGCGACGTGGACATGCCGTGCAGTTCGGCATCCGCCGTGGTCAGCTTGCCGCCGTCCTGGATGGTCATGCTGCGGTAGTTGGTGAAAGTGCCGCTGTTCGCCCACAGCGAGCCTTGTCCGGTGATCAGCGTCTGGTTCGCCGTGCTCGAATCGTCCGCAGGCGCTCCGCCTATATCGACGGTGATCGTAGCGATCTTGCCGCCATTCTCGATCGTGATCGCGCCCGCGTCGTTGACGTCGTTGTCCCACGTGTTGTTGCGCAGCGTGTCGGCTGTGATCACAGAGCCGGCGCCGCTCACCTTGAGGATGCCGCCACTGTTGTCGACCGTCGCGGCGTTCCCCATGACGATGTCGCGCACCGAAACCTGTCCGCCGTTCTCCACGACAAGCGTGCCCAAGCCGCCTCCGCCGAGCACGAGCAGGTTGTTGAGGATGCTGGTGGTGCGCGTCACTTCCAGTTTGGAACCGACACCGGAGACGGTGATCAGGCCCGACGATCCGCCGCGCTCGCCGATCGTGACCGCCTTGGCCACCACGACGTCCGCGCCATCGTTGATCGTGAGCGAGACGTCGGGCTTCGTCTGCCCCACGACGAGCGCTTCGGCAACGCTGTGGTCCGTGGACCAGGTCGTGGAACCACTGTCGAGCACGGTGTTCTGCGCGATCGCATGGTTCGGAACCGCCATCAGAATGACAGGCAGCGGCAGCAGCGCCGCCAACACCAGTTCATTGCCAAGCGCCGTCGAGGCGCCAAGGGCTTGCCTAAAGCCCACGATCGTCCTGATCATTCCGAAATCCCCTGCCACAGTTACAAATAGAGAGCCGCAGCTGGAACGCAGAAGAAATACGCTCAAGCCCGAACCGCCAAACTGCGGGTGCCATTTGATGGGGATGATTGCACTAGAACATATGTACTATGTCGCGATTACAATTCATATTATAATTCTATAGGGCGCTGATATTGGATGCACGGTAGTATTATATGTGGCCTGTCTTGACTCAGTTGGACACCTCGAAGAACCAACGCCTTGCGGAGTGCGGATCAGCCTGCACGCGCGGTCGACGCCGATATGGTTCTTGCAGCCGAACATGACAACCCAAGCTGCTATGCGGCCGCACATGGTTGTACAACTCGACGACAGAACACCCACGGGACCTGCGAGCGTGAACTCCTTTATCCTTGGCATCCTTGGACCGGGTGCCAGATTTACGTCCATGAAGCGATTGAGAAGAATGGCGCGGCGGTCTTTCGCTGTAGCCAGTCAGGCGGTGATTGCGACCGTTTGCTGGAGGTGCCCGGTTGGATGTTCGACCGGGGTACAAGTGGAGGCTGGCTTCTCGCCTCCGCACCCCAGGTTTCTTTGGCTGCGATCGATGCCCTCGCAGTGTTGTTGATCGACGGCGGAGCGACATCGCAATCCGAGAAAATCGGCGCAGCATCGGGCTCTCATGACACGATTCGGGGAGATGCCGATGCCTCGCCAGCCCACAGCCTACCAGTTCGACCTGTTCCTAATTCCAAGCGAAGGACAGACAGCGCCCGTGCCGCCGTGGCAGACCTTGCCGGACGAGACACGCCGGAAGCTGAAGCAATTGATGGCGCGCTTGATCCTCGATTACGTCGCGGGAGAACCGGCAAACTCACAGGAGGGCGTGGGTCATGATGCATGAAAAGATCAGGCCGCATCATCTCGAGCGCAAGGCAATTCTGTATGTCAGGCAGTCATCTGCCCACCAGGTTCTACACAACCGGAAGAGCAGCGCTCTGCAATATGCCATGCGCGATCGCCTGACCTCACTGGGTTGGTCCCGCGTCGAGATCATCGATGACGATCTCGGTCGCTCGGCCGCCGGGACGGTGACACGCGCCGGCTTCGAACGGATGGTCGCCGAGGTTTGCCTTGGCAAGATCGGTGCTGTAGCCGCGCGGGAGGTGTCTCGATTTGCCCGCAACAGCCGGGACTGGCAGCAGCTCATCGAGATGTCCCGCGTCGTCGATACCGTTTTGATTGATCAGGAGACCGTCTACGCCCCGCGACAGGGTAACGACCGCCTCCTGCTCGGCCTGAAGGGGAGCCTCAACGAATATGAGCTGGACTTGCTGCGCCAGCGCTCGCTCTCAGCCCGCTATGAGAAAGCGCGGCGCGGCGAACTTGTAGTTGCCGCCCCTATCGGTTTTGTGAAGGTTGGAGATCGGCTCGAGAAGGATCCTGACCGCCGTGTGCAGGAAGCCATCACGCTGGTATTCGATAAGGTCGTTGAATTTGGCAGCGCTCGTCAGGCCCTCATGTGGTTTCTGGAGCACGAGTTGGACTTGCCTACCAAGTGCAACGGCGGCGATACGGTCTGGCGCAGGCCAAATTATGCGACGATCCACCGAATGATCGAGAACCCAGTTTACGGCGGCACCTACGCTTATGGTAAGACAAGCGCGACGCCAGGATTTGGTCGGTCCGCCACGATCCGGCGCAATGCGCGGGAGGAATGGTTGGCACTCATTCCTGACGCGCACGAAGGCTATGTCAGTTGGGAGCGGGCCGAGGCAATTCGCAAGATGGTAAGCGACAATGCAGTCACGAGCCGTCATCACGGCGCACCCAAGCATGGCGATGCCCTTCTGGCCGGACTTTTTCGTTGCCGGCGTTGCGGCCGCAAGCTCACAGTTCGCTACACAGGCGCAAAGCACAACATTCCGCGCTATTCGTGCTGGAGAGGCCATTTGGACAATGGCGAGCCGCGATGCATCGCCTTTGGCGGGCTGCGCGTAGATGATGCAATCGAGGGGGCGATCCTGCGCGTCGTCGAACCGGGGGCGATCGCTGCAGCGGCCGAAGCTGAAGTCCAGGCCTCCAGTCGTCGTGATCAGGTGCGTGACGCGCTTGGCCGTGATCTGGAAGCTGCTCGTTATGCTGCCAATCGAGCCTTCCGGCAATTTGATGCTGCAGACCCTGAGAACCGGCTTGTTGCAGCGGAACTTGAGGGACGTTGGAATCGCGCCCTTGAACTGGTGGGCGAAATTGAGAGCAAAATCAGCGCGCACGATAGGACGGCACCGAAACCCTCACTGCTGATGCAAATCGGCATCGCTTCACTCGCCCAGGATCTACGTACAGTTTGGGCGGCACCCACGACAGATGCTCGGCTCAAGAAGCGCATCGTGCGAACCGTTATTCAGGAAGTCGTCGCAGATATCGATGATGCGACTTCCGAGATCGTCCTGATGGTGCAATGGATTGGTGGCATCCATACCGAAATGCGCCGGCCGAAGCGACGGCCAGGCCAACGCAACAGCACTTCTGGCGACATCCTCGCGGCCATCCGGCAACTCGTGTTGATTGCCAGCGACGATCTGATTGCCGGGATTCTCAACCGCAATGGACTATTGACCGGTCATGGCAATCGCTGGACCAGGGAGCGCGTTACAGCGCACAGGTCACATCACAAGATCGCGGCCTTCCGACCCGCACCGGATGGAAACGAGCCATGGCTCAACCTAAACAAAGCCGCTCGGTTCATCGGTGTCGCCCCAAAGACATTGCGCCTCGCTACCGAGGCTGGGGAAATCAAAAGCCAGCACCCATTGCCTGACGGCCCCTGGATATTCAGCCGGTCAGATCTCGCAGAACCCAAAGCCCAGAACCTTCTTTACCGGGCGCGGCAGAACCCCAGACACCCCGCGGGACCGCATCCCGATCAGAATTCCATTCCCTACAACAACATAGACAGGTGGGTGTTATGAAACAGGATTGTAATGCCGCCGCCAGGCTTCGTTCAATTGTGGTGAACAGCAAGACAAAGCACTTCTTACCGCTGCGTGCAGCGGCAAAATCAGTGCGACGCCTTGCGGTTCCATCAAAACCGAGACGTGAGCCGCTCAATCGTGGCGGTAATGTCAGAGATTATCGCTTCAGGGACATGCTGCCGCAACGCGTGTAACACCCCTGAGCGAACTGCCTACGAGGATAGGGCTCATGGATTACCGTGAAATTGCGAGAAAAATACTGCCAATCCCTGTAGATAACAAGAATTACGATTTCTTTGAAATTTCTCAAGCTACGATACGAATTTTTACTACAATATCGGCACTTATTTGCTTTATATATGTTCATTTCATTCCGGAAAATTTTAATATTCTATATATGTTCCGCCTAAATTCCTTTTATGCGATTTTATGTTCATTATTTTATCTTATAGTTTCAATAACAATATATCTTGATATATTACTGCGTCGCCATGTAAATAACTTCAGACGCCATGCAGCACTCATGGCAGATTGCATTTGTATTACTTATTTTTTAGCCATTGATGGCATTTGGCCGATGTACATATTGTTATTTTGGATAACTATAGGAAACTGGTTAAGATATGATTACAAAAAGATGGCTATATGCGTGATTTTATCATCAGTAATTATTGTATTATTAATTTGGATTTTTCCTTATCGTTTAACAGGACCTTTTCTGCCATTCACACTTATATTGACAACAATTCTCGCTCCAGCATATTTATGTAGCCTCTTAGTGCAAATCCGACGTGCAACAGATGCAGCAACAGCCGCCACCCTTGCGAAATCACGCCTCCTTGCGCAAGCCAGCCATGATCTGCGCCAGCCGATCCATGCGATAGGCCTATTCACCGACAGTTTGCTGGACGCGCAGCTTGGTCAGGAAGAGCGGCGCATGGTCGAGAATATCGATAAATCCTTATCGAGTGTGACGCGCCTGTTCCAATCGCTGCTCGATGTTTCGATTATCGACAGCGGTCAGATAAATCCTCGAATGGAAACGATCTCCATTAACCAACTATTACGCGAGATTGTCCAGAGAAACTCAAAGGCGGCCGAATGGGCGAAATCCGATATCCATCTCGTCCAATGCTCGCACTATGTCCGAATCGATCCGAATCTCCTTACGACAATGGTACAAAATATTATCTCCAACGCGATCAAATATGCGCCGGGTCAGCCCATATTGATCGGGTGCCGGCATCGCAAAGGCAAGCTTGCGATTGAAATATGGGATCGGGGCAATGGCATATCAGAAGAGCATTTGCCGAAAGTGTTCGATGAATTCTATAGGGTTAAGGAACTTGGTCTTGATATAGAAGGTGTCGGCCTTGGCCTCGCAATCGTGAAACGGCTGGCAACACTACTGAGCCTTGAAATTGCCATACGTTCCAGAAAAGGGCGAGGAACAATGGTCGCAATCTCCGGAATCACCCTTATCGCCGGTCCGGCCGGTAGCGTATTGCCACTGCCCATACGATCATCCATGCCATTGACCGACCTCAGAGTCTTGTTGATCGACGATGATCCTGCAGTTTTGACAGCGACGTCATCATTGATGGAACGATGGGGTTGCATCGTCGAGACGAGCGCTACACTGCCTACTAGGATCAGGCACTGTGATGTAATTATAGCGGATTATGATCTTGCGTCCGCCGTAACGGGCGACGAATGCATCGCTTATGTTCGTAACCGACTTGGTTACTTCATTCCTGCTGCCATTATCACGGGGCATAATGTCACCGAAATCATAGCAAAACTAAAGGCTGATTCGATAGAAATTCTGTCTAAACCAGTTCATCCTAATATCTTGCGTGCAACCCTTGTCGCGCTCAAGATGAAAATATCTCATTATAAATAACTATAAACCTAGGTCAACTGCCTTGGATGCGGCAGCCGCTCGTGTTTTTACATTTAGCGAACGAAACAAATCCGAAACATGAATGCGAACTGTATTAGGAGAAATTTGAAGTGACCTTCCAATTTCTTTATTTGTTCTTCCAGCAATAATATATTGCAAAACCTCAATCTGCCTTGGAGTCAGTACAACAAGGAGATTGTCTCGCTCTTGCCATTGCAGGCTTGTCGGAGAACGGCGTACCACAAATTCGCCGTCCAGGATCGCTTGGATCACACAGCTTATTTCCTGCGGCGGGACAGCTTTCCCAATAAATCCATCCGCACCAGCCGCAAGAATGGTTTCAATCATTTTCTCATCATCCATCATTGAGATAACGATGATAGAGGCGGCTTCGAACTCCCGGCGTAAGGCAGCAATAGAATGCGCACCATCAAATCCTGGAAATATCAAATCAAGAACAAATACAGAAGGAGCATCACCGTTATGCGCCATATTTAGCACCGCATCCCAAGACCCAGCTTCTATTATTGTCGCATCAGGATATCGACGCTGCAGAATGCGACGAATTCCATCTCTAAACATAGGATGATCATCTGCAACAATGATACGACCGATATTTATTTGTACCATTGAGACACAATACCTGTGATCCGCTCCATTATGTGGAGCAACCGGATAGTTAGAGTTCCGGCGGTTGTGACCGCTGGTGGACCGCTTGGAATATAGCATAGGACAAATCGCCAAAGCGAGAAAGAATAGTTTGCCTGGTGACGTGCTCCCCCTGAAACTCCTCCAGTTTGATGTAAAGTCGGAACAATATCTGCCGCAACTCGCTTCAGCGCACTCATCGTTCCGAAAACGATCAGGGAAACGAGAAGGCATACTGGTCAGCCACGATTGGCGATAGCCTGCACCTTAGAGCATTTTCCTTTCAGTCTGGATCATAGCCGCAGGAGCTGAAGTAGTTTGCGCATTCCTGTGGTTGGAACAGGTCGACCAGCTTGCCGATGAGGGCCCACAGCCCGGATACGGTGTGCTCGCCTGCTTTGCGGAGCATGGCCTTGAGGCGGGCGAAGGCTTTCTCGATCGGGTTGAAGGCCGGGCTGTAGGGCGGAAGGAACAACAGGCGGGCACCTGCCGCCTCGATAAGCGCACGGACGCTGGCACGCTTGTGGCTGGAGAGATTGTCCATGATTACGATGTCGCCGGGGCCAAGCTCGGGTGCGAGGACCTGTTCGACATAGGCCTCGAACCAGTCGCCGTTGATCGGACCGTCAAGCACCATCGGCGCGACCATGCCGGTCATGCGCAGCCCGGCGACGAGCGTAGTCGTCTTGCGATGGCCATGCGGGAAGCCCATCCGCAGTCGCTCGCCCCGGCGGCAACGACCATGGCTGCGCGCCATGTTGGTTGCGGTCCAGGTCTCGTCGATGAACACCAGCCGGTGCGGATCAAGGTCGAGTTGGCCGTCGAAACAGGCTTCGCGCTGGCTCAGGACGTCGGTGCGCTCCTGCTCGCTGGCATGCCCGGTCTTTTTTTACGACTGATCCCATGGCGAGCGAAGAAGCGGTGCAGCGTCGAGACCGCCACCGTCAGCCCGGTCCGGCCAAGCTCCTGGCGCAGCTCTTCCAGCGTGATGTCGCGGCGGGCTTCGTGGAGCGCGAGAACCTTGCCCGCATATGCCTCGATCCGGCGCGACCGTGTGTCGCCGCCCTGCGGCTTGGCGTCGTAGCCACCGGTATGCCGCCGCTGGTCCCGCCACCGGATCGCTGTCGAGGCCGACACCCCGAACCGAACCGCCGCGCCCCGGCAACTCATACCCGCGTCAACCGCCGCCAGCACGCGCGATTGCAGGTCCATCGATAACGGCTTGCCCATCCATGCCGGCCTCCAATCCCAGCCCGCACCGTGAATCAGATCGGCGCGCCTTTGGGGATCTGGAGGGTTCTGTGAGGTTGCGCGTCGCAACGCTGGCGTCGTGGTGCGGCGCGACCTCATTGAAGCCGGATTGAACGAGCCCGCTGACGCGCGCGCGACCTATGGGATTAGTGCCGCGGCATTGGTTGTGGGCGAGCGGTTCTGGGCGAACGAATGCCACCATGCTCGATAGGATGATGGCGTATTGGCGGCATAGGACGAGGTAATCGACGGACCAAACGGATATTTGAGCGGGCTGCAGGTTGGCACATCTGCGCTGCCAGTGGATTTGCAAGATGGCAGATATGGGGGATCGTCGGCGCAAATGCGGCGCTGCTTTCACGTCTTATGTTCGATCGAAATCCTGTGGTCATGACGTATCGGGCCATGGTCTGAGTTGCCCAGTGTGCCATCGCGGCAGCGTGGCGGTGACGCGCAGAATGCCGCCGCAGCAAGGGCACTGGGTTGGATCAAAGTGCGGGAGCGGCCTGATGGGCTCGCCGACCTCGGCCGCGACGGTCGCAATCGGCTCCGTCGGGATCAGGATCTGCCGTATGGTGGCGAGCCGTGCCCGACGGCAGCCGTTAGCGAGGAAACCATAGTGCCGGATGCGATGAAAGCCGTCCGGCAGGCTGTGGATGAGGAAGCGGCGAATGAACTCGTGCGGATCAAGCGACATCAGCCTGGGCGCGTTGCCATGACGGTAATCACGCCAGTGGAAGGTCACGCTGGTCTCGTCAGCACTGACCAGGCGACTGTTGGCGATGGCGACCCGGTGTGTATAGCGGCCGAGATAGGCGAGGACATGCTCGGGCGATCCGAACGGCGGCTTGGCATAGACAATCCAGTTCTTGCGACGCAGCTTACCGATCGCTGCGGTGAAGACGTCCCCGTTATTAAACCCATCCAGCTTGCCGGAGAAGCGTAGCCGCCCGGCTGCCCGTGCCGCCTGGAGCCTTTCGAGGAATAGTCGTCGGAACAGGCGTGAGAGGACATGGACGGGCAAGAAGAAGTTCGGTCGGCAGCCGCGCCACCGTCCATCCGAAGAAAGCGCGCCGCCCGGGACGAGACAGTGAATGTGCGGATGATGCGTGAGCGCCTGCCCCCATGTGTGAAGAATGGCCAGGAATCCGATCTCGCCACGAAGGTGCCTGGGATCGGCTGCGATGGCCTTGAGCGTCGCTGCGACGGCGTCGAACAAGATCGCATAAACCACCGCCTTATTGTGGAACGCGATCTCGGCGACTGCGCTCGGCACCGTGAATACGACGTGGAAATAGGGTACTGGCAACAGATCGGCTTGCCGGTCAGCGAGCCATCGTTCGCGCGTCGCGCTCTGGCACTTCGGGCAGTGCCGGTTGCGGCAAGAGTTGTAGGCGACGCGGACATGCGCGCAGTCCTCACAGGCCTCGACATGACCACCAAGCGCAGCGGTTCGGCAGAGCTCGATCGCAGACATGACGCGCCGCTCGACGCGGCCAAGATGGCCGTCGTTGGTGTGGCGATAGGCATGACCATGGCGGCGGAAAATATCCGCCACCTCCAGATCGGAACGCATGGTCCCGGCTCAGGCGGGCGGCACCACCTCAAGCGTCAAACGGTCGAGCGGGCTCTGCGCCGCAGCGATCGTAGTCGTGGCAACCTGCGTATAGCGCGCCGTCGTCGAGAGACTGTTATGCCCCAACAACACCTGGATAATGCGGATATCGACGCCGCTCTCGAGCAAATGGGTGGCAAAGCTGTGGCGCAGCGTGTGCACACTGACCTTCTTGGTCAATCCCGCCGCCTTGGTGGCTGACCGGCAAGCCGAATGGAGGACCGTCACGTCGATCGGCCTCTCGCCCCGACCAGGGAATAACCAGTCGGTCGGACGGGTCAGCCGCCAATACGTCCTCAGGATATCGAGCAACTGAGCCGAAAGCATCACTGTGCGATCCTTGGCACCCTTGCCGTGGCGAACCTGCAGCAGCATCCGGTCGCTGTCGATATCGCCAATCTTCAGGCTCACCGCCTCCGATACGCGCAGTCCCGCAGCATAAGCAGTGGTCAGCGCGGCACGGGACTTCAACGACGGCACCGCCTCAAGAAAGCGTACCACCTCATCAGGGCTCAAGATCGCCGGCAGCTTGCGAGGCGTGCGCGCATAGGCGATCCGCTCCGGTATCTCGCCCCGGTTCAACGTCACCCCATAGAAAAAGCGCAATGCGCACACGGTCTGGTTCAGCGATGGCCAGGAAATCCCCTGCGACACGAGATAGACCTGAAATGCCCGGACATCCTCGAGCCCAAGCCGATCCGGTGAGCGTCCAAAGTGACGACTGAACTTCGCGACGGCGTGAAGGTAGGAACGCTGGGTAGCCGGCGACAAGTTGCGCAACATCATGTCGTCGATCATACGACGGCGCAGCGGACTCACCGCTGTTGTGGTATCAGCCATGGGGTGGTCTCCTGGTCAGGGGTTGGTCTCAGCAACCAAACCTTCTCATCAGGAGGCCATTCCAGCCAATACGCGCACCTCTCCCGCGTCAGCGGGTTTGTTCAATCCCCATCGACTCTCATCGGAAGGAAACCGCTCTAGCGTTCTGCCAACCTCTTGGCGATTGCCAGCGACTGGCGGATCAACGGCATGCGCTTGCGTTCAGTCCGCACAGCCAGATAACCTTTCACCTCGATCAGGGACGAGCGCGTATCGAGTGATAGCACCCGTATGCGGTTGTCGGGCGGGCATTCCTTCTCGAACATCAGGCTCATGCCGATGCCCTGAGCGACGCCCTCCCTGATCATTTCGCGCGTGTGCAGTTCCATCGTCTGACCCGGCGCGATTTCTGCGTCGGCCAGGAGCCGGTTCATGGCCGCCAGCGTGCGCGACGTGGCTTCACGGACCAGTATCACTTCCTGCGCCAGCCGCGCGACCGGGAACAGCTTCAATCCATCGTCCGGCCATGACGCCGGCAGAATCGCCACCAGCCGATCGGCATAAAGTGGCGTGTAAGTATAGTCCGTCTCGATCGGTGGCTCGCAGATGATGCCGATGTCCACCTGCGCTTTCAGCAACAGTTCGTTGGTCTGCATGGCGTTGGCGATCGTCACGCGAAAATGGGCGTTGGGAACTTCCGCCTTGAACGCGGCCATGAACTCGGCGGCATAGGGCGGACTGTCGGTGCCCAGGCGCAGCAGCGCGCTGCTGTCGATATTGTCTTCGCCGAGCAGCGCGCCGATCTCGTCGGCGATCCCGAACAGTTTCTGCGCCTTGTCGAACAGTTCGTGCCCAGCAGTGGTCAGCGTCAGCGGCGGGCGCACCCCCTCGATCAGCTTGACCTTGTAGCGATCCTCCAGTGCCTTCAACTGCTTGGACAAGGTCGGCTGGGAGATGTTGAGCCGCCGCGCTGCCTTGCTGACGCTGCGTTCGCTGGCGACCGCATAAAAGCTGCGCAGATGCAGGAAATTGACGCTCAACCCAGTACCTTTCCCTGACCGAAGGCCATGCGCGTCTATGGTCGCCATGCCTCAGATGCATTGGCCTTGAACGCGCCTCTGCAGCACACAGTCTGTGACGCAAGATTGTTACAAGTTGGTCACAGGCGAGCAAGAGCAGCATGAACAGGGAATTTGACGTTGCGGTGATCGGCCGTGGCATAGTGGGGCTGGCCCATGCGCTGGCGGCAGCGCGAACCGGCAAGAGCGTGGTCGTGATCGACCGCCACGCCCGCGCGACAGGCGCCAGCATCCGCAATTTCGGCTTCGTCACGGTGATGGGACAGGAGCGGCATGAGATGTGGCCCCTCGCCCGGCAGGCGCGCGACGTGTGGGCGGACGTTGCGCCGCGTGCGGGAATTCCTATCGAGCAGACCGGCCTTGTCCTGCCCGTGCGGCGTCAGGCCGCCGCCGCCGTGCTGAAGGCCTTTATGGCGACCGAAATGGGCGAGGACTGTCAGCTTCTCACCGACCGGCAGTTGCGCGCGCTCGACGCCGAGACGCCGTTTCAACCGTGCGAGGCGGCCTTGGTCAGCCCGCATGAACTGCGCGTGGAAGCGCGCGAGGCCGTGCCACGAATCGCGGCCTGGCTGGAACGAGAAATGGGCGTCACCTTCGCGCCGCCCGCCACGGTGATCGCCTGCGAGAACGGGCATGTCGTCACCAACGCAGGCGACTACCGCGCCGCCGCCACATTCGTGTGTCCCGGCGACGATCTGAACGCGCTGTTCCCTGAGGTCATGGCGGCGCATGCGGTCACGCGCTGCAAGCTGCAGATGCTGCGCCTCGCCGCGCCCGGCTATCGACTCGCGCGGCCGGTAATGAGTGACCTCGGCCTCACCCGATACGAAGGCTATTCCGCCCTGCCAGAAGCCGCACCGCTCGCGACCCAGTTGCGGGCGGAGCAAGGTGCCTTTCTCGATGCGGGTATCCATCTGATCGCCGTCCAGTCAGCCGACGGGTCGCTGGTCGTGGGCGACAGCCATGACTATGGCGACGCCCCCGACCCCTTCCATCATGCGCGCATCGACGCCCTCATGCTGGAAGAGTTTGCCGCCGTGCTGGGCAATGTCCCGCCGGTCATCGAACGCTGGGTGGGTATCTACGCCTCATCCCCCAGGCAGAACTGGTTCACCAAGGCCATTGCGCCCGGCGTCCATGTCACCGTCGTGACATGCGGCGCGGGCATGTCCACCGCCTTCGCCATTGGCGAACGGGTGGTCGGCGCGGCACTCAATGCCCCGATCAAGGAGATTGCATGATGTCGGATATTGTCGCGGTCCTGTTCGACTGGGCTGGCACTATGATCGATTTCGGATCACGCGCCCCCGTGATGGCCATGCGCCAGGTCTTCGAACAAGCCGGCGTTCCCGCCGACGAGGCCACCATCCGCCGCTATATGGGCATGGCCAAGCGCGAGCATGTGGTCGCCATCCTATCCGAGGACGTCATGGCGACACGCTGGACGGCGGCGAAGGGTAGCGCGTGGACCGAGGCCGATGTCGACGCGATCATGGTCGATCTGGAACCTGCGATGGCACACAGCGCGGGTCTCTGCCGTGATCTCATTCCGGGCGCGGCCACGGCCGCCTCCGCCTTGGGTCACAAGGGGATCAAGGTCGGGTCGACCACCGGCTACACCCGCACGATGATGGCAGACATCATCCCCGTCGCCGCCGCGCAGGGCTATGCGCCCGATGCGATCGTGTGCGCCGGCGAAACCGCACTGGGCCGCCCTGCGCCGCTGATGCTGTGGCAGGCGATGACGCAATTGTCCGCTTGGCCTGCGGGGCGCTGCGTTGCCGTCGATGACGCGCCGGTCGGGATCGCCGCCGGCCGAAACGCGGGGCTGTGGACCATCGGCCTTGCCGGATCGGGCAATGGCGTGGGCCTGGCCTATGATGATTTCATGGGCTTCTCCGCCGACGGCCGGGCCGCGCGCATGGCGCCGGTGATGGCCGAGTTCGCGGCTGCGGGAGCGGATTTCGTAATCGAAAGCGTCGCCGACCTGTGCGTCGCGATCCGACTGATCGAGGAAGCGCTGGTCAAGGGCGAGCAGCCCGGCGGTGCGCCGACCCGGATGCTAGTCGGCCAGAGCGCGTGACCAGTCTGGCGGCAAATGGGGCGACGGTGACGCCGTGCCAGACGTTTACGCAACGTCTGGCGCAGGCGCAGTCGGGTATCGTGAAGTCGGTCGGCATGTGGTTGATGATCGATATGAGCGTCAGTGAATATTGGATGCCAGCGATGACCGGCGCCTTGTTCATGCCGCTGCTGATCGTCGCAGTGATCGGCCTGGCGCAAATGCCGCCCCCGACGCCGGAGGAGCAGGCCGAGCGGATGGCGCGGCCGCCCATGCCAGCCGCGGCGCGCCGTGCCTTCCTGCGCGACTATGGTCCGGGCGTCGGCTTTCTGGTCCTCGCCTACACATTTTTCACGGCAATCCGCGATTTTCGCGACAATTTCTCAGCGGAGATATGGATCGACCTTGGCTATGCGGGCGTGTCGAGCGTCTTTACCGCCAGCGAGGCGCCCATCGCGCTGGTGACGCTGGTGATCCTGGCCAGCCTCGTTTTCATCCGAGACAATCTACGCGCGCTGATCGTCATCCACGTCATCGTCATGCTGGGCGCGGCCCTGATCGGGCTATCGACATTGGCCTTTCAGCTTGGCTGGCTCGCGCCACTCCCCTGGATGATCCTGTCGGGGCTCGGACTGTATCTGGGTTATACGCCGTTCAACGCGATGCTATTCGACCGGCTAGTCGCTGCGACGCGACGGGCGGGAACGGCGGGTTTCCTCATCTATGTCGCCGACGCGACCGGCTATGGCGCCAGCGTCGTGCTGACGTTGTTGCGCAACCTGCCGGGCGTCATGCTCGACTGGCTCCATTTCTTCATCTGGCTTGCCTATGCAGGCGCGGTTCTGTGTCTCGCCATGGCTTCGATCTCCATCCTCTATTTCAGACGAAAATTGGGACAGCCAAATAGATAGGGACGCAATTTCACCAACTCTCAGAGATCATGCCTCGCACGGCCAAGCTGTGCGAGGCGATTTTCGTCTGAATTGATGTGCTATCCGGCTATTACTGCGATGCACTCAATGAATTGGATGAGCCAGAGCAAGTCATGGCAACCCCAGGATCGAGATCAGAGGCGCCGCGATAGCGCTGCTATCAATCAAGGGGTGATATCATGACCAGATTCTTTCTTAAATCCGCTGTTAGTCTGGGGCCACTTGTCCTCGCCACAACCGCGCATGCGCAAGTCGCCCCAGCGGCCGAGGATGCGCCGTCCAGCGACATCGTCATCACCGGCACCATCGTCAGCGGCGAGATGAAGTCCATCGAGGCGCAGCGTCGCGCCGACAATATCGTCAACGTCCTGACCGCCGACGGCATCGGTCGCCTGCCGGATCGCAACGCCGCCGAAGCTGTGCAGCGTCTGCCCGGCGTCGCCATCGAGCGGGATCAGGGCGAGGGCCGCTTCGTCGCCGTGCGCGGCCTTCCCTCCCAGTGGAACTCGACCCTCATCAACGGCAATCGCCTGCCGACCGCTGAGGAAGAAACGACTAGCCGCGCGACCGCCTTCGACTTCTTTCCGTCCGAGCTGATCGAACAGGTCGTCGTCGCCAAGGCGATCACGCCCGACATGGAGGGCGACGCGATCGGCGGCTCGGTCAATTTCATCACCAAGACCGCGCCCGACGAGCGCACAATGCAACTGACCGCCGGCGGCAATTATTCGGAGAAAGCGGGCAAGGGCGGCTTTCTCGTCAACGGCGTTTATGGCGACCGTTTCGGTGACGGCAAATTCGGCTTCGTCCTGTCGGGCAGCTATTACAAGCGCCACTGGGCGACCGACAATTACGAACCGCGCCGGGGCGGCGACGGCATCGGCATCACCCGTCTGGAGCTGCGCGATTATGCCGGCGAGCGTGAGACTATCGGCATCAACGGCGCGCTGGAATATAAATTCGACGATGGCGGCAAGCTCTATGCGCGCGGCATCTATGGATCGCTCGCGGACGATGAGACGCACTACAAGCACCGGCTGAACTTCGCGTCCAATCGGGTCGAGGTGCAACATATCTTCAACACGCTCATCACAGAACTGGCCGGTGGCGAGGTCGGCGGTGTCCATATGCTGGGCGACGGCGGCGCCAAGTTCGACTGGAAGGCCGCGCACTATGAGAATCTGTTCCGCTATGGCGATACGCCCGACGGGCGCGATAACAGCTATTTCGTGGTTCGCTTTGACCAGCGCAATATCAGCTATCAGGGCCTGCAAAATCGTGGGGCCGGCAATCTGGCCTATAACAGCATCGACGGCGGCAACGATCCGGCGGACGCGATCAGCAACCATCTGCCGTCAAGCTTCCAGATGGACCCGTCGCAGACCCGCCTCGCCAATGTCGAACTTTACAAGATCCGCGTGAAGGAAACCGACCGGATCGTTCTGGAAGGCAATGTGACCCTGCCAGTAGGCGATACGCTGGCCCTCAAGGCCGGCGCCAAATATCGCGACAAGCTGCGCGACGCCTTCTTCGAGGACCTGTTTTACACCTGGAACCCGGCGGCGGGCCCGGTGCCGACGCTGGCCAATTTCCCCCTGATGAACCAGCCGGGCCGGGGCCAGTTCCTGGACGAGCTTCCCATCGGGTCGCAATATAGCGGGCAATTCTCGCAGGTCGTGTCGGAGAAGGATCTGGTGAACTGGTATGTCGCCAATCGCGGCAACCTGCTGTTCGACTCCGCGGGATCGGCGACGGCGGCCAACGGCGGCGCGCTCGGCCGAACCTTCCGCCTCGTCGAGAAACAGACGGCCGGCTATGCGATGGCGACTTGGAACCCTAGCGATGCGGTGACGCTGCTGAGCGGGGTGCGACTGGAGCATACCAAGACCACCCTGTCCGGGCAGGTTCTGGTCAACGGCGGGCTGGAGAATGAGCGGCGCTCAAACAACTATCTATCCATCCTGCCGTCGCTGCACCTGACCTATCGCTTTGATCGCGACACCAATTTGCGCGCAGCGATCACCCGCAGCTTTGCGCGGCCCGATTTCGGCGACCTCGCCCCCGGCGGCGCGTTCAGCGAAGCGGATCTGGAATTTTCCGGCGGCAATCCCGACCTGAAGCCGACCTATGCGTGGAATGCCGATCTGCTGTTCGAACATTATTTCGGCAATGACGGCGTGATCTCAGGCGGCGCATTCTACAAGCGGATCAACAACCCCATCTATGACTCGCGCCGCATAGGCGCCTATCGAGGTATCGACGGCGTCGCCTTCCTGACCCCGGCCAATGGCGCGGCGGGCGATCTTTACGGCCTGGAGTTCAACGTGCAGCGCCGGCTGATCTTCCTGCCCGGCCTGCTGTCCAATTTCGGCGTCAATGCAAACTACACGCTTATCCGCTCCAAGTTCACGCTGCCTGACGGACGCGAGGTGCGGGTGCCGCGACAGGCCAATAATCTGGCGAACGTCGCAGTCTACTATGACGACGGCCGTTTCTCCAGCCGCCTGGCGATGAACTACAAGGGCGCGTTCATCGAGGAATATGGCGCCAGCGCTAACCTCGACAGCTATTATGGCGCCTATACCAGCCTCGACCTTACGGTGAACTGGCAAGTGACGCCGAAAGTGACGCTGTTTGGTGAGGCGAGCAACCTGACCAACCAGAAGCTGCATTATTATCTGGGGAACAAGGAGCGGCCGACCCAGGTCGAATATTATGGCCCCCGCTTCGTGCTGGGCGTGAAGGCCGCGATTTTCTGATACCTATGCAGGTTCAGCATGGTCCTCACGCAAATGCGTCGTGCGCCCGCATCGATCAGAGGGGCATGGTTCCATCCCTTTGCAGAATTCAGTGCCGCCAGCGCGGTCAAGTTCGGCGATTGCCGAAGTCAACGCTTGGCGGCTTCTGACGGCGTATATCCTGACGACCCTATCTACTTTCTGCATCGAGTCGATGCTAGGGCACGAATATCACAAGCTAGTCGGATGTCGTCGATCCTGACATCATCCCGCTCAGGCAAGCAGGAGAACAGGGATGATGAAACTTGCTATATTGACGATGGCGGGGGCCATATTGCTAGCTGACCCGGCATCGGCTCAGAGCGGAGGCGATGAAGCCATCAACCTGGTGTGTTCGGGTCAGGGTGAAAAGCTCGGTTCGGGTTACGCCAACACGCTGGAATGGGACCGCTATGATCACAAATATCGATCACGCAGCGGTGTGCAGACCGAGATGCAGAGCTTCGCATCCGCAGTCACGCTGCAGATCTATGGCAATGACGGCCGCATCCGCCCGCCGGAAAAGCTGATCCCGCCGCTCAATTCGGGTGGTGACCATCAGCATTGGTGGCAGCTTGAGGACGTCATCGTCGGGAGCGACGAAATCCGCGCGAGCTATCGCCTGAACGGCCTCAACAAGCCCAAGCTCAGGATCGACCGACAAACCGGCGTGATCACCATTAAGGGCACCGGGCAGGACTTTTCCGGCACCTGCGACAAGGTCGATGCCGGTCGGAGGCGCTTCTGAGAACTTTCCGCAGGGCGATCGGCATCAGGTGATGCACACCAAGCCGAGTTGGCAGGCCGCCGTGCTGATCTACCTCGCCTATAACGGACCATCTTTGCCACATGAGCTGCCAGTGGCAGACGCTATGCCAGCATAGTGTCTGCCACTGGCCGTCGATACGATCCCGGTCATGCTTAGCGGTTCAGGAGAATGCCGAGGCTCAGCAGCACCATGCTGGCCTGTAGCGTGACCAGCCCCGTAGCTCCCGCCGCGCGCAGGTGACCGCTAGGCCCTTGCGCCGCGAACCAGCGGGTTTCCAATGCGATATAATAGATAAGGCTCAGCCCCGATCAGCACCCTGCCGGCGATCACGACGCTGGGGGCGTGTAAAGTCATGAGGCTCACCCCCAAGCTGAGCCCAAGCGCGAAGACAGCGACCGGATAGCATTGGGCGTAAAATGGCAGGCGCAGCGAGGCGCGCCCCAGCGGGAGGTCGATCTCCTCCAGGGGCTGGTTGGGAAATGAGCCCGGGAGAAGAACGCCGGCATTGTTGACGAGGATGCCCTCGCGGAATTCACTCGGAATGACAGAAGATGACATCATGCAGATCGGCTTCATCGGTCTCAGCAGCATGGAATGGTATCGCACGCTTGCCGCCGACCATGCCGCAGCGCTCGAATACAAGAAGCGGCCTCTCGAGATTCCGGTCCTCGGTCTCAGAGGGGACCAGCGCTTCGGCGAACGCATGGTCCCGATGATCGAGGAGTTCGCCCATAACGTGACCGGCGGATCGATAAAGCGGTGCAGCCACTATGTCGCGGACGAACGGCCGGACGAGGTCGCCGCAGGCCTGATCACGTTTCTCGCGGCCAACTGATCATCCTGCCCTTCTGCCGAGGCGGCGCAGAGCACGCTCAGCCTCGATCGAGGCAAACCAAAGCTGGTCTTCCACAGAACCCTCACTGAAAGGAGAACTCCCATGACCGCACCCGAAATCCGCGGCGTCAATCACATCGGTATCACGGTGCCAGATATCGAGGCCGCCAAGTCCTTCCTCGTCGCCGCATTCGGCGGACAGGTGATCTACCAGTCCTTCGGGCCGCAGGATCCGCCTCGACAGGGATCCGAGTTCGAGAAGGCGGTCGGCGCCTTTCCAGGAACGGTCGTTCGCGCCCAGGCGATGGTGAAGATTGGGACGGGGCCGGACATCGAAATCTTCGAGATGCATGGGCCCGAACAGGCCCAGCCGATCCGGGCGAGCGACGTCGGCATCACGCACTTCGCGCTCTACACCGACAACATCGATGCCTCGGTCGAGCGCTTCGAGAAGGCCGGCGGCACCCCGTTGACGGCACCCCGAGCCATTCCCTACGCAACGGAGAAGGGGCTGGGAAACAAGGTCTGCTACTGCAGGATGCCCTGGGGCACGACGATGGAATTCATCACGACACCCGATCGTATGGCCTACCATGATCAGACCGAACTGCGCCGGTGGCAGGACGAAGGCTGAGCTGGGATCAGGAGAGCCGCAGCGATACCGCCGCGGTCGAAAGGGTCACGGGTTGTGCAGCCGCGACGGCTGTTGCAACGGATCGACCGCGACGGCGATCAGGCCGCAACGGCCTTCGAGCGCCGGCGCGCGTCGCTGATGGTCAGCGAGACCGCCGAGATGAGGAAGTAGAAGGCGCCGAACGCTGCGTAGGGCACGATGTCGGCGATGCTGACCGGCGCTACCCCCCCGGCCTTGCTGAGCATGTGCGTCCCGGCGAGTCCCGACTGGGCGCCGCTCAGGATCATCGCCCACTGAGCGCCGTATGACTTCCAGCGGCGCACGCCGGTGAGGAGCTGGAACAGGCCGGACAGGACGGCCCAGACGCCGAAGATCTGGAGCACGGCGTGCATACCGTGCGGCAGTGTTGCTGCCACGGCGACCGCGGTCACGACGCTGACGACGAAGTTCAGCATCTGGCTCTTATTGTTCGCCAGGCCGCCGGACCGGCTGGCATCGATGTAGTTCGCGAGAGCGTCCCAAGCGGGATAGGCCACGAGCATCACCGCAGCCAGCGGCGGCGCGGTCTTCGCCACCGTAAAGGCCAGCGCGACCCAGATCGCGGAGACCACGAAGCGCAGATAGTAGTATGTCTTAAGCCAGTCCCAGTCAGGAGCTTTCGTGTCGGTGATGGAATTCATGGTGGGGTTCCTTTCTGTGATGCAGGCGCACGTCTCCCATCCCGAAAGCCGAGTGGGTTGGTGGTCGGTGGTTCAGTCGATGCGCGGCCTAGGTCGGCCGCTTCGGATCAGGTCAGAGACGGAAGCGTCGCGGCAGGCGCCATCGTGCAGCAGCCGCGACGGCGGTGCACCCGACGGAATACCAGACCACGACGTAGAGCGGATCGTTGAAGGGACAGCAGAAGGCGAACACGAAGGCTCCGCAGGCCCCCGCGGCGATGCCGGAGGCAAGCGCGCTGAGCCTGGGCTGGGTCGGCGCGGCTCTCCGCATCAGGGCACCGAGCAACGCCACGATCGGAAGCGAAAGCACGAAGATCGAGGTGGCGCACATGATGCCGCTTGCAGGATTGATGCGATCGAGCAACGCACGGTCTGCGATGCCTTCGGGCGCGACGAACGCACCGCTGACGATGGCCAGGGCAGAAAGAGCGCCGGCCAGCATCACTCCTCGGCGCGTTTGTGCGGTCGGCGAGTAGGATCTGATCGCCAGGGTGCAGGCGGCGATGGCGAGAAGGCCGAGGCTTCCCACGCGCCACATCAGGAATGGCGACCCACCCATATGATGCATGTCCGGCCGCATCACTCCCAGGGCGAGGAACAGCGCGAGCTCCACCGCGCCGAGCGCGAAGACCAGCCCACCTTCACGCAGCATGCTGCGGCGCTGGACGGGAGCAAGATCAGAGGACAGATCTGCGATCAGGGATTCACTCGACATCGGGTGTCTTCTCAATGATAGCCGTTAAGCGCGCGAGTCCACGGTGGATGTTCATCTTCACTGCCGAAGGGGAGAGGCCGATCTGGCCCGACGCCTCCTCGATGCTGTAGCCTTGCAACTTGACCAGCAGGATCGCTTGGGATTGCACGGGGCGGAGCTCGTCGAGCAGGCTGGCCAGCACGGAACTGCTGATCACGGCGGTCTCGTGGTCCCCGACCGCCATCTCGTTGGGAAGCTCGTCCATCGGTCGGCGCGCCAGGCTGCGAAGCTGGTCGACCCATTTGTTCTTCGCAATCGCTGCCAGCCACGGCCCTAGCGGATATTGCGGATCGTATGTGTGGCGACGCCGATGGATGGCGAGAAGCGTCTCCTGAACAGCGTCGTCCACCTCACCTGGCGGCAGCCGCCGCTGAAAGTAGCGCGCGAGCCACTCCGACATCTCGGCGAGCAGCCGCCGATAGGCGCCGCCATGCCCATCCTGGGCAGCGACCATGAGACTGCTCCAGCTATCCGGTGCTGTCCGCGACGGGTGCTCACGGCTGACCGGCTTTGAGATTAATCTCGAGAGGAAGTCCGAGCGCATGATCCCTTATTCGCGTACGAAGCTGTGCCGGTCACTCTACGCTGATAATTTATTTGGGCGCGCCCTGCACTGACCAGGGTCGATCAGATACCGCCATTTCGACATTGAGCGGCCAATGGCCGCTGTTGTGGAAAAAGCAGTCGCCACAAAATGATCATTCGGCTGATTGCCGCGCCATGTCGATCAAAGCCTTGAAAGCAGCTGAAGGATTTCGTCTGCTTGGATAATAAAGGCACAAGGGTGCGAGTGGCGGCGTCCAGTCTTCCAGAACCCGGGTCAGGCGCCCCGCTTGGATATCATCCCGGACATCAGCTTCCATGAAATAGCCAATGCCGACATGATCGAGGACGGCGATGCGCGACAGGCTCGCCTCGTCCAGAGTTATAGGGCCGGCAACGTCGATCTGAACGGACTGGCCGTTCTTCTCGAAATGCCAGCGATGGAGCGCACCGTTTGGCAGCCGGATGCGAAGGCAGGAGTGACGAAGCAGGTCCGGCGGTGTGCGCGGCTTGTCGTTAGCTTTGAAGTACGCAGGCGATGCAACGACGGCAAAGCTGCGAGCAGGTCCGACCGGGACGGCAATCATATCGGTCGGCACGAGGTTCGCAGTCCGTAAGCCAAGATCGAACCCTTCGGCGACGATGTCCACAATTCGGCCTTCAGTGACAAGGTCGATGTGCACCTTGGGATAGTGTCGCAGGAACTTCAGCAGAAGTGGGCCGAGAATCTCCCGTGCTCCGGTGGCGAATGCATTGATCCGCAGAGTTCCGGAAGGCGTATCCTGCTGTGACCGAGCGGCTCCCATCGCTTCGTGAAGTGTGCTCACGGCAGGGCTCACCTGCTCGACGAAATTCCGACCGGCATCGGTGAGCGATACGCTCCGGGTCGTGCGATTGAACAGTCGCACCCCAAGCTGCCCTTCCAGCTTGGCTATGGCATTACTCAGCGCAGTGGTTGAAAGCCCCAACTCTAGGGCCGCCGCGCGAAACGATGCCCGCCGCGCTATGGCAAGGACAGCATCAAATTCGATTAAGCCGTGCTTAGACATTGTCCCGCCTTTCGCGACGTCACATGCCAGTTTAGCCCGATTATCACAAGTATTGCACGACGCTAGATTTCCCTTGTCACCGCAAGGAGCTGAGCAATGTCGATCGAACTACCTAAGCCCATCGCCGATTATGTCGCGGCCAACGCAAGGCTCAATGCCGACGCAATGCTCAAGCCGTTCGCTGCCGACGCGATTTTTCTGGATAACGGGAAACGCTTTGAAGGCCATGATCAGCTGCGGACGCTGTTTGAAGAGGAGGTCATCGCCGTGAAGGCCATCTTCACGCCGGATGCGATCCGCCGCGAGGATGATCAGGTCGTCGTCGAAGGGCCCGCCCATGGTGACTTCCCGGGTAGCCCGCTCCGCTTCACCTATCGATTCACGCTCGAAGCCAATGCCATCAAAGCACTGGAGGTCACGATATGACAATCAAGTCTGATCCGACCGAGTTCGCGGGAAAGCGCGTTCTCGTAAGCGGTGGCACCAAGGGTCTGGGCCGCGCCACGGTCGAGCGCTTCCTGGCTGGCGGAGCGCGTGTCGTCACCGCTGCCCGCGCGATCAAGGATCCCATACGAGGCGTCGAGTATGTGCAGGCGGACCTGACGACTGCGCAGGGAGGCGAAGCGCTGGCCAAGGCGGCGCTCGAGCGGCTGGGCGGCATAGACATTCTCGCCCATGTCATCGGCGGTTCGGCTTCGCCGGCAGGCGGCTTCGTCGCGCTGACCGATGAGCACTGGCTCGCGGAGCTGAATCTCAATCTGCTGGCGACGGTCCGGCTCGATCGGCTGCTGATCCCGCAGATGCTTGAGCGGGGCGAGGGCATTGTAGTGCACATCACCTCGATCCAGTCCGTCCTGCCGCTGCCCGAATCCACGACTGGTTATGCCGCCGCCAAGGCCGCGCTCAGGACCTACAGCAAGTCGATCTCGAAGGAGCTCGGTCCCACGGGGGTGCGGGTCAACTCCGTCTCGCCCGGCTGGATCATGACGGATGCCACCGGAGACTTTCTCGAAATGCTTCGGACTGCCAATGGCGGCACGATCGAGGACGCGCGGCAGTCCGTGCTTGATGCCCTAGGCGGCATTCCTATCGGGCGCGGGGCCGAGCCTCACGAGGTTGCGGACCTCATCGCCTATCTGGCCTCGGATCGCGCCGGGGCGATCCACGGCGCTGAATTCGTCATCGACGGCGGCACGGTTAGCACGGTATGAAATCGCGAGCCGGCAATGACGCAAAAACCAACGTCGGGAAGCCGGAGCTACTCAGCTGAATGCCCATAACCGGCTCCGGCCAATTTTGCCGATAGATAAGAGGCGCGGCTACCATGATACGAACAAATCGCAACGGTCTGCGTCGATTGAAAGATTAGCCTGTGTCGGACACTCCATCTCTCGAGCGCTGCAGTTGGGCACAAAGTGATCCGCTGATGCGGGATTATCATGATGCCGAATGGGGCGTGCCACAGCGTGACCCGCGGATGCTATGGGAAATGCTGATGCTCGAGGGATTCCAGGCAGGCCTCGCTTGGATCATCATCCTGCGCAAACGCGAGGCATTTCGCCAGGCGTTTGCGGACTTTGATCCGGTGAAGGTTGCCGCCTTCGATGAGGCGGATGTGGCGCGGCTGATGTCCGATCCTGGCATCGTCCGCGCCCAGGCCAAAATCCGTGCGACGATCGCAGGCGCCCGAATCTACTGTGAGATGGCCGAACGCGGCGAGAGCTTCGCAGAGTTCTGCTGGTCATTCACGGACGGCAAGACGATCAAGAATCCCGGTCGCGAGTGGATCGCCAAATCTCCTCTATCTGAAACCATCTCAAAGGAGATGAAGCGGCGGGGCTTCAAGTTCGTCGGGCCGACTATCGTCTACGCTTGGATGCAGGCTGTCGGCATCGTCAACGATCATGAAGTGAGCTGTTTCCATCGCGGCATCACGTGAACCGAAAACGGCAGCTACGGCCGCTTTCATGTATCATCTGCTCGCAGCCTTGAGGGCGTCGATGACAGCACGCAGGCCCGCCGAGATATACCGGCGAGTGGGATAATAGAGATAGAGCCAGTCCTCCGGCACAATCCAGTCGGCAAGGCAGGACACCAGCCGTCCGCTTTCGACATAGGGCCGCGCCCGGTCCTCCCAGACGTAGGTGAGCGCTACCCCGGCGAGTGCGGTCTCGATCATCAACTCGTGGTCATGCAGCGCAATGGGGCCTTTGACCTCGACGTCGATCTCCTCGCCGTTGCGCCCGAACGACCAAGGATAGCCGACGCCGCTCGGATACATGTTGCGAATGCAGATATGATCGGACAAGTCGGCCGGCGTCTTGGGCAATGAGCGCCCCTCGAAATAGCCCGGCGAACCCACCACCGCGAACTTCAGACGTGGCTTGATCTTCACTGCCGTCATTCCGTCACGCAGGCTTTCGCCCAGCCGGATGCCGGCGTCGAACCCTTCCTCGACGATATCGACCAGCCGATCGGTGGCGACGATCTCGAGTTCGAGATTGGGATTGGCGGCGATCAGTGGACCGATCATCGGCCCCAGCACGAAGGGTGCGATCGAATTGGGGGCGTTAATGCGTACCTTGCCGAACGGCGTGTCGCGAAACTGGTTGAGTGCATCGAGCGCAGAGCCGATGTCGCCGAACGCCGGCGACAGCTGCGATAGGAGCATCGCGCCTGCATCGGTCAGCGACACGCTGCGCGTGGTACGATTGAGCAGGCGGATGCCGACCCGCGCCTCAAGATTGCTGACCGCATGACTGATGGCCGAGGCGGTGACACCGCGCTCTTCGCTCGCACGGCGGAAGCTGCGATGGCGCGCGACCGCGTCGAAGGCGGCAAGCTCGGACAGATCGGTCGTGCGCATTACTGATTCTCGCTCAGCACTGATCGGAATACTCATCGTCTAATCGCGGCGATCAAACCAGCGCAAATAGCTCCTGTCAGCCGGACACCGGCAAACAGGAGCAAGACGATGAGCATCTCGATCGACCAGGCCAATGCGATGATCGCCGCCGGCGCCGCCCATGCCCGCGAGCTCGGCATCGCCGCCAACATCGCGGTCCTCGATGCCACCGCCCACCTCAAGGCCTTCGCCCGGATGGATGGCGCGGTGCTCGGCTCCATCGACTTGTCGATCGGCAAGGCGCGCACCTCGGCGCTGTTCCAGATCAGCAGCGAGGCGGTCTGGGATTACTGCAAGCCCGGCGCGCCGGCCCACAATCTCGAAGCCAGCAATGGCGGTCTGATGCCCTTCCCCGGCGGCCTCCCGGTCACCCTCGACGGCACCATCATCGGCGCGATCGGCGTGTCCGGCGGCGCGCCCTCCCAGGATCTCGACATCGCCGAAGCCGCGGTCGCCGCGCTTCTCCGCTGATCAACCCTCGCGACCAACCTCAGCCACGAAAGGACCGTATCATGACCAAGACCATCCTCATCACCGGCGCCGGCTCGGGCTTCGCCGAGGCCGCCGCAATCGGCATGGCGCAGGCCGGCCACAACATTATCGCGACGGCACAGATCTCGCCCCAGGTGGCAGCGCTGCGCGAAAAGGCCGCCAAGCTCGGCCTCGACAATCTGCGCGTCGAGAAGCTCGACCTGACCGATCCCTATGACATGGCGTTCATCGCCAAGCTGGATGTTGACATACTGTGGAACAACGCCGGCTATGGCGAGAGCGGTCCGGTCAGCGAGATCCCGCTCGATCTGGTCCGCAAGAATTACGAGATCAACGTCTTTAAGCCGTTAGAGCTGACCCAGGCGTTCATCAAGCGCTGGGTCGCTGAGGGCGACGCTGCCCGTGGCAAGAAGATCGTGTTCACCTCGTCGATGGGCGGGCTGTTCACGCCGGCCGGCTGGGGCACCTATGTCTCGACCAAGCACGCGCTGGAATCGATCTCCGAAGCCATCGCCCAGGAAGTCGCGCCGTTCGGAATTAAGGTGCAGACGATCAACCCGGGCGCCTATTATACCGGCTTCAACGAGACGATGGCGGACACCGCATTCCGCTGGCTCGATGCAGAGAAGAACTTCACCAACCCGGATGATCTTCGCGCCACCTTCGACGCCCTGCTCGCCAGCCCGATGGGCCATATGAACGCGCAGGAGCAGATCGACCGCATGATCGCGATCGTGCCCGCCGATACCGGCAAGGTCCGCAACGTCAGCCCAAAGGCGGTCGAAGATATGCTGAAGGAAGCACAGGCCGCCGCCTGGGACGCTGAAATCTAAGGCCAACCCCCGGAGCGGCGGCGCCACCTTCGCCGCTCCAATCATCATCGGAGAAAGACAATGACCAGCAACACCCGTTTCTGGGCGCCCTTTGCCGCGCGCTTCACCCTTGGTTTCGCAGCGGCCAGCGTCACCATCCTCGCCCTCACCCCCCGCGCCGAAGCCCAAGTCCTCCAACGAGGCACCCCGGCGCAGAACAAGGCGGCGGTCGAAGCCAAGTTCGAAGCCTGGAAGGCCAGCACCGGCAACCCGTTCGAACTGCTCGCCGACGAGGCCAGCTGGACGATCGAAGGCAACTCGGTCGCCTCGAAGCGCTATCCGACCAAGGAGGATTTCCTCCGCGACGTCATCCGCCCGTTCAACGCCCGCATGTCGGTCGGCATCAAGCCAGAAGTCCGCAGCATCACCGCCGAGTCCGACCGCGTCGTCATCCTGTTCGACGCCGCCGGAGCTGCGAAGGACGGCCAGCCCTACACCAACACCTACGCCTGGTTCTTCCGCATGAAGTTCGGCCGCGTGGTCGAGGCCAACGCCTTCTTCGACTCCATCGCATTCAACGACCTCTGGGCGCGCGTCACGCCCACCGAGTGATCCCCCCGACGCACCCCAACACCCTCAGACACACGAAAGGATATCATCATGGCTGACTTCATTCCTCCCGCGCCGAACAGCGCTTCGCCCTTCGCCGATATGCGCGGCCACCATGTCGCGGTCCGCACGCCCGACCTTCAGACCGCGCTCGATTTCTATGTCGGCACGCTCGATTTCCGCGTCGTCGCCAAATGGGACTATGCCGACGAGCAGCTCGCCTATGTGGCGCCTGCGACCGATGACCATTTCTGTGTCGAGATCTTGGGCGGCGGCGATCCGCAGCCGCAGGATGTCCGCCCCTATACCGATCTGGGCAGCAGCTTGGGCTGGGCGGGCTATCATCATTTCTGTCTGAACGTCGACAGCGTCGAGGAGACGGTCGAGAAGCTGCGGAGCCGCGGCGTCACCATCGTGACCGAGCCGTTCGTGCTCGAGGCGATCAGCCGCAAGCTCGCCTTCTTCTGCGACCCCTTCGGCAATCTGATCGAGCTGGCCGAGGTACTCGCCTGATCTCCCCCACACGCTGACCGGCCGTCCCTCGCGCGAGGGGCGGCCAGCCCCTTCACGCAAAGGAATACCCCATGTCCAAGTCCATCATGATCATCGGCGCTGGCCCCGGCATCGGCCAGGCTGTCGCTCGCAAGTTCGGCCGCGAAGGCTGGCAGATCGTCCTGACCGGCCGCAACGCCGACCGGCTGGCCGAGCTGACCGCCGAGCTCACCGCAGACGGCATTACCGCGCATGCGGTGCCGGCCGACGCCACCGATCCGGTGGCGCTCCGCGCCGCCGTCGCCAAGGCAGAAGCGCTGACCGGCGGTCTCTCCGCCGTCCACTTCAACGCCGGCGTCGTGCGCAATCAGGATCTGTTCTCGATGACCGACGCCGAGATCGCCAACGACCTCGCGATCGACGTCACCGCCGGGTTCAACACCATCCGCGCGGCAACTGAGTTGTTCGGAACGCGCGGCGGCACCATCCTCATCACGGGCGGCGGCCTGGGCATCCACCCCAGCGCCGACTGGGCCGTTCTCGGCGCCGGCAAGGCCGCTTTGCGCAACATGGTGCAGGGCCTCGCTGAACCGCTTGGACAGCAGGGCATAAACATCCGCATCGCGACCGTGGCGACGTTGGTCAGTCCCGCCTCCGACCAAGCCAGCGGCGCCGCCGATGTCTTCTGGACCCTTACCACCGATCCGAACGCCGCCTGGGAGGCGGTCTATCCGGCCGTCTGACCGGCGACCCGCAACAGAGTAACACCCATGACCAAGACCATCGTCATCACCGGCGCGACCTCGGGCATCGGCTATGCCACCGCGCTCGCCTTCGCCCGCACCGGCACAAATGTCGCCATCTCGGGCCGCCGCGCCGATCGCGGCGCTGACGCCGTCGCCGAGATCGACCGGCTCGGCGGGATCGGCTGGTTCAATACCACCGATGTCCAGGAGGCCGCGCAGATCGAGGCATTCATCGCGGGCGCGGTCGAGCGGTTCGGCCCAATCGACACGCTGATCACCAATGCCGGGATCGAGCCGCCGCATGTGCTGCCGCTCGCCGAGCTCAGCATCGAGGATGTCGACGCGGTGCTCGCAACCAATTTGCGCGGCACGCTTCTCACCGCCAAATATGCGATCCCGCATATGCGGCGGCCAGGCGGGTCGATCATCACGGTCTCGTCGCTCTGGGGACGGCAGGGTGGCGCGCTGCTGCCAGTCTATTCGGCGACGAAAGGCGGCTCGGAATCGCTGACCCGCGCGCTCGCGGTCGAGCTCGGCGGCGACGGCATCCGGGTTAACGGCATCGCGCCGGGCTTCATCAAGACCGAGATGTCGGACCGCTTCACCCAAGGGCGCGACATGCGGCCCTTCTACGAAGCCAATGTGCCGCTCGGCCGGATCGGTGAGGCGGACGAGATCGCCGACGCCATGGTCTGGCTCGCCTCGGACCAGGCCTCCTACGTCTCCGGCCAGACCATCACCGTCGATGGCGGCCACAACATCAAGATGTCGGTCGCCAATCTCTAACCTGGCCTCCCCTCCATCACCTCAACCAAAGGAAACCATCATGACTTCGCAACTGACCCTCATCGCCCGCCTCACCGGCAAGCCCGAGACCTCGGAAGACCTCGGCAACGGCCTCAAGGCGCTCATCGCCTCGACCCTCGAGGAAGAAGGTGCGATCGGCTATATGCTCCACCGCGACAATGACGATCCCAATGTCTGGGTGCTGTACGAGACCTGGCGCTCGCGCGCCGACCTCGATGCGCATTTCGAGCAGCCCTACACCAAGGCGATGATGGACCGGTTTCCGGAGCTTCTCGCCAAGGAGATGGAACTGACCTTCGCCACCGCGATCGATCCTCGCGGCTGATCGCCGCCTCCTCGCGATCGAACACCGACGGGCCGTGCAGTCAGACTGCACGGCCCTTCTCTTTGCCCACCATCCCGATTGATGAACCTCACTCAGCACGGATCGGAATATTCGTCGGATTATCCCGCCAATCGCTCGGGGCTATTTCAGCATTCAAGCCGAACGGACTTCCCGGCACCGGCCAAGCTGAAAGGAAATTCCCCATGAAGACCTGGTTCATCACTGGTGCCTCGCGCGGCTTCGGCGCCCTCGTCACTAACCTCGCCCTCCAGCAGGGCGATGCAGTCGTCGCCACCGCCCGCAATCCGCAGCAGATCGTCGATCGCTTCGGCGACCACCCCAACCTCCTCGCAGTTGCGCTCGACGTGACCGATGAGCCCAAGGCCAAGGCCGCCGCCGATGCCGCCATCGCTAGGTTCGGCAAAATCGACGTACTGCTCAACAATGCTGGCTTCGGGCTGATGGGCGCGGTCGAGCCCGGCTATTTCCGGACCGACTTCCTCGATGCGACCTCGCCCAGCGTCAGCCCGACGATCATCGAGGACTACGTCACGACCGCCGGCCGCGTTCGCAATGTCGCGACCGGGCCTTGCTCAAACATGTGGATCGCATCGTGGAACTAAGCGCTGTCGGCGTTCGCATCGTTGGTGGCGGCTAGTCGACCTTTGCCGCTGCGCGCGACGCCGAGCGGGCGCGGATCGAAACAGAACGCGATAGGGCGGATGCCGCGCTGCGCTCTACCCGTCGCGCCGCACAGGAAGCACGGGAAGCCAAAGACCGACGCGATAAAGCGGGCCGAGCTTTTGCTGCCACGGGATCAGAACCGAAGATACTGCTCGGTGCGCGGGCCCAACGGGCGGAAAACAGCGGCGGCCAAACCCGGCGTATTGCCGAACGGCAGATAGAAAGCGCCATCGATGCCAGTGACGCCGCACGTGCGCGGATGGAAATCCTCACCCCACTGATCATCACTTTGCCGGCGATCGATCTGCCGTCGCACGCCGAGGTACTGGCGATGGAGGACGCAACTATTAACCTGGGTGGCCGCCGCCTCGGTCCATGGACGTTCACCATCCATGGTCCCGAGCGGGTAGCGATCGACGGCGCAAATGGGGCCCCGTTGCGCCGCGCGACCTTACAGAACCCTCCAGATTCAATCAAAGCCATCGACATGATTATCCTTCTGATGCCTTCAATCGGGACGCATGGTTGGACGCAGATCGGCGCCACCACTGATCCATCGGATCGCGCGCGCCTGCCCATGGCGACGCTGCGGTGCTGCGCCATAGTACCGGCCGATCATCCGATTTTGCCGTTGCAAAGGCTCGCGGGGCGACCGAAAGAAGGGGCATGAAAAATTGGCGATCCTTCGTTGCTGCCGGCCTTGCTTCCCTCCTCGTGTTGGGAAATTCGGGGTGGGCGCAATCCTCCCCTGCCGAACTGTACGGCGATCTGTTCCAACGCGTTCAGCTTGAAAAGCTGTTCCCCGATGGCAAGACCTTCGTCGACGCGACACCCCGGTCGGCCCCTGCCGCAATCATGGCGGCCTATCGCCAGCAGCCGCCCCAGGGCAAGGACGCACTCAAGGCTTTCGTGCTGCGCCACTTCCGGGTGCCGGGCGTCAACGATCATGGCGCATCCAACCTGCGCACCCATGTGCGCACCTTGTGGCCCACGCTGGTCCGCCAGCCGATCGAGCGGCAGGCGGGCAGTTCCGCACTGGGGCTACCGGCACCCTTCGTCGTGCCGGGCGGGCGCTTTCGCGAAATCTATTATTGGGACAGCTATTTCACCATGCTGGGCCTGGCGGTCGATGGTCAGCAGCCGCTGATCGAAAACATGCTGGTGGATTTCACCTCTACCATCGAGATTTACGGCCATATCCCCAACGGGATGCGAAGCTATTATCTCAGCCGGTCGCAGCCGCCCTTCTACGCGCTGATGCTGGACCTGTCGAAGGATGACAGCGTCGACACCGCCACCCGTCAATTGGCAGCGCTGCGTGCCGAACATGCTTATTGGATGAAGGGCGCGTCCTGCGTGCAGCCCAGCGGCGTGTGCGAACGGGTCGTGCGGATGCCCGACGGCACCCTGCTCAACCGCTATTGGGACGACAAGGATACGCCACGCGACGAATCCTATGCGGAAGATGTGGCAACCGCGGCGGAGGCGAAGGGAGACAAGGCGATCACCTATCGCCATCTGCGTGCTGGCGCGGAAAGCGGATGGGACTTCACGTCGCGCTGGTTCGGCGACGGGCGCACGATCGCAACGATCCACACGACCGACATCGTGCCGGTGGACCTCAACAGCCTGATGCTGGCGATGGAACAGCGGATCGAGGTGCGTTGCCGCAAGGCAGGCGACAGCGCCTGCGCCACCGAATTTGCAGGGCTGGCGCGCAAGCGCAAGGCCGCGATCGACCGCTATCTGTGGGTAGCCAAGGAAGGCCGCTATGCCGATTGGGATAGCAAGGCGAAGAAGCCGACGGTAGTGCTGTCCGCCGCGACGCTCTATCCACTGTTCGTCGGCGCTGCGTCGCCTTCGCAGGCCATTGCCGTTGCGACCACCATCCGCGCCAAGCTGCTGGGCAGCGGCGGCCTGCGCACCACCCCCAACCGGACCGGCCAGCAATGGGATACGCCCAATGGCTGGGCGCCGCTGCAATGGGTGGCGATCGACGGGTTGGCGCGCAATGGGCAGGAAAAGCTGGCGCGCGATATCGCCGGACGCTGGATCGGCACGGTCGCGGCGGCCTATGCGGAGACCGGCAAGATGCTGGAAAAATATGACGTCGAAGAACGCAAGCCCGGCGGGGGCGGCGAATATCCGCTTCAGGACGGGTTCGGATGGACCAACGGCGTCACCAGCGCGTTGCTGGACCGCTATCCCGATATAGCCGCCGATCTGGAAAAAGCCGAATAAACGAAAAGGGGCCGGGCGATGAAATCGCCCGGCCCCTTTTCTGTGGCGAGGTGCCAATGGGCACCCCGCATATTCTTTAGAAGCTGTATGCCGCGCTGAAGCGGAAGGACCGGCCCAGGATCGGGCGGGCCAGGATCGTGCCTGCACCCTGCGATCCGATGATGCGCGGATTGCCTTCGGTCAGGCCCAGTTCGTCGGTCAGGTTGTTGCCCGTCACCGCCAGCTTTAATCGCTGGTTGACGTCCACCGATACGCCGGCGTCCAGCTGATAATAGTTGGGCAGTAGCTGTGCGTTCTCCGGGTCGGAGAAGCGATCGCCCGTATATTGCAGCGTGGCGAAGATGGACGGACGGAAATCGCCCACCGTCAGTTCGTAGCTGGGCGTCACGCGCCACATCCACTTGGGCTGACGCTGCACGCGGTTGCCGGTATTGTCGATGGTGCCGTTTCCGCTGAAGAAGCCGCGATAGGAGCCATCCAGATAGGTGCCCGCCGCCGCGATGCTGAAGCCCGCAAACGGACGGATCACGCCTTCCAGCTCGACGCCGGTCGCCTTTGCGCCGCCGACCGATTCATTGGGCACGCCGTTGATGATCTGCGTCGTGGCCAGACCGTCGAACTTGTTATGGAACACAGTCGCGTAGAGGTTCAGCATCGGGGTCGACACCTTCAGCCCGCCTTCATAGGTGTCCACCTTCGAGATGATGGTTAGCCCTTCGCGCAGATTGTCGAACTGCGGGAAGCTGTTGCCGCGGCTATACCGGGCAAAGACACCGATCTGGCTGGTGAAGTCGTAATTGGCGCCCGCCGTCCAAGACCAGCGCGACGCGCCATAGTCGATGCGGCTGGCTCCGCCCAACTGCACGGTCCGGTCGTACAGGGTGGCGATGCTGCCATCCTGATCGAAGGCCGCGCCGGAGGTGGCGACATCGCCCACGACTTCGTGACGCTGCCAGCGCACGCCGCCGTCGACGCGCAGCTTGTCGGTGATCCGGAGTTCGTCCACCGCATAGAAAGCGATGTCGCGCCCTTCATAACGGCCGTTCACCAGGAAGCTGGCGCCGGAGGTGAAGCCGTCGCGGGTCGCGAGCCGGCCATCGCCCAGCGTCAGGTTCAGGCGACGGGCATTGGGTTCGGCGGTCAGCAGAACGTCATTGCCCAGCGCCCAATTGTCGCGAGTGGTGTAGTTGGCAAGGTAGAAACCGCCGGTCAGCTTGTTGCCGCCAGCCTTGAACTCCAGCGCTATGTCGTTGACGAAGGCGTCTATCCGCTTACGCACGTCCCAGATGCCCGCGCGCATGACCTGTGTACCAGCCGCTGCTGCGCCGCCGCCCGATGCGTAGGTTAGGCTGCCCACGGTCGAACCCGCGCCGCCCAGCGTTGTTGCCATGGCCGCCGCACTCATCGGCGCGTCGGTCGGGACCAGGCCGATGGTGTTGGCCGTGCCCCACAAATAGCTGGCGCGTTCGCGGATGTTGAGGCCATCGACCAGTTCATAGTCGAAGCTCAGGCCAAAATTGCCCAGATTCGCGCCGCGACCATCGGCCAGATCGACGGTGCGACCGGCATTGTTGGTGGTGACGCGCACATCGCGACCGGCGAGCGCGCCTGTGCCATGGTCGAAATTGGCATATTGGCTGATCTTGCTGCCGTCCTGATTGACGGGAATGGGCAGCAGCCACTGGCCATGATCGTTTAGATACCGACCATAGATCAGCAACGAGCCACGACCGCCGAAATCATGACGGATGTTCGCGGTGATCTGACCGCCCTTTTCGGCGCGGAACTGCGGATCACGGATGCCGTTACCCTGCGCATAATAGCCGCCAACCATGAAGGTCGTGTCTTCGCTGATCGGGCCCGAAATCCAGGCATCGCCACGGATTTCGTCATAACTGGTGTAGGACAGCTTCGCAAAGCCCTTGAGCGTCTGGCTGCCTTCGCGCTGCTGCACGTTGACGGTCAGGCCCGGCTGACCGTTTGAAAAGAGCGAACCGGTGCCGCCGCGCACGGCTTCTACGCGATCGACTGTTTCGTCGAGGCGGATCAGCTGCGAATTTTCAAGGAAGGACAGGGTCGAAGGCGGGAAGAAAGGCACGCCGCCCAGTTGGAAGGTGACGAACTGCGCGTCGCCGCCCGACGGATAGCCGCGCACGAAGATATTGGCGCCGTTCTGGCCGCCGGAGCTTTCGGCGCTGACGCCCGGAATGGTGCGCAGCAGGTCGGCCGTGCTGTTGGGCGCGGCGCGGGCGATGGCATCGCTGGACAGGCTGGTGACGGCGAAGGCCGCGTCCTGACGACGCGTGCCGCCGCCTGCGGTGCCGACGACGACGATGTCGGCTTGATTCTCATCGGCCGCTACGTCGGGCGCAGCCTGCGTGGCAGGGGCGGTCTGGGCCATCGCGCTCCCGACGAGTAAGGCGAGCGGTGCAGCGCCGGCCAGAAGCAGCCTGGACGCGGATGAACGGATAATGTGCATTATGATATTCCTCCTGAGCTTCCGGCATTCTCAAAGGAGCCGGATCGCAATCATGTTTGGGAAGCCGCCTGAAACGATATCTTCCACCGCCCGCATCGGAACGCGGGCGCAACGGCGCCCTGATCGCTTAATCGCGCGCTCGCAAGAAAGTTTCGCACCTGTTGCAATTGGATAATTCGGTGTGACATTAGTGCACCACAGCGCTGGGATGGTTATGACGCGCGCGAGCCTTCTGGCGAAGATCTTCTCAGACGCGAGGATAATCAGCGGTCATACTAGGTGCTGTTGGGATTTAGGATTTCCCTGCGCGCGCAGATGTGATTCACACTGTGGATGGATCGCTTTGTACTGACCGACGCCCAATGGGCGAAGATGGAACCGCATTGTCTGGGTAAGCCAACGGAGCCAGGGCGCAGTGGCAGGAACAACCGCTTGTTTTTAGAAGCGGTGCTTTGGATTGTGCGAACGGGCAGCCCTTGGCGCGATTTGCCTGTCATGTTTGGCAACTGGAGTACAGCGTTCCGGCGCTTTCGCGATTGGCGTGAAGCCGATGTTTTCAAGCAGATTTTTGATGCCTTATCTGAGCAATCCGACATGGAATACGCCATGGTGGATGCTACCATCGTTAAGGTTCACCGGCACGGTCAGGGCGCAAAAGGGGGACTTCGAGCCAGGCCATCGGTCGTTCGAAAGGCGGTATGACAACCAAGATTCTGGCACTGACGGACGCCATATGGCCTCGCGGGGGCTCACATTCTTCGACCGCGGCGTCGTCGATGCAAGTGTTGCGATCACCGCGCGAGGTGGTAAGCTTCCGACGGACGCCTTAGCGCATTACCGCTATGATCTGGTCTTCCTCGCCCCTCCTTGGCCGGAGATATACGAGGTCAACGAAGATCGACGCCACTGCCTCGAAAAAGCTTTGCGCGACTATGAGCGGGTTCGAATGGCTTATCTGCAGGCTGGATACGATCCCGTCGTACTGCCTCGCGAAACCGTGGCCGCTCGTGCAGATTTCATATTGACGAACCTGTCATTGATGGCACTCGATCTGGAGCAGTCGCCTCCAACTCGGTCTTGCTAACGTCAGCTTCTGCCGTTGGCGTTACAATAGCCGTCGAGCAGGAAACCACCCTCTGCGGCGCTCTCGTCGTATCAGCATCGTCACCGTCAAGACCGAGCGGCTGTTGCAATTTCGGCGGCCGCCTCATCGCCAAACAACGCCGTTTGTCGAGTCGGGCACGTGTTCGCCTGCGTTACCAAGCAACTATCCGCCATCGCCCCCAAAACACTAATTTTCACTCTTCGCCGCGTTCGGATCGCGCTAGTCGCCGGCCGGTGGCCAAAGTCTGAATGACGAAAAGGAGAATAAGGATAAATCCGACTGTGCCAACAAACAGGTCGAAGCCTGACAGCCGTCCGAAATATCCTGGACCAGAACCCAGAGCCATCATCATCAGCGTCAGCGCGATGAGCATCAATCGCAATTCGGTCGGGCCTGCTGCGAGATAGGACAGCTTGAACTCTCCCAGCACGCGCGCCGAAAGGTAGGCGTGGATCGAGAGCAGCAGATATCCAGCGAGCGCCACCATGGCGACGTCCATGGTGACGAACGGACTAAGGCCAATGCCGGCAAGGATGAACAGTGTCGCAAGCCCATCGCAGCTATGATCGATGAAATAGCCATAGGAAGGACGTTCGATGCGGCGGAAGCGAGCTATGCTCCCATCCATTGAATCCCCAAACCATTGGACGACATAACCGACGATGGCGAGCAACAGCCAGGAGGAATGTAGATTGCTCCCCAAGTAGCCTAGAAAAATCATGCAGGCGCCGATCATGCCCAAGGCCGTCAGGCGATCAGGCGTGACGTACGGCGGCATTTGAGCGCACAGCCAGTTCAGTAATTTCCGCTCTTTCGTTGCAAGCCAATTTTCTTGAATACGGGAAAGGGCGGCTGAATTCTGTAAAGGAATTGTCATAGTCCCTTATGAAGCCGTCGGTCTCAATGGGCAATGTGGGAATGGCATTGCCTCCAATTGCTTCCAAGGCATTTGTCTGATGGCGGTTTCCGACCAGAAAATGCTGCTCAAACCAGCATTGCAATTTCCAATTAGCAGACGTTGCTTCGATGACGGCGGCTCGGCATAACCTCACTCATGAGCGACTACGAATGGGTTAAGCGACCTCCGAATATGTTTGAACGCATCATCGCTGGGGTGTTTGTCGCAGTGCTTCTTTTGGCGTTGGCAAGTTCATATTCCGGATGGCGTATTTTTGGAGAACATGATGCGACTGTTGCCGCAGGAGCTACCTTTTTCGGAGTGATCCTGATAAAGCTTTTGCCGCAAGCGAGGCGAAAGCCGCCAGCCTGATAACGACCCAAATCAGATACTCAGCCGCGATTATGCGGTGCCCAGCTGCGGAACGGCGGCTTTTCGATCCTTGACCCTCAAAACTGGCCGATTGTTGAATAACAGTTTTTGGATCGCACGCGACGGTCACTACCGCAATACTGCCAGCGGGGAGGCCCCCATATGTGAACTGCGTTGGGTTGCATGTTGTGCAGTTTGACACCGCGCTGCACTGCGAGACGATCAGCAGGCCTTGAATCAGTCGGGTACAACCGGCGGCAGATTTCGTTGCTGTTTTGCTGGGGCCTGACTTCTCGAACACGAGCGCAGATATTCTGAACTCGCGCTGCCGTTACCCTCTTTCACTTGCCTTACGGCCACTCGAATCCGAACGCTTCTGCGGTACGCTGCTTCCGTGCTCGCTCCACCAAGCCGTCAGGGCCTCCATCATTGGCCCGAGTGCGCGCGCCTTTGGCGTTATTGCATATTCGACGCGCGGAGGCACCTCCGCAAACACCGTGCGCGATATCAAGCCGTCGGCCTCAAGCTCGCGTAGCTGTGCGGTCAGCATGTGCTGCGTGATCCCCGGAATGCCTTTTCGCAGTTCCCCGAAGCGATAGATCCGCTGGTGGAGCAGCCACATGATCTCCAGCTTCCACTTGCCCGAGAGCATCCCGAACGCGCGGCGCATCTCATTCTGCATGGTGAAATCACGCTCATCCATTAGTGTGATTTTCCATACTTAGAGTCATAATTTCATCCTACTTGCGTAAATTCATCATAAGATACAAATTCAATACATGCTCTTGGGCGATGTAGCAATCAGCTGGCACGCAGACCGCATATTGTATCGAACAGTCTCGCCAGGACGTTGGCGCTGGGAAAGATTTTATGGCCGCCATTTATACATATTGGATCAGCACGGCGTTGTTGTCGGCACTGTATCTGTCATCCGCATTTTTGTACCTGACCAGAAAGGACTTCGTCCAAAAGGCACAAGCCGATCTGGGTTATCATGCTGCACATCTGGTGCCGCTGATGATCGTGGTGAAGATCCTTGGACCGGCCGCAGTCCTGACGCGCATCAGCGTGCCGCTCAGCGATCTCGCCTATGCGGGCATCTTCTATCACCTGATCCTGTCCGGAATGGCCCATCTGGGGGTGCGCAGCCTGAAGAACGCTGCTCCTGCGGCCATTGGCTTCGTGCTTCTGGCCGCATCGTTCGCAACGCAGAACTACGCGCGCGAACTACCCTCGCCCTACGCGCCCGCAACAGTGGCGCACCACTAAACCTGTCGAAATGGAGATGAACATGGGCCGACTTGACGGCAAAATTGCCATTGTAGCCGGCGCAGGCCGCGGCATCGGTCGCGCCACCGCCAAACTGTTCGCGGCGGAGGGAGCGAAGGTCGCCGTCCTGTCCCTGACGCCTGCGAATATCGATGCTGTCGTGGCCGATATCGAAGCCGTGGGCGGTTCTGCCCTCGCGGTTCAGTGCGACCTTAGTGACGGTGAGCAGATCAAAGCTGCGGTGGACAAGGTAGTAGCCGCTTATGGCGGTATCGACATCCTCGTCAACAACGCCTTCGATCCCTCTGCGGCACTATCCTCGGTCATCGATCTGTCGGTCGAGCAGCTACAGCGCAATTTCGATATGGGGCCGATCGCCTATCTGCGCATGATGCAGGCTGCCTATCCGCACCTCAAGGCCAGTGGAGCCGGTCGTATCATCAACCTTGGCTCCGCCAGCGGCCTCCTCGGCATGGTGGGGTACGCTCCCTACGGCATGGCCAAGGAGGCCGTCCGCGCGCTCACTCGGGTCGCCGCCCGAGAGTGGGGCGCCGATGGGATCACCGTGAACAACGTCATGCCGATTGCCGATACCTTCGGCAGTGACAGGCCGCCCTTGCCCAATGTGTTCGATCGCAATGGATCGCCCGAACAGGACATCGCGCCGGTCATCCTGTTTCTCGCCACCAAGGATGCGCAGTTCATCACCGGCTACAGCCTCACGCCCGATGGCGGGATGATTATCGACAGTGCGCGCTGATCCGGCGAAGTGACGGCACCCCTACACCAGGGGGGCTTTCACGCAGATCAATCGAAGGGACATTACATTGGTACATGCGAGGTCCGGTCGCTCCCTTCATCAAAAAACCTTCCGGTTGAGACTTGAGACATCCATATGGCCATACTGCCCATCACATCGATCTTGGCGGCAGCTTTCGCGGTCGCGCTTGTCGCTCTTTCATTCCCGATTTCGCTCCGACGGCTAAAGGTCGGGGATATGGTCGGTGGCAGCGCTGACGAAGTTCTGCACCGACGTATCCGCGCGCAGGGCAATTTCATCGAATATGTTCCGCTTGGCTTAGTGAGCCTTGGGCTGGTCGAGGCTCACGCTGCGCCAATATGGATCATATTGGCTATCGGGACGATGCTTGTCCTTGGGCGGGCCTTGCACGCGTTCGGCATGCTGGCGGATTCAGGACCAGTGCGTGGCTTCGGCATGATCTTCACCTATTTGGCGCTGCTTGGCGCCGCGGGACGGCTGATCGTGGACGTGGTGATATGACGGCGGAGAATGGAGCAGTATAGATGGAGCCTGCCAGCAGGCGGGCCCCATCTTGCAGTTCACACGGAAAGATGCTGATTGAAGAAGCTGATCAGCCTGTCGAACGGGATCACGTCTATCTTGTCGTAAAGATCGGTATGGTTGGCGCCGGGGACGATCACGAATTCCTTCGGTTCGGCTGCTGCCGCGAAGGCGGTTTCGCTGAAGTAACGCGAATGGGCCTTTTCGCCATGGATGAACAGGACCGGCCGCGGCGAGATTTCCGCTATGTAGGTCAGGATCGGCATGTTCATAAACGACAGCGGCGTGGTCAGGCTCCAGGATGCGTTCGAATTGACTGCTCGCGGGTGGAAGCCTCGAGGCGTTTTATAATAGTCAGCATATTCCACCATGAACTGCGGTTCGCCGCCCTTAAGTTCGAGGGAGACCGGACCATAGGCAGGATAGCCATTCTCTGCATCCGCCCAACGCTGTTGACCCAGTTGCTCCAGCGTCTGTGCGCGCTGCTGCAGGGTCACCGCGTCGTTATAGCCCTTCGACATCACGCGGGTCATGTCATACATGGTGCTGGCAACTACGGCCTTGATCCGCTTGTCTGATGCGACCGCGTTCAATGCCATACCACCCCAGCCGCAAATGCCGATTACGCCGATCCGTTCGCGGTCGACTTCGGGTCGCAGGCCAATGAAGTCCACCGCTGCGCTGAAATCCTCTGTATTGATGTCCGGCGAGGCGACATTGCGCGGTTCGCCACCGCTTTCGCCGGTGTAGGAAGGATCAAAAGCCAGCGCGACGAAGCCGCGCTCCGCCATGCTTTGGGCATAGATACCCGATGACTGTTCCTTGACCGCACCGAACGGTCCGCCGACGGCCAATGCCGACAGGCGCTGGTCGGCACGGTCCTTCGGCAGATAGAGATCGCCCGACAGGGTGATGCCATAGCGATTTTTGAACGTGACCTTCTCATGATCGACCTTCTGGCTGCGCGGGAAGACCTTATCCCATTCGTTTGACATAGTCTGAGCCTCTGCTGTGGGGACGTTGAACATTGAAGCTGCGCCGAAGGCGGCGAGGCTTGCGCCGGTCAGCTTCAGAAGTGCGCGCCGCTGGATGTCATAGGCTGACGGTTTCGTGTTAGAGCGGTGCATAGACATTGGTGATCTCCTGTGCGTTTGCGTTGGGATCGACCCGATCCGCAAAAATGGGTGAGTTTCCCGGTCATTCGGGCTTCAGCAGATGCCGACCACTGCCGATGAGCGCGATTGCAAAACCGGCCAGAACCACGCTGCCGATGAAGGTCGCGATGACCGTCAGACCGTCCAGAAGCAGCCCGCCGACGACCGCGCCCAGCAGGATCGAGACCTGGATCGCCGCAACCATCAGGCTGCCTGCGGCCTCAGGCGCGTCGGCGGCATTCTGTGACATCCATGTCATCCAGATGACCGACATGGCGGTATTCATCATACCCCAGAGGGCGAGAAACAAGCCTGCCGCCACCACGGAGCCTCCCAGGAGCAGCAGGCCTAACGTACAGCCGCCCATGAGCAGCGCCGGCAGTCGCAACAGAGGCGCGACGTTACCGCGGAGGAAGCGGCCAGACGCCCAGGTGCCAGCGAAGCCAGCACAGCCTAATATAAGCAGCAGGATCGAGAGCATCGTCACGTCCACATCCGTCACCTGCTCCAGAAATGGGCGCAGATAGGTGAACATGGTGAAGGCCGACCCCCATGACAGCATTGCCGCGATCAGGCCGCGCAGGAAATAGGGACGCTTCAGCAGACCAAGCATGGTCCGGAAGTCCTGGCGCTGACGTGCGGGCAGCGAGGGAAGAGCGATCATATGCCAGACGAGATTGCCGGCGACGATGGGTGTCAGCGCCCAGAACACTGCGCGCCAGCCGAACATGCCGCCCAGGTAGCTGCCGATCGGCGCAGCGAAGGCGGCCGCGATAGCCTGCCCACCGTACATCAGAGCGAGCGCACGCGGAACGTCGCGTTCGGGAACCAGTCGCATGATGACGGCGGTGGCCAGCGCCCAGAAGCCGCCGATGCAAATGCCGAGCAGAGCGCGGCCGATCATGAGTACCGCGAAATTCGGCACCGCCGCGACCAGCACCAATGACAGCAACATGACGGCGGTCATCGCGACCAAAACCCATTTCCGATTGAGCGTCCCGGCGGCAGTGGTGACAATCATGCTGGCCGCCACCGCGAAGAGGCAGCTAATCGAAATCGCCTGTCCGGTCTGCCCGGTGGTTGCGCGCAACCCTTCCGCCATCGGCGTGAGTAAACTGACCGGCATGAATTCCGAAGCGATCAGCATCGCCACGCAGAGCGCCATGGAGAGCACCGCCCCCCAGGCGGCGACCGGTTCGCTTCCATTGGATGTGGTCGCAACCACCATTCGCCTGGCTCCTGTAAAATTTCTCGCAGTGCCCATCTAGTGCTTAACCGATAATGCGATTACCCATAGAAATTGGCATGAACTTATCGACTACAACGAATAATCTGTTGTACATGTGAAAGAGGAAGGCACCTGATGGCCAAAACCGACCTCAACCAACTGACCTGGTTCCAAGCCGTCGCGGAGGAGCGCAGTTTCACCAAGGCGGCGGCAAAGCTCGGCGTTGCGCAATCGACACTCAGCCACACGATCAAGCAGCTTGAAGAGCGCATGGGGATACGTCTCCTGACGCGCACGACACGCAATGTCGCGGCAACCGTTGCAGGCGAACGGCTGCTCCAGACGATCGCGCCACGCATCGCAGAAATCGAAGACGAGATCGCGGCCCTGATGACGTTCCGCGAGAGGCCGTCAGGCTCGATCAGGCTGACCTTATCCGATCACGCATTGGAAAGTGTCGTATGGCCAAAGCTGAGGCCGGTTCTCAGCGCCTATCCAGATATCGGCGTCGAACTGATCCTGGACAGCAGCTTCCGCAATATTGTCGAGGAAGGGTTCGACGCCGGTGTCCGGTTGGGAGAAAGCGTCGAGAAAGATATGATCGCGGTCCGCATCGGTCCGGACTGGCGCCTGGTGGCCGTCGCGTCACCCACCTATCTCGATGCGCATGATGCGCCGGTGCATCCGCAGGATCTGGTCCGGCATATCTGCATCAACATGCGTCACGAGACCGCCGGGGGTCTTTATGCCTGGGAATTCGAGAAGGACGGGCAGGCGCTGCGTGTCCGGGTGAAAGGGCAACTGACCTTCAACAATTCCTACGCCATGATCGACGCGGCGGTGAACGGCTACGGCATCGCCTATGTCCCCGAAAATATCGTGGAACAGCATATCGCGTCAGGTTTGCTGGTGCAGATCCTGGACGATTGGTCCCCCTTATTCGATGGCTATTTCCTCTATTATCCGAGCCGCCGGCAAAACCTTCCTGCTTTTAAGGTCATCATCGACGCGCTCCGATTTCGAGGATGATCGGGATCGTAACACTTTCAGTTTCATGCCCCGGCAGGCGCTGGGGCAAGCTCCTCCGAAATGTCCTTTCGAAACTCCGCCCCTTCTTTGCCGTTCAGCGTCGAAATGAACGATCCCGCGTGCGGAAGGTCCGCTCTTAAGCGGGTCGCAAGCTTAGCGCCGTGTCGGTGGTCAGATCGACTGTCCTCCCTGTTATGAGCTGCGAGAATGGAATTGGCGGCTTGCCCTGACCGTCCAAACTTCGTATCGCGAATCATTATCATTCGCGATACTGATGCGGGGGTTTTCTTGTCTATATTCCGCGCGGCGCTGTTTGCGTCTATTTCCTTCTGCGCGTCAGTGGCTTCCGCGCAGGAAGCGCCTGCGTCGTCACCAGATGCGGCCATGGACGAAGGCGATCAGATCATCGTGACAGGCCGCGCCCAACGCCTCTACCGCACCGAAACCACAACCGTGGGCAAAAGCGCTGAGGACCCGCTCGACATTCCGCAGGCTTTGCAGGTGATCAACAAGGATCTTTTCGCTGACCAAGGGGCACGCGACGCGACCGACATCTATCGCAATATTTCCGGCGTCAGTTTCTTCAGCTATGCTGGCGTCACCTTCCGCGGATTTCGCCAGGACCAGTCTTTCTACGACGGCATGCGGGGCAACCCGTTCATCGGCTTTTCGGTGCCTCAGCTTTTCAATATCGAACGGGTGGAGGTGCTGAAAGGACCGGCGGGGCTTTTCTTCGGTCCAGGCTCCCCCGGCGGCATCATCAACTATGTGTCGAAGGTTCCCGGCGACATCAGCGCCATGCGCCTGGTGGCGACGGCGGGCAATTATGACCGGCGTGGCATATCCGCCGAAGCGACCGGCCCGATCGACAAGGACGGGATCGTCACCTACCGCCTCGGCGGCTTTTACGAGGCGATGAACCCCTATCGGCGCAATACGAAGAATGTGTCGCTGATCGGCGACGGCGGTCTTGCCATCAAGACCAACGAGGGCGGCAAGCTGACGCTCCAGGCGACGGTCTACGACAATGATCTTCAGGCAAACCGCTTGCGCGGCATATTGACCGACAATGACGGCAATTTCCTGACGGACATTCGCTGGAACGCGAACGAACCGACCGATTTCCTGCATCTGAAGTCTCAGGCCTATCAGGCGCGTTATGCGACCGCGATCGGGGACCGGTTCACGTTCGACGCCGGGGTCCGCTACTTCAAGGCGACCGAAACGCAGCAATATCATGAGCCGCGCGGGTTGGTCGCTGGCAGCACCGATCTGGTCGCGCGCGAGTTTCGTGACCAGATCCGCGATGTCGATGGCCTGTCTTTTTCCGCCAACCTGACAGCGCGGGTCGACATATTGGGCATGGAGCATAAATTCCAGACCGGTACGGACTGGTATGACGAGACGAGTGTGCTCAATTCGCGCATCCTGCGAGCGGGCGTTACGCCGCTTAGCCTCAGCAATCCCGTCTATACCAACAGCGCGCGCGATGTGGCGCGGGCCGCACTGCTGCCGTTCACCGTCACGGATACGCGCACGAAGCGTCAGGGCGCTTATCTTCAGGACCAGATCAGCCTCAGCGATGCCTTCAAGCTGGTCGGTGGCGTGCGCTACGACAAGTTCGAGGATCGCGTGGTCAATACTGCCTCTTATGAGGATGACGACATTACCTTCCGCACCGGCGCGATCTACAAGCCGCGCAAGGATGTCTCCATCTATCTAAGCTGGTCGCAAAGCTTCGAACCGCAGACGGCCGCCAGCCAGAATGGCGACGTCGGCGGTCCCTTTGCGCCTGTTACCGGCGACCAGTTCGAAGGCGGCATCAAGACCGACCTGTTCGATGGCAGGCTCCAGGCCAATCTGGCCGCCTACCGCATCGTGCGAAAGAATATCCTCCAGGCCGATACCAGCCTCCCACCCGTGAATGGCCAGGACCAGTTACGCCCGATCGGCGAGGTGACGAGCAAGGGGTTCGAGATCGACCTGTCGACCGACATTACCGCCAATTGGGTGGCACTGGTCAACTATGGTTATAACGACACGAAGATCACCGGCACGATCGCGGGACAAGCGATAACCAATGCGGTGGGCAACCGCTTCGCCAATGCGCCCAAGCACAAGGTCGGCTTCTGGACCCGCTATCAGGTGCCAGCGATCGATGCGGCCTTTGCAGTTGGCGGCGAACATGTGTCGAAGCGCATCAGCCTGTCAGGGCAGACCGTAAAGCCCTACACGATCTTTGACGCATCGATCACCAAGGGGCTTGGCTTTGCCGAACTGATGCTGCGTGTCGATAATATATTCGACAAAGTCTATGCCGCTTCGGGCTTTTCGGCGCAGAGCGGCCACTTTCCGGGCGAGCCGCGCACATTTCTGGCCGAACTCCGCTTCCAGTTCTGACCATGGATCGGGTTCGGACGAGAAAGGGCCGATCGCTCTGGTGGGTGGTGCATAGCTGGATCGGCCTGAAACTGTCGATCTTCCTGACCTTCATCCTGGCGACGGGCACCTTTGCCGTGTTCGCGCATGAAATCGACTGGTTGGCGACGCCCGCGATGCGGGTATTGCCCCGGTCTGAACCGGTCGCGTCATGGGGGGCGTTGGCGCAGGCGGCGGCCCGCGCTGCACCCGATGCCCGGCTCCAGACCCTGTACGCACCGATCGACTCCTGGTTTACGGTCGAGGCCTGGGTCAGTCGCGGCAAAGGCGCGCCCGAGCGCGTCTATGTCGATCCCTGGACGGCTAAGGTCACCGGCAGGCATGGCTGGGCCAATGTCCACCGTTTCCTGCGCCAGACCCATCGCCACCTGATGCTGCCGACGAAGATCGGCATACCGATCGTCTGTTCGCTGGCCTTGTTGCTGGCGGCATCGCTGGTGTCGGGCATCGTCACCTACAAGAAATGGTGGCGCGGCTTCTTCCGGACGCCGCGCGGCGGCGATGGCCGACGGATGACCGGCGATCTCCATCGCCTGATGGGCTTGTGGAGCCTGTGGTTCATGGCGCTGATCGCGCTGACAGGCCTGTGGTATTTGGTGGAGACATTGGGAGGTAACGCCAAGGTGCCCAAATTGCCGGAGGTGGTGGCTAGTGCGATGCCGACCGGGGCCTCGCTGGACCGGCTGGTTGCCAAAGCGCGCAGAGCCGATCCTGCGCTCGATATTCGGGAAATCCGCTTCACGCCCGACAATGGCGTCATCTTCCTGGGCCAGTCATCCGCCTGGCTGGTGCGCGATCGCGCCAATGCCGTGGTCGTCGATCCGGCTACGTCGCAGGTCGTGGCGCGGCTGGACGGACGTGCATTAAGCGCGCATCAGCGCATTTCCGAAATGGCCGATCCGCTGCATTTCGGCACGTTCGGCGGCATGTGGACGAAAGCCATCTGGTTCCTGTTCGGCGCGTTGCTGACGGCGATGGCCGTCACCGGCACGATGATCTACGCGATGCGGCTGGTCCGATCGTCGCGATCCGACGCTGGCAGCTTGAAACGCGCCTGGCAGGGGATGGGCGCCTGGGGATATGTCGGCTTTGCCCTCATTCTCCTCACCCTGATCCTGACCCCAGGGGCGATTGGGGGAGCGAGTTGATGGAAGTTCGACCATTTCATGCCATTCAAGGGCCGATTTCCTCTGCCTAGGTGCGGACCTACTGCTTTCCCTTCCGGTTGTCGCAGACAGGCCCCTTCAGGGCATTCCATAGAAGGAAGCGGAAATCACCTGCGGATCTTTCGGAAGGTCCGCCCTGGCCGCTGAAGGGCAATCGGATTTTGACGAGGTAGCCTGCAGATCGAGTGCTATAATATCCCACGGCGGCACTCTGGGATTGTCGCCGCGCCGCTGCTAGTTGTACCGGCCACGCAATCGCCGTGCGAGAAAGGAACATCAATCGTGACGCCACGTGCCGCCATCCAGCAGATTGCACGCATGGTTCGGGACGATATCCGCTCGGGTGAACTGTCGCCCGGGGCCCACAGCGTCGGAGATATGCTAGCGGCGCAACCCGAAGCCTTACTGCTGATCGTCGACCTCACCGGTGCCGAAGGGCGCAAGAAGCGGCCTGACGCAACGATGCATCACGCATATTCGTTCATGCTTGGTCAGACTCTGGAGCAACTACGTCAGCGAAGCGAAGCCGGCAACGGCCATGCGACCATGGCCATGGAGAATGTCAGGGCCGCGATCGCTCAGCAAATGCGTATTGGCAAGCTCGTGCCGACGGCAGCGATGGCCCTTGTCTCGGCGTTTTCGCGGGCTGGGATCGAGGTGGGGGAGGATATACGCAGCGCAATGGATCACGCGATGATCCAGACCGGAGCCGGCCAGCTGAATCTCCCGACGCCCGATGTTGACCAGATGTTGAAGGACTTGGTGAAAGCCTGTGAGGGCGACCCGTTCCTGATCCAGAGCCAGTTCGCCGAATTGACGGCAGCCATGCCTGCCGGGCTGCAACTCAGTCTGTTGAAAGGACTCGTCCTCGCCGACGATTCCAGTCTGCGCGAGGCCGCTATCGGTTGGCTTCTTGCAGAACCTGCGATCGCTATGCCGTTAGCCTCCATGATCGAAGAGACTGCCAGACAAGGGCTTGTATCAGCAACGTCGGTTACGAACCTCATGCTGATCCGCAACTGGGTGTCGGAAGATCGGCGCCGTGCGATTGACGCCATCATCAGAGCCGCGCGAGCTGTCGGGTCGGTGCCGGAGAAGCGCCCCGCAATTCAGGTCAGGGAACTTCTGATATCCGAGCGCGATGGGGCGGGAGCGCAAAGCATATTCGCATCGATCAAGCAGGGTAGAAAGAACGCGCTGGTATCGATTCTGATCAAGCAGGGCCATGGTGTGCGGGACGCCTGGGTAGCGGGCTCACTAAGCAGGCCTGAGATCGAAGACATGCTTGACCATATTGCGTCCGAGATGTCGGTTCATGAAACGACAGCCGAGGACACGGCCTTGATCCTGAGCAGCGCCCTGGCGGACGGCCCGGCTAGCTCGCTACCCCCGTTTGGCCTCATTCAGGCTATCACGCTTATGGGGCTTTCGGATGTCGCGTCCAAGTTTGTATCGGTGGATGATCTCGTTGCCTTGATGCTCTCGGACGCCGACGCTGCGGTAACCGATGCCAAGGCGGTAGAAAGGGCAGTGCGCGGGTCAGGACGGTGGCTGGCGACCAACCCTCAGCTCGATTCCTGGTTTGAGAATGGCGACGACGTCGCCGCAGCGATTAAACGCAAGCGCAAGATCGAGGACCGGATCGCCGCGATTATTGAGACGGTGCTGGAACCGAAGCGGGCCTATTGGGCCGGCGTCGTCGCTTGGAGTGCATTCGCACAGCGAGGTGACGGCCACGGTTCAGACTGGATCGAAATGGCGCTCGTCGCTCGTGAGATGGCTTCGGAACGACCTCTGACCGAGATTCCACTAGCGCGCTTCATCGCCGTGCAAACGGCGGAGGCTGCCCGCGCCTGATCAGCGAACTAACTGGGCGCCGGATGCGCAATGCGGAGCCTGCCGGTCGGCTATCGGAAATCTCCCGCAACCGGCTCGACGACCGGCTAGGCGCGCGTAGCTGCCGTCCCGCCGTCAACCCTTTGTCGCCATTCATGCGCGCATTTTCGATCGCTAGGTGCGGACGAGCAGCTTTTCCATCCGAGATAGGCCAATTTCGGAGTGTCAACTTATCGCTGGGTAGATAGCGATAACTGATGTCGAGGCTCCAGTCCCACAGCCCACAGTAGGCTAGACGCCAGAAGCATGTCATGGCGCGCATGGTAGGCCTGCATATGAGCGACTGTCCTTAGCTGTCCTCAAAGCGCGGCGCGCGGTCGAAATCCTCCTTGCCGAATGGCCGGTCGGTAAACAGATAGCCATAATAGAAGCGGCGCAGCGCGGCATGATAGGCCCTGATCCGGTCTTGATAGGCAAGCTGCGCCTGCACATCGCTGTTGGCGAGACGCGCCAGCAGCCCCTGCACGCCGACGGACGGCAGTACCCAGCCGACAGCATGGGCCACCCGGTCGCGGGCCTTCAACCCGTTTCGATAGGCGGCAACCTGCGGCGCGACCTTCTCGTCGCCGACCTGATGGAAGGCGAAATACCATTTATAATGGAAGGATTGCGGCAGCGGCGGGCTGCTGGCCCAGTCGGGATTGGTTGCATAAAATGCCCGCATCGTATCCTCGCGGGGAATATCCCAGGCGCGATTGACCGCTTCGCGTTGCGCAAGGGTAAGCTCGACACCTTCGCCTACCGGAATCGCCTGGTTAATCGCGACATGGGCGATGGTCGGCAATACCAGCGTGATGACCAGCCACAGTCCCGCCAGCGTCGCGGCATTGGCAACCGAACTCCAGGCGAACCGGCCAATGAGCAAAGTCACGCCGATCCAGAAGGCAAGATAGCCGATCATGAGCCCCAAAACGGTAAGAGTCGACAGGAAAGCGACGCCTGACATGAGTGCGCCAACCAGTAGCGGAGAGGCAATCGCGAGATACAGCAGGCCAAAACGCAATGCCACGCGGCGCAGCCACAGGTGCTGCCCTCTCGCCGGCAGCGCATTCAGCATGCGCAGCCGTCCTGCTTCCCGCTCGCCCGAGACCAGATCATGGAACAGCGCGATCACGAAAAGCGGCGCGAGATAGACTAGCACGAACGCAAAATCGAAGCGGCCGGGCAAAGCCAGTTCGGGATTGAAGGCTTCCCCGTCATAGAGTTGGGCCTCAAGCCCAAGGGCACGCACGCGCAGGATATAGGGCGATACGTCCCGCAACCCGATCGCCGCGAAGGCCAGCGGGGCTGGCGAGTCCCAGGTCGGATGAAAGCTGTAATAGGCCGCGCTGCCCGCATCCTTTTCATGATCCACCCATTTGGCGATGGCCGCGATATCCTCTGCCTGCTGCGGCGCGATGCGGGCGATCACGGCGCGTTGATGCGCAATCTCGATCATGCCCGCGACTACACTGGCGGCCGAGAGCAGCAGAACGAGTCCCAGCGCGACAAGCGCCATTCGCGCGCGCAGCAGCAGGCGCAATTCCTGACGAATGAGATTCATTTCTGGATCCTCTGAAGACGTCGTGCGGCGGGGATCAGGGCGAGGGCCGCGATCAACAGCCAGACCAGCAGCATGACCAAGCCAGGCACGCCCGCACTTACCATTTCCCCCGCCGGGGCAGGTTTGAACCTGAACACCGACATGGATTGCCAATTGTGTGAAGAGATCCGCTTTCGTTCATCGGCGCCAGCGTCCTGCGCGGTGTCGTCCGAGTATCTGACGGCGTCCGCCTGGAGCCTGTTCAGCCGCTGGATGAGGCCGTAGCGATAGGCCTCCGCCTGGCCGAGAAAACGGCGATGTCCTCTAAGGTCGGTGCCCGCTGCCGCCATCGACAGGCGTCGTAGCGCAAGGGTCGGGCTGGCGATGCCGAAACCGTCCATCAGCCCGCTCTGCGCAGCCTGCGTCGCAAAACTCCTAACTGCATAATCGTCGAACAGGCCAGAGGTCAGCTTCTCGCCTTCCATGCCCAGCAGGCCCTTGTAGTTGACCGGCAGATCCTCGACCCGTGCTACGCCATATTGACGCAGAACCTTCTGCTTGAAGGCCGAGAAGAACGGATCGTCCGGGTTGTGGCTGTCGCCCAACTGCCGCAGATCGCGCTGGATCGCGATATCGGTTTCCAGCTTTGTGGCGAGCGGATGCGCCTGCGCCGCGACATCGGGCGCGACGCGCGGCAGGAGGATGACAACCACCGCCCAAAGCGCAATCAGCGCCAGCAGCGCATCGCGGCTGCGGGCGGCAAGCGCGGAACCCAGGATGACGATGACGGCCCAGAGCGCCAGATAGGCGGCATAGCCGCACGCGATCAGCGCCATCGGTCCGGCAAGTGCGCCCGGCTGTCCCGCGATGAGGATGAAGCCGATCATGCCGGGCAGGCCGATCAGAACGGCGACCGATCCCAGGGCCAGCAACTTGCCCCCCAGAAGCCGGCGCGCAGACACGCCCTGCACCAGCAATTGCCGCAACGTGCCCTGCTGTCGCTCACGCGCCACCACGCCATAGCCCAGGAAGATGAGCAGGAGTGGTGCGATCACCTGTAACACGAAGGCAGGCGTCAACTGGCCGAAGCGGACCAGCAGCGATGATTGGCGCACATCCCCGAAATTGGCGGTATTCTGCCGATGCCCCTCCAGAAACATGCTGTTGCCCGTGAAGGCATCGACACCGGGGTCGAAGGCCGCAAGTGGCCCCAGCGGACGAAAGATGAAATGGCCATAATGGACCACGCGATGGGGATGTCGGTCGGGCTGCGCGTCAAAAGCCTGGCTCGCCTGCGCCTGGAAACGGGCACGCTGTTGCGCGATCCCGCGCTGGTGGGCCCAGCTGACAAAAGCGGCCACCAGCGCCAGCACTATCAGCAGCGCGAACGCGACGACAGCGACGCGGTTGCGACGCATCAGCCGCAGTTCGTCGCGCGCGATCAGGATGACCGGACTCATGCGGCCGCCGCCTCGCGCGCGAATTTGCGATGCAGTTCGCGCACGTCGAAGCGTTCCTCACCCTGTGCGCTGGCTTCATCGACGATGCGACCAGCCTCCAGAAAGCCGATCCGGTCGGCGATGTCGGTGGCGCTCAGCAGGTCATGCGTGACCATCAACACCGCCGCGCCCCTGCGCGCCACGCCATGGACCAAAGCGTTGAAATCGGCCGTTGCGCGCGGGTCCAGCCCCGATGACGGCTCATCGAGCAGCAGCACCGGCACTTCACGCAGCAAAGCGATCGCGATCGCCACTTTCTGGCGCATGCCCTTGGAAAAGCCGCCCAGTCGCTTGTCCCAGGCCGATGGCTGGAGGCCTGTCGCCGCGAAGGCTGTATCGATCGCGGCAGGCTCTGGCTGCCGCCCGGAGAGAGCAAGTAGATAGGCGGCATTCTCCCGCGCGCTCAGATGTTCGTAGAGCGCTACATTTTCGGGAACATAGGCGATCTGTTCGCGTGCCTTGTCCGCTTCATCCACGGGATCGAAGCCATCGATCCGCACTGTGCCGCTGTCGGGCCGGGCAAAACCCAGCAGTGCCGAAAGCGTGGTCGATTTCCCCGCGCCATTGCCGCCGAGCAGTGCGTAAATCTCCCCCGCCGCGACATGCAGCGTCAGGCCGCGCAATACGCTGTGGCTCCCGTAGGACAGTTGGACGTCGGATAAGGCGATGCGCTGGCCGTTGGCGGTCAGGGACATGAATCAGGCTCCTTGGCTAGTCGCTTAAACATTCCCAAGCAGACGAGATATGTCAATGACATGTTATAACATTATAGATTAACCATCTTGTAATGCCCTTCGTAAAGGACCGCGATCCGATATGTGACATTGCCTCATGAAGCGTGGCGGGCAAATCCGGGGGATTATTCACCACCCGGGACGCTTCAGTTTCCACTCATTCTGGTTCATAGGCGCACCGCTGGGAATGTACGTCGGTCATCACGGCCTGATGTCGCAAACATTTGTGTGCGTTCTGTTTCGCGCCACCACTCTGCCGGATTCACTGTGACGATGCGATGATAGAGGAGACGCGGTGGGCGTCGTCGAGCACATATTGCACGCTCCATTCGTCCACACGCGGACGGGGCATCACGTTGAGCGTCACGCTAAAATCGGAGGGCCAGTGCTGCGAATGATAGTCGGCTCCCTTTTCGACGAACCACACCGCAGCGTCAGAAAGTGAGTGCTCCGAACCTTGAAGCAAAGCGACCGGATCACCGATCCCGCGATCGGGATGGTGCGCCGGATCGCGCCAGAAAGTCGATGTATAGCCCGGCCCAAGCAGGCAGGTCGTAAAAAATTCGAAATAGTGGTTGTGGATCACATCAACCGACAGAAACCGCCTGTAGCTGTCGGGCGCGGTGTTGACGTAAGGCATCCACAAATTGATGCGCGCAAAGAAAGCTGGCCTGCTGCAGATCGTAAACGACTGCGCTCCACTGAGCCGCGGCCAAGTCTTGGCGAGAGCGTTGCCATGAACGAACGTGCGCAGCAGGGCGTGATCGTCACGCAGCACTGCGATTTCCTGGGCGATAAGGTCCATCTGCGACGCCCAATCGCCAGCAAAGATTGTGTCGAGTCGGTCCAGCGTTTCGGCGACCGATGACGAGCCCGATGCGCTGCACGTGTCAGAAAAGGCGATCATGACACCTTTAGTCGTGAAAGGGCGGCACTGGCAGCAGTTCGCGCTGCAGGTAGGGGTGCGGCAGCGATACGCTCAAGCAACGCCAAGCCGGCGGCCGGCCGGATACGGCCGAGCGTCTGTGCCATCTTCCACTGTGTGAACATATGTGGTTCTTCGCCTTCGGGCGCCAGGAACATGGTCGCAAGGCAATCCGCTTCGTCGCCGCGCAACAAGCCGGGCGTTCTGGTTAATTCACTGGCCAATGTAGCGAAGAAATAATGCGCGGTGCTGACAGGATTATTGAACGAAACGGAACGCACGGTCCTGCTGTGCTCATCGAATGCCACGTCGATCTCATGACGGAGCTCACCGTTGAAGCGCAACAGCATTACTCGCTCGCTCGGCGTATTGAGTTGAACCGCGATAAGTCCGGCGGGAACAACCAACGTGTCGCCTTCGCGAAGTGGAATCGCATGGATCTGTCCGAGCCTTGCGCCAGCCGGAATGTCCTGAAGTGTCGTTAAACCATCGACCGCAGCCCAGCGTAGCGCGAACGGTGCCTTACATTCGACGATATGAATCACCGCCGCACTCGCCAGGACCGAAAACGACCGATACTCGGTCTCCGTGCGAATAATGACCGAACTCCAGCGGTCTTGTGTTTCCGCCACGACGAACTTGTCGCTGCCAGACAGCGAGCTCACCGTTTCTTCATCATGTCTATCACTGCGAACGCGCGATAGCGCAGCGTGGTATTGGGTTGTCCGCTTATATTCCGCGATCCAATCGGCATCACCGTCGCCCAAAAGGTGTGGCGCGCGCCCTTCCGCAAACAACTGCTCTAAAATATCATACAAATACAGTGTTTCCAGCAGTTTGACTGGTTGCAGCTTTTGCAAGATAGCAGGCCGGAAGCGCTGCTTTTGGCAGACAATCCGGCCTGTCGATCAAGATATCAAATAAAAAAATGCCCCATTACGCGGGGAACATCCAGTAGAAAATAACCGCAACCGCCGGCAAGTGAATTACGGGTTCCGTGCTGCCGCCAGGCAGGATCGTGGTATCGAGATCTTCGAGTTCAAACGAATCGATGGTTTCATCAGTCATGACCTACTTCTCCTTTGGCAAATTCGATGCGCTACCGACCGGCTGCCATACTTTCTAAAAGATTAAATTCTGCCGAAACAAAATGATCGCTTCGTTTAATGGTGTCAAGGGTATCAGTCTCCCATGGGATCAAACAGCTCGAGAAGTGAGAATCGGGTGACGAGATGGCAGTAACTGACCTGCTCCCTGTAAACTGGTCCGACTTTATTGAGAAATTCCGGTTAGGTTTGGCTGATGCCGGACAAGCGAGTTTGCGTATGAAGACGTCGAGATTTAGTGAGCAGCAGATCGCGTCCACTGAACCGCCCCGGGTTTGCCGGAGGTTGTTTGGTTTAAGTTACGCAGCCATGGAGACGTCGTCCAGCATGGCGTAATATTGTGCTTCGGCTTCAGCGGGTGGGATGTTGCCTATGGGTTCGAGCAGGCGGCGGTTGTTGAACCAGTCCACCCATTCGAGCGTGGCATATTCGACGGCTTCAAAGGAACGCCACGGGCGGTTCAGCGCGATGTGAAAGCATAATTGCAGACAAGCAGAAAACGACCTCGCATTGGAGGCATCTTAATGTTATTGCTAGTGCAATAGAAAATGGGGCAAGACAATCATGGGTTTGGCAATTCCCAGCGCAACGAATCTCAGTCTGTTCATCAGCGCCACTCTGGTGTTGCTTCTCGTGCCGGGACCGGCAGTTCTTTACATCTTCGCGCGCTCGGTCGCGCAGGGTCGCTCTGCCGGGCTCGTTTCGATCTTTGGCATCCATACGGCCACGCTTGTTCATGTCGCCGCCGCCGCTGTGGGATTGTCGGCGCTCCTGGCATCGTCCGCGCTCGCCTTCAACATAGTGAAGTATGCGGGCGCGGCCTACCTGATCTGGCTTGGCCTCAAGAAGCTCGTCGGCCCCTCGGACATTCCCAACGTCGAGGGCGGTTTACCGCCGCGAAGCCGCATGCGTCTCTTTTGTGAGGGCTTTCTCGTTAACCTCCTCAATCCCAAGACAGCGCTGTTCTTTCTGGCTTTCTTGCCACAGTTCGTTGAGGTTAACCGTGGCCATGTCGCAACGCAGATCGCTTTTCTCGGGCTTGTTTACACAGCGATTGGCGTTCTGACGGACAGCTCCTACGCACTTGCTGCCGGCACGGCCGGCAGGTGGCTGAAGCGCAGTCCCATGTATCTGAAGGCTGAACGCTGGGTCAGTGGTTTCGTGTATGTCGGCCTTGGCTTGACGGCCGCTTTTGCTGGCAATCAAAAGAAATAGACCATCCGTCTTCCCCCGGAAGCCCGCCCTAAACGGCTAGCCCGTCGGTGACGATTTGGAAGCGACGGCACGTCATCGCAAAAATCAAATAGCCGTTCGCGTTTATGGGTTCACGACCTAACACTACTTTGGCAAAAATGTGTTGGGATGTCTGGTGAGGCTGCCCCCGCAGTGAGGGCAACGCCTTGGCGGTGAGCGAGACAAGCGGTCAAGGATGGCTTGGCGCACTGCAGGCAGGTTGGGCTGAGGGGGTGGGCCGAGGACTCTTTTTTCCGTCCCGCCTGAGCGAGCCTCCGGGATTGTAAGAAGGCGTAGGCAATCATCGACATCAAGGCATGGCGGTGAAGTCCGCTCCAGGATCGTCCCTCGAAGTGATCCAGTCCCAGTTCTTCCTTGAGTTGCTGATGGGCGTGTTCACAGATCCAGCGCGCCTTGATCGCGCCAGCGAGAGCCTTGATCGGGGTATCAGCGGGCAGATTGGAGAGATAATATTTGCGCTCACCATTCGAGCGATGCTCACCCACCAACCAGGCTTCCTCGCCCGGCATGTGCTGGGCTCCGGCAGAGCCGATCCGCTGGGGCGCGCCATCGGCAATGTGCACGCGCATGGCAGCAAAGCGGGCCGTCAGGCGTCCCTTCGTTCCCTTGCGCCAACTGACCTGTTGCCACTTCGCGCCTTCGAGCATGGCGTGCGCAGCCATGGATTTGACGTTCAGCACATGACGCACCCGTGGGCGACCGCGGCCTGCGACCGGGAAGATCAGTTGCACATCCGCCGGATAGACTTTCTGATGCCGGGGGATACCCAGGCTACGCGCACTCAGTGCCTGTCGGAACGGAGCGGACAGCCCGTAACCGGCATCGTCCAGCACACAGCCAAAGCGCACACCGGCAGCGATGAACGATCGATCTCCTCAATCGCGACCTCCGGTTTCGTGCGGTATTCCTGCAAAGAGGCAGGCACGCCCGCCTTGTCCATGCGCGCGGTATCGCTCGTCCAGCTGTCCGGCAGGAACAGCCGCAAGCTCAGCATTGAGGGGAACTTCGCCTGAGGCCAGTGTCACCGACACCGGTGTCTGGCAGTTCGCATTCTTGCCCAGCGCCGTGGCGTATTGGGGCGCGACGCCAACGGAGGCCTTGCCCTTCTTGGGCAGGGCGGTGTCCTCGATGATCAGCCAGAGTCCTATATGCTGATCCACGGCTATCCTTCATCTGATGCTGGGGCCGGTCCAAAATCGAGAGCCCATTCTTCATCTTATCGGGGGGTAACCAACCTTCCAGTGATCTCGACCATGTGGTCCATTGCCTGCATCGCCAATGCTCCCGCGATTACGTCATGTTCGTGCATGGGTCGGAAATCGACGAGATATCGATTCGGAACATTCCTATGTACGGATTGACCGGCCTATGGCATTTCGCGCACATCTCGGTCGCAGAACTGATATCGGGAAATGTTTTGGACCGCTGGCAGGCCATCAAGATATTCGTCCGCGTGGCGGAAACCGGTGGTTTCGCCGAAGCCGCGCGGCAACTGCATATGAGCCCGCCCGCGGTCACCCGGGCGATCTCGGCGCTTGAGGATCAGATCGGCGTGCGGCTGCTGACCAGGACGACGCGGTCGGTGAAGCTAACCGAAGCAGGCCGTGGCTATCTGGACGATTGTCGCCGCATATTGGCCGACATGGCGGATGCGGACGCAGCGGCGGCGGGGACCCATGGCAATCCCACGGGAACGCTGACCGTTACCGGATCGGTGATCTTCGGCCACATATACGTGCTGCCGATCCTGCTCGACTATCTGGATCGCTATCCGGCCGTGACCGGGCGCAGCCTGTTCGTCGATCGGCTGGTCAACATCGTCGAGGAAGGCATCGATGTCGCGGTGCGGATCGGGCACCTGCCGGATTCGGGGTTGAGCGCCATTCGTGTCGGGGCGGTGCGGCGCGTCATCTGCGGCGCGCCGGCCTATTTCGAGCAGCATGATATCCCCCGGACACCGACCGACCTTGTTCACCATCGCATCATCGCGCCGACCGGGGCATGGGCCTCACCCGAATGGCATTTCGGCCCGGAGGGCAAAAACAGTGTCACCGTTCATCCGGGGCTGTTGTGCAACACCAATGAAGCGGCCATCGTCGCTGCCGAGCAAGGCTGGGGGCTGACCCGTGTGCTGTCTTATCAGGTCGAACCGGCGCTTGCGGCCGGACGGTTGCTGACCATAATCGACGAACATATGGAAAAGCCGCTGCCGATCCATGTCATCCATGCCGAAGGGCGTCGGGCGGCCGCCAAGGTGCGCAGTTTCGTCGATCTGGCGGTCGACCGGCTGCGGGCCAATCCGCTGTTTCAGTCAGCATGATTATAATTCCACTTTCAGAAATAATGAGTTCCAGATTTCTCGAATTATCAGGAATGAGTGGAACGATTATTTCCGCCTCCAGAAGCTGAAGCCATTGCTCAGCGCCCTCAACAGGGTGGAGGACATGATGAAGAGACTAGTGATTTCGATGCTGCTGGCCACCGCCGGCATTGCTTCCACGGCCAACGCGATCGCCGCGCCCGCCAACCCCACCGCACAGGCTGCGCCCGCCACAATCCATTATCGTGACGCCACGATCTATGGCGTGAAGATGTTCTATCGCGAGGCGGGGCCCGCCGACGGCCCGGTGGTGCTGCTGCTCCACGGCTTTCCGACATCGTCGCACATGTTCCGCAATCTGATCCCGCTGCTCGCCGACCGCTATCATGTGATCGCCCCGGACTATCCGGGTTTCGGCCAGAGCGATGCTCCCGATCATCGGCAGTTCAACCACAGCTTCGCCCATTATGCCGACATGGTCGATGCCCTGATGGGCAAGATCGGGGCCGAGCGCTATGCCATGTATGTCATGGATTATGGCGCTCCGGTCGGCTACCGGCTGGCACTCAAGCATCCCGAGCGGGTCAGCGGCCTCATCGTCCAGAACGGTAATGCCTATGAGGAAGGGCTCGGTGCCTTTTGGGATCCAATCAAGGTCTATTGGAAGAGCGGGTCGGCAAAGGACCGGGAGGCGCAGGGCTGGCTTGTCGGCCTCGACGCCACCAAGTTCCAATATACCGATGGCGTGCGGGACGTGTCGCGCATCAGCCCCGACAACTGGGTCCAGGACCAGGCGCTGCTCGACCGGCCGGGCAACAAGGATATCCAGCTCGACCTGTTTTACGACTATCGCACCAATGTACCGCTCTATCCGGCGTTCCAGGCTTTCTTCCGCGAACGCAAGCCGCCGACGCTGATCCTCTGGGGCAAGAATGACAAGATCTTCCCCGAGCCCGGCGCGTATCCCTATCGGCGTGACCTGCCCGACGCGGAGATGCATATTCTCGACACCGGCCATTTCGCCCTGGAAGACAGACTGGACGAGATGGCACCGCTGATCCGCGACTTCTTGGATCGCAAGGTGGCAGTGCGCTGAACGCCGGTCCGGGATCATCCTTCGAGGATGGTCCCGGACCCGACGGATGATGGGAAATAGACCATGTCCCACGGTTTTTTGGATATCGCGATGACGCCGAGCGTGCGCGCGGCGCAGGCTGAGATGGGCGCGGACGCCCAATGGGCGACGTTGAGCGGCAATCGCGCCTTTGATCGCTTCACCGCGAATGAGGCCAATTTCCTGGCGGCGAGGGACAGTTTCTACATGGCGAGCGTATCGGAAGAGGGCTGGCCCTATGTCCAGCATCGCGGTGGGCCAGCGGGCTTCCTCAAGATGGTCGATGACAGGACACTGGCCTTTGCTGATTATCGCGGCAATCGCCAATATATCAGCACCGGCAATCTGGCCGCGAACGATCGCGCTTGCCTGATCCTGATGGATTATCCCCGGCGCGCCAGGCTGAAGATCTACGCTCATGTCGAGAAGCTGGCACTCGATGCCGATCCTGTGCTCTCTGATCTTGTCATGGACAAGGATTACAAGGCGCGCGCCGAGCGCATCTTCCGGCTGCGGCTGGCGGCGTTCGACTGGAACTGCCCGCAGCATATCACGCCGCGCTTCACGGAGCGCGAGATCGAACAGGCTGTTCGGCCGCTGCACGCGCGATTGGCAGAGCTGGAAGCTGAGAACAGGGCGATGCAGGATCGCCTTGCCAAATTGGGAGACATATGATGGAAAGCCTGAGGCCGCCCCCGCCGCCCTTCACCCTGGACAGCGCGATCGAGAAGGTGCGCCTGGCCGAGGATGGATGGAACAGCCGCGATCCGGCGAAGGTCGCCCTGGCCTATACGCCGCTGAGCCAGTGGCGGAATCGGGCCGAGTTCATCGAAGGCCGTTCCGCGATCATCGCCTTCCTGACCCGTAAATGGCAGCGCGAACTGGATTATCGGCTGATCAAGGAATTATGGGCCTTTCGCGACAACCGCATTGCGGTGCGTTTTGCCTATGAGTGGCATGACGACAGCGGCAACTGGTTCCGATCCTATGGCAACGAGAATTGGGAGTTTGACGAAAGCGGCCTGATGAGCCGGCGCCTCGCCTGTATCAACGATGCGCCGATCAGCGCGGCGGAGCGGAAATTCCACTGGACGCAGGGGCGCCGGCCCGACGATCATCCGGAACTGAGTGAACTCGGGCTATAGATAGCAATCTACGGCGGAACTTTCCTGCCGGAAGCAGTCCTTCTGCTGCTGAGAGGAAGGTTTAAGCAGTTTAGCGACCGCAATTGGTCCAGACTGTCCTCTTGTCTTATGACTTTCTCGCCTGCTTTGGCATCATGAGATGCCCGATCCGGGGTGGCCACCGCAGATCGGGCGGAAGGGGTTGGATCGAAGTTGTCTCGGTCGTGGAGGACCGTCGATTAGTGTGATCACCCCTTTCTTTTCCAACAGGCCTAGACGGAAACCAGGGCTTCGGGGGCGGAAGCGGTATGGGCAATGACGCGCCCCTTTTCGCGCCTGTCGAGCAGAGTGGACATCGCAAATGCCCAAGAGAGCGATCGAGGTCACATAAGTTTTGCGGACAGGAATTCTATGAAGCGCTGGGTCTTGGCTGGAATAAGTCGCGTTTCGGTGACGGCATAGATGTTGACTGCCGATCCCTGCCAATCGGGCAGGATGCGCCGGAGCCGGCCCTCGGCCAGGTCATGGGCGACGATCTTCTCGGGCAGCAGCGCGATCCCCTGATGATTGACCGCGAGCGCGCTGATCATCCCGACGCTGTTGAGTGTGAAACGGCCGCTAACGCCGACATCGATGGTCTCGATGCCCCGGTGCAGGGGCCAACTCGAGCTTCGCGGCATACAGATACATTCATGCGCCGCCAGATCCGCCGGTGTGGCGGGCTCGCCTGACGCTTCGATATAGTCAGGGGAGGCATAGAGGTGGCGCGAATGCCGCCCGATCAGGCGCGCGATCAGGCCGGAATCCTCGAGCTTGCCGATGCGGATCGCCACATCGAAAGGCTCCGTCACCAGATCGACGCGGCGCGGGGTCAGGTCGAATTCGAACGTGATGCCGGGATAGTGCCGCGCGAAATCGGCGATGATTGGCGTGAGGTAAAGGGTGGCCAGATCGACCGGGAGCGAAACGCGCAGGACACCGCTCGGCTGCTCCAGCATCGCGCCGAGCTGCTCATGCGCGAGCCGGGCCTCGTCGACGATACGCTTGCTCCGTTCATAATAGAGCTGGCCGGCCTCGGTGAGCTCGATCTTGCGCGTCGTGCGATGCAGCAGTCTCAGGCCGATGGCCTTCTCCAGCGCGCTGATACGCCGCGATAGCGTGGAGTTTGGCACGCCGAGAGCCTCTGCGGCTTTTCGAAAGCTCCTGGCTCGAGCGACCTCCACGAACAGCGCCATGTCATTCAGATGGTTCACGCAATTGATCCATTAATGGAATACTTATTTCAACTATACGGGATTTATCCTGAAATCGGAATAATGGATAATGTTCCCACAAATGGAGAATCCAAATGAATCCAATATTCACACCAGTTCGTGTCGGCCGCTACACGCTTCCCAACCGCCTCGTCATGGCACCGATGACCCGCAGCCGTGCCGCTTTCGACGGTACGCCCGGCGAGCTAGCCATCCAATATTATGCCCAGCGCGCCAGTCTCGGCCTGATTGTCACCGAAGGCACTCAGCCCTCCGATGACGGACAGGGCTACCTGACGACCCCGGGCATCTACACGCCCGCACATGTCGTCGGCTGGCGGAAGATCACCTCCGCCGTACACGACAAAGGCGGCCGCATCTTCGTCCAACTCATGCATGCCGGGCGCATGTCGCATCCCGACAACACGCCGCATCACCGCCAGAGCGTCGCACCATCCGCGATCATGCCAGGAACCGGTATGTTCACCATGACGGGGATGCAGAACATTCCCGCGCCGCGTGCGCTGGCGACCGATGAAATGCGTCAGACCGTCGCCGATTTCCGCCATGCGGCCCGCTCGGCGATCGAGGCAGGTGCCGATGGCGTCGAAATCCACGGCGCAAATGCCTACCTGGTCCAGCAGTTCTTCGCGCCGAGCGCCAATACGCGCACGGACGAATATGGCGGTTCGATCGAGAACCGCGCCCGCTTCGCCATCGAGGTAGCTTCAGCGATCGCCGAGGAGATCGGTGCGGACCGCACCGCGATCCGCCTGTCCCCCGGCACAAAGATATGGGGGATCGATGAAGGCGCCGAAGGACCAGATCTCTATCGCTATCTCGTCGCCGAACTCGACAAGCTCGGGCTTGCCTACCTGCACATCATGCACCAAGGCAATGAGCCGCTGCTCGCCGACATCCGCGAGCTCTGGCATCAATCATTGATCCTCAACCGTCCGGGTCGTCCGCGTGACCAGATCGGCACCGACGTGGCGTCGAGGCTCGCCGATTTGGAAGCCTATGGCCAAATCGTCCTGGCCAATCCTGACTTCGTAGCACGACTGAAGACGAATGCCGCGATGAACGAGGCAGATCTCAAAACTTACTACGGCGGCGCAGCAGAGGGCTACACCGATTATCCTGCCCTGAACCCCTGAACCGATATCATGACCGGAGATTAGATAATGGCTCAATCACCGCAACCTCCGAAACCGCCATTGCAAGGCCGGGCTTTGCGTCTGCACGCCTATGGCGGCACTGGCAGCTTAAAAGTCGATACGGTTTATGCCTCCGAGCCGGGGCCGGATCAGGTTCTGGTCCAGGTCAAAGCCGCTGGCATCAACGGAATGGATTGGAAAATCCGTGAAGGCTATTTACGTGAAAAGTTCAATTTGGTGTTGCCCGCCGCCCTTGGCATCGAAATGTCGGGCGTCGTGCTTAAGGTCGGCTCGAACGTCAAAGACGTGAGCGTGGGAGAACGGGTCATGGCTGCGCTCGGTGGCCTCGGCGCTTATGCCGACCATTTGGTGATAAACGCCGAAAAGCTCATCAAGACACCTGCAAACTTGTCAGACATTGACGCCGCAGCGGTGCCGGTGGCGGCGATGACGGCATGGCAAGTCCTCCATGTCGCCGCATTCGACCTTCGGGGGAAACGGGTGCTCATCCACGGCGCGGCTGGTGGGGTAGGCAGCTTCGCGGTTCAATTCGCCAAGGCGGCAGGTGCGACCGTTTATGCCACGGCCTCGACAAAGAGCGTGGCTCATGTCCAGGCCCTCGGTGCTGACGAGGTGATCGATTACCAAAAGCAGAAGTTTGAGCTTGTTGCGAGCAACATCGATCTCGTTGCCGATCTCGTTGGCGGTCCGGTCGTAGACAAGTCGTGGGCTATCCTGTCGCACAATGGTATCTTGGTGAGTATCGCTGCAACAGACGTGGTTGCCCGGGCACCGGAAGGCCGCCGGGGCGTTTGGTTCTCGGTCAAGCCTGACACGGCTCGGTTGGCCGTCATCGCTCAACAAGTCGCCGATGGCTCTCTACGCGCAATGATCGCCCAAGTCGTTGCCTTCGAGGATCTGGCAGAGGCTATCGAGTGCAACCGTACCGGTCATGCCCCCGGAAAGACCGTTGCAGACTTCACCCGCTAATTTTTTTGGCTGCTGTCTGCACACGGAATTTCTCGCGACCACTTGTAGGTAATTGGAAGCCAGGCGCCACGGTTACATATGAAAACCCATTAACGGAGGAATCGTCATGTGAGGCAGGGCAGAAGTCTGCCCCCGATCAACCGCCAGATTATCGATTTTGTGCTTGCAACGCGGGAGCCATCCACAAAGGTCATTCAGCCTGTCCGGCAACACGCTCTTTGCGCCCTTGCGAGGAGATATGTTTGCGCTATCAACGTCGGAACAATAATCGGGAGGAGACCAATATGACCGCCAGCTTCGATCGCCGCACCCTCCTCGTTGGTGGCCTCGCCGCCTCAGCTACCCTGACGCCCCTCAGCGAGGCCTTCGCCCAGCGCCGCCGCGTGTCCGCCAACGACAAGGTCCAGGTGGGCCTGATCGGCTGCAAAGGCATGGGGTGGGCGAACCTCACGGCGATGACCAAGGGGGCCGACGTCACGCCCATCGCTCTCTGCGACGTGGATGCCAGGGTCCTCGCCGACCGCGGCGGCGAGTTGCAGAAAGCCTCCGGCCGCACGCCGCGGCTTTACGACGACTACCGCCGAATGCTGGATGACAAGTCGGTGGACGCGGTGATCATCGCCACCCCCGACCATTGGCACGCACTCCAGCTCACCGACACCATGTCGGCGGGCAAGGACGCCTATTGCGAAAAACCACTCGGCAACTCGATCGCCGAATGTCGCGCTATGGTCGTCGCCAAGGAGCGCCACAACCGTGTGGTCCAAGTCGGCCAGTGGCAGCGCAGCAACCAGCACTGGGCTGATGCCATTGCCCATGTCCATTCCGGCGGCATCGGCCGGGTGCGGAAGGTCAAGGCCTGGGCCTACCAGGGCTGGATGAAGAACATTGCTCCCCAGCCGGACCAGCCGCCGCCTCCGGACGTCAATTATGACCGCTGGCTCGGCCCGGCGCAACAACGCGCCTTCAACCCCAACCGCTTCCACTTCAACTGGCGCTGGTACTGGGACTATGCGGGCGGCCTGATGACCGACTGGGGCGTCCACCTGATGGACATCGCCCTGCTGGGCATGAAAGCCCAGACGCCGAACTCCGTCAGCGCGCTGGGCGGCGCCTATGGGTATCCGGGTTCGGCCATGGAGACCCCGGACACCCAGACCGCCATCTTCGACTTCGGCAATTATTCGGTGGAATGGGAACATGCGGTCGGCATCAGTCGCGGTCCCTTTGGCGGCCATGACCATGGCGTGGCCTTCGTTGGCGAGACCGGGACGCTGGTGGTGGACCGCAGCAAATGGTGGGTCTCGCCGGAGATGAGCGACGGCAAGGCCCTGACCCAGGAAATTCCTGTCATCCCAGCTAGGGACAACGGGCTTGATCTGCATACGGCGGACTTCATCGCCTGTGTGAAGGACCGCGCACGCTCGCCAGCATGTCCCATCGAGTCGGCCGCCAACACGGCCATCGTCTGTCAGATGGGCAACATCGCCTGGCGCACCGGCCGCAAAGTCCATTGGGATGCAGCGGCGAGCCAGTTTAAGGATGACGTCGAAGCAAACGCCCTAAGCACTCCCCGCTACCGCGCACCTTATCGCCTGCCGGCGTAAGCGGCGTGAACGGATGCGGTCGTCTTGCGGTGGGTAAAGCAAGCATTTCGCTATCGTATGCCGGGTGCATGGTCGTCTACGCGGCCGACAGAGGTCGCCGCATGATGGAGCTAGGCGGGAGGAGCCTTCCAATGCGGATGACGCACTATGCTGGATCCAGCGCAGCCCCATACCACGGAATGGCTCGGCCCACGCCCCGGCAGGGACGTAGCTAAGCGTTCAAAGCGAACGCTATTCTTTAGGCGGCAGGAGCGGGAGCACCTGCTGCCCGATCAAAAAGTTCTCCGGATTTTACCATGGCGTGCATGGTAACAGAGAGTTTGCGCGCCAAGGCGACGGCAGCTCTTTTGAACCCAATGCGCTTCCTCAGTTTTAAACCCCATGTCCGCAAGCTGCTTTCTGCCGAACTGCGGGTCAGGATGACGGTCGCAGCTTCGTACAGAAGACCGCGAAGATGATTGGCACCTCGGCGAGATATACCACCTCCATAATCGACTTCCCCTGATTGGTAACGGCGCGTAGTTAAACCAAGCCATGCTCCAACTGAACGTGACTGTCCGAAGTTAGCCGGATCTTCGATTGCGGTAGTGAACGAGGTAGCGGTGATCGCGCCGACGCCAGGGATTGACATAAGAATTTAGCACGCCTGGCTTCGGCGTGCGCCAGTGACCAGCTGCCCTTCAAACTCGGATGTGCGTGAGCGAACACTGTGCCGCACTTCCAGAAGAGGAAGCACAATGCTATCTTGATCGATCATAAGTTCACGAACATGTTTTTCAAATGTGCTTCCCTTTCCTGGAGGAACAACCAGGCCGAAAGTCTTCAACCGAGCATGGCAACCTTTCAGAATCGGCAGCGCAGAGTTGCACCGGCGGCCAGCAGCATGACGCCGCCGGCGAAGGCCATGGTCCAGATCGGTTCGGTCGGAAAGAAATGGCGCATGATAGTGCCCATGACGGTCGCCACCAGCAATTGCGGGATGACGACGAATGCGTTGAACAGGCCCATATAGATGCCGAGCTTCTCCTGCGGCACGCTGGAGGCGAGCATGGCGTAGGGCATGGCGAGGGTCGAGGCCCAGGCGATGCCGATCGCGACTTCCGACAAGAGCAGCAACTGGGCGTCGCGCAGAACGAGGAAGGACAGGAAGCCGATCGCACCCAGCACCAGAGCCAGCGCATGGGTCTGGGCCTGGCCGATGCGACGGGCGAGCGGCTGGAGCAGGAAGGGCGCAGCGAAGGCCGCAACGCCATTATAGGTGGCGAACAGGATGCCGACCCAGTTGCCGCCTTCATTATAGGCAGCGCTGGTCGGATCGGCCGATCCGAAGACATATTGGGCGACGACCGGTGTGGTGTAGATCCACATGATGAAGAGCGCCGACCAGGTGAAGAACTGGACCAGAGCAAGCTTCTTCATCATCGCTGGCATGGTGGCGAAATTGCCGACGACATGGCTCAGCAGATTGTCGGTCCGCCCCCAGGCATGAAGGCTGCGCGCGACGATGCGGGCGATGCCATAGGCGGCGAGCAGGCCGCCCAGTAGATAGAGTTCCTTTTCCAGCGCCCAGCCCCAGACGGCGGCGATGATGGCGAGGCCGGCGACGATCCAGAGCAGGCCGCCGGCGGGCACCGGCGGCGCTTCCTGTTCGATGGTCACCTCGGTCGCGCTGGCAAAGCTGGCCATCTGTTCGGGGGAATATTCGCGGGTGGTGAGCACCGTCCACAGTACCGCGAGGAAAAGCGCCGCGCCGCCGATATAGAAGCTGAGCCGCACCGTGTCGGGAACGGCGCCGGCCGGCGCGACATTGGAGACGCCAAACTGGTCGAGCAGCCAGGGGGTGGAAGAACCGATCACCGCACCGGTACCGATGAAGGCGGTCTGGATCGCATAGCCGGCCATATGCTGTTCCTTCGCCAGCATGTCGCCGACAAAGGCGCGGAACGGCTCCATCGAAACATTGAGCGAGGCATCGAGAATCCAGAGCATCAGCGCGGCGCCCATCAGGCCGGACGCATTGGGCATACCGAACAGGGCGAGCGCAGCGAACAGCGCGCCAGCGAAGAAATAGGGCCGACGCCGGCCGAGGCGGCACCAGGTCCGATCGCTATAATGGCCGATCACCGGCTGGACCAACAGGCCGGTCAGCGGCGCGGCGATCCACAGCAGGGCGAGATTGTCGAGATTTTCCCCCAGCGACTGGAAAATGCGCGACATGTTGGCATTTTGCAGCGCGAAGCCGATCTGGATGCCGAAAAAACCGAAGCTGATGTTCCACAGGCCCCAAAAGTCCTGGCGCGGGCGGCCGTCGGACGTCGATGCGTTACCGTTCTGCGTCAGGCCAACCATCCCCACTCCTCGCTTAGCTTCGCACATTTTGACATTTTGGGGCGAGCGCCCGATCCTATCGAAAAATCCGCGTTCAGGCTGGCTCCCAGCCTATCGAGCGAAACCAAATTAGAATAGCCTGGCGCCATCCGCCGCACCATTGGCTTGATATCCGTCATCCCGGATCAAGTCCGAAATGACGGCTATATTTTGAGGCGCCGCTATCCCAGTGTCGAATGTGGCTCCACCCTCAGCGCTTGCCGCCGCTGGCGACGAAGCGCATCGCCTGACCGCCGCCGGGCGCGAAGCTGATGGTCAGCGTGATATGGCCGTTGGGCGAGGCGGCCTTGGCCACGACATCGGCATGTGCGGCTATGGGCATGGGACCAAGCGCAATGAGCGGAAGAGCGAGCGCGGTCAGTCGCGACATAATTTTGTCCTCAAACTTGGAAGGCGGCGACGAGGCCGGAGGCGGGAGCGAAGGTCCAGTCGGTGACATCGCCGGTCGCTAGTTGCGCCTGCCAGCGGTCGGCATCGGCGGGACACCAAGCGATCGGCACGAAACCGAGGTTGAAGACGCAGAGCATCTGCTGCCCATCCTGGCTGCGTTCGAAGGCGAGCAGGTCATCTGGCGTATCGAGAAAATCGATCGTGCCGCTGCGCAGTGCAGGCGTGGCGTTGCGCAGGGCCAGCACGACGCGCGTCCAGTGGAGCAGTGAGCCCGGATCGGCTTCCTGTACATCCACCGCGAGCGGACGATGTGCTTCACCGATCGGCAGCCAGGGCTTTACGTCTGAGAAACCAAGCCAGGGAGCAGCCCCGATCCAGGGCATGGGCGTGCGGGCACCGTCGCGCGAGAGGGTCAGTGGCCAGTTGGCGATCGCCTCGAGGTCTTGCAGATCCTCGAACCTGATATCGACCTGGGGCAGGCCCAGTTCCTCGCCATAATAGAGGAAGATATTGCCGCGCAGACAGGCGAGCAGCAGCATCTTCATCCGGCAATAGGCCTGTGGGTCGATGTCGCCCGCCCAGCGCGAGACGGCACGCGGCGCGTCATGATTTTCGAACGCCCAGCTCGGCCAGCCGATCCCCTGCTCCGCCGGCCAGCGTGACAGTGCGGCCTTGAGGAAAGACGCGGTCAGCCGGGGGGCGTAGAGGAAATCGAAGCCATAGGCGGTGTTGAGGCGGTGATTGCCCTGGGTAAACGCCTTCATCTCTGCATCGCTGTCATCGCCGCCTACTTCCGCGACAGTGAAGCGATCGGGATATTCGTCGAACACCGACCGCACCTTTTCGAGGAAGAGCGGAATGTCCGGATGGCTCTGGCTGTAGCACCTGATCTGGAAATCATAGGGGCGCGTGCGGATACGGCCATCCTCCGGCGCAGGCGGATTGTCGCGCAGTTGCGGGTCGGGCATCGAATGGTTGATCGCGTCGATGCGGAAACCATCGACGCCGCGGTCGAGCCAGAAGCGGACAATGTCCAGCACTGCGGCCTGCACCTGCCCATTGTGCAGGTTGATCTGCGGCTGCTCCTTCAGGAAATTATGCATATAATACTGGCCGCGCCGCGCATCCCAGGTCCAGGCCGGACCGCCGAACACGGACTGCCAGTTGTTAGGTGGGGAACCGTCCGCCTTGGCATCGGCCCAGACATACCAGTCGGTATACGCATTGGCACGGCTGGAGCGGCTTTCGATGAACCAGGGATGTTCATCGGACGTATGCGCCCAGACCTGATCGACGATGATGCGCAGGCCAAGGTCATGGGCCTTTGCAATCAGCCTATCGAAATCGGCGAGCGTGCCAAAGATCGGATCGACATCGCAATAGTCCGACACGTCATAGCCGAAGTCGCGCATGGGGCTCTTGAAGAAGGGCGAGAGCCAGATCGCATCGACGCCAAGCGACGCGACATAGGGAAGATGGGCGGTGATGCCGTTGAGGTCGCCTATACCGTCATTGTTGGAATCGGCGAAGCTGCGCGGATAGATTTGATAGATGGTCGCACCGCGCCACCATGGAGCTTTGATGTCAGTCATTGCGGGGCATTGCTCCGTGCAGCACAAACGCTGTAGCCGAGGGGAGGAAGAGTAAGGGCGAGACTGCCGGGGACAGCGGCCCGCGGCGCGCAGGCGGCACCCGCGAGTGTATCGAAGGCGACAGAAGCGACATCGACCTGAACCTGCGCCGTGACCGGCACGGTCGATGTGTTGAAGGCGATCAGCGTTTCGGCGCCGGTTCCCGGATCAAAACGCGATACGGCAAAGAGGCCAGGTGCGTCGCCACGCGCATGGATCAGCTCTTGCCCCCGACGCAGCGCGGTATGAGCTGTACGCAGCCGGGCCAGCTTCGCAATGTCGCGATAGAGCGGATGAGCAGGGTCGAAGCGTGATGTGGTTGTGGTCGCGTCGGTGGCGAGCAGGCGATTGTCGTTATAGCTGGCGACCTTGCTGCCAAACATGTCTTCCCGCGCATCCTGATCGCCACCGTCGCCGACGAAGCCCTGTTCGTCGCCATAATAGATGGTCGGCACGCCGCGCAGCGTCAGCAACATGGCATTGGCCAGCATCACCCGACTCAGCACTTCGTCCTCGCCCGCCTGTGGAAAGGCACGACGGACGAAGGTCGCGAAACGGCCAGCATCATGATTGCTGACGAAGGTCGGCAACTGACGCGCGGTAGCAGCACCGTCGCGATAGAGAGCGTCCCCAGTCAGCATCCGTTCCCACGTAGCGGTCGCCGCCTTGCCCGCCACGGTTTCAAGCACCGCCTGGCGGAAGGCGAAGTCGAGCACGGCAGGAAAGCCGCCCTCGCGCGTGTGCCAGGCGAGCGGGCCGGCATCGACGGTTTCCACATAGACCTCGCCGAAAATGTGGAAATTGGGGATGCCCTGCGCCCTCGCTCGCGCTTGCATTGCGGGGACGAACTGCTGCCAGAAATGCGGATCGACATGGCGGGCGGTGTCGATACGGAAACCGTCTATGCCGAAGCGGTCGATCCAGCCGCCGAAAATATCGATCATGCCCGCGACCACCCGGGGATGCTCTGTCCTCAGATCGTCCAGCCCGGCAAAATCACCCATGGTCGCGCTCTCGCCCGAATAGGTCGTCTCGCCACGATTGTGATAATAGCGGACATCGTTGAGCCAGCCGGGGTTCTTCACCTGCTCTTCTCCCTTCGGCACGAAGGGCGTGTAAGCATAGGAAGGATCGGTCAGCTTCGCGAAATTCGCTTCGCTATGGTCGGCATCGCCTGAGAAACCCGAATTGATCGCCGCGCCGTTGACGCCGCCGCGCCGCTGATAAGGATAGTCAGCGCGAGAACGATAGGTGCAGGGTTGCCCCACGCATTCGCGATACTGGATGACATCCGCCGTATGGTTGGCGATGATATCCATATAGACTTTCATCCCCCGCCCATGGGCGGCCTTCACCAGCGCCGCGAAATCGGCGTCGGTGCCGAAATGCGGATCGACATGCTCGAAATCCGTAATCCAATAGCCATGATAGCCCGCGCTTTCCTGGCCCTTCGGTCCTTGCACCGGCTTGTTGCGGAAAATCGGCCCGACCCAAATGGCAGTCGCGCCCAATCCCTGAATATAGTCCAGCCGCCGGATCAGCCCTTTGAGATCGCCGCCATGGTAGAAGCCCTTGGACGCGGGGTCGAATCCGGTCTGCAATCGGTCCCCTTTCAATCCCCCCTTGTCATTGCTCGGGTCCGCATTGTCGAACCGGTCGGGCAGGACGAAATAGATCACCTCATCTTCAGGCAGGCGAACGCGATAATCGGGCTGCTGCGCCATCAGCGGAGCGGAAAGACCGCAGAGCATAATTGAAAGCCTGGCCGTCCATTTGCGCATCCGTTCCGCCCTCCCCCTTTTGCCGCTTGTGCCTGATTGCCGCAGCTTGATGTTCCTCTTAGTCGGCGGGGACCGGCTGGGCCAAGGGAGCGGCATACGTATTCAAAGGCCGTGCTTTCAAAGCTGCATGCGCGGGCGTAGGGTCAAACGATGGCCGTCAACGACAAACCGACATCCTTCGATATCGCCACGCTGGCCGGTGTGTCCCAGCCGACCGTATCGCGAGCGCTACGCGGCGACAAGACAGTGAGCGAGGCGACCCGCAAGCGGATCGAGGCGATCGCGCGTCAGCTCAACTATACGGTGGACAAGAATGCGTCTTCGCTGCGTCGGGGCAAGAGCAATACGCTGGCCCTGCTCTTCTTCGAAGATCTGCTACCCGACGAAAGCTGGATCAACCCATTCTTCCTGTCGATGCTGGGGTCGATCCTGCAAACCTGCGCCCAGCGGGGTTATGACCTGCTTACGTCCTTCCAGCAGCTATCGACCGACTGGCATGTCGATTATGAGGATAGCCGCAAGGCCGATGGCATCATCCTGCTGGGCTATGGCGATTATGAAATCTATCGCACCCGATTGGAGCAACTGGTGACGCAGGGCACGCATTTCGTGCGCTGGGGATCAATGGACCAACATGCGCTGGGGATGACGATCGGCTGCGACAACCGTCGCGGCGGACGCGATGCAGGCGCACATCTGGTCGCGCGGGGATGCAGCAGAATCGCCTTTCTGGGTGACGCATCAAGCCATTATCCGGAATTTCGCGACCGCTATGCCGGCCTGAACGAAATCCTGCGCGAATCCGGACATGCGATCGATCCGGGACTGCATGTCGATGCACTGTCCAGCGAACAGTCGGGCTATGAGGCGGCAAGGCGGCTGATCGCGCGCGATGTGAAATTCGATGCGATTTTCGCCGGATCGGACCTGATCGCGATTGGTGCGATGCGGGCGCTGGACGAACATGGCCTCTCGGTGCCTGGCGATATTCCGCTGATCGGCTTCGACGATATTCCTGCCGCCAGCTTGACCCGGCCGCCGCTGACAACGATTGCACAGGATTATCTGCGCGCGGGCGAAGTGCTGGTCGATGCGCTGGTCGGTCAGATCGACCGGAAGCCGGTGACGCCTACGCTCCTGGCACCGCGGCTGGTCACACGGATGACAGCCTGACCGGCGTCTCGCCCTCAACAAAAAGGACCGCCTCCCCTCAAAGGGGCGGCGGTCCCGGGGGAGTGAGCAACCCGCGTGCAGTCGGGCAGCCCAAAGGGGTGATCAGAATTTGTAGGTCAAGCCGAGATAATAATCGCGACCATAGCGCTGATAATCGATGACCTGACGCGGATCGTCATTCTGATAGGTGACGAAGGGTTGATCAGTCAGGTTCTTGCCCTGCAACAGGATCGACAAGCCGGTGAGCGGACCCGACTGGAATTCATAGCCGATCTGGGCATCGAGAATCCCTTCCGCCTTGGCAGTGCGGAAGGTCGGTGCCGCCGACAAGCCAGCCACTTCGCCCAGGAAAGACGAGCGGTAGCGATAGTTCACGCGAGCCTGAAAGCCGTTCTTTTCGAAATAGGCCGTGCCGCTGGCAACCCATTTCGACAGACCTGGCAAGGTGACGATATCGGTCGGATTGCTGCCATATTCGATTTCGCTGTGGGTGTAGGACCCGCTGGCGAAGACGCCGAAGCCGTCAAGCGCCTCGCTGAACAGCTTGAAGGGCAGCGACGCGGTCGCTTCGACACCCATGATCGTGCCCTTGCCGGTGTTGGCCGGTGCTTTCAGCAGGCCGACATAACTGCCGTCGGCCATGATCTGGTTGCGGATTGCTTCAGGCAGCGAGGGAAGCACGGCCGAGAAGTCATAAGCAATATTATTGTTGGGATCGACAAAATCGGTCAGATTCTTGAAATAGCCGGCCACCGACACATAGCCGCCCTTGTCGAAATATTTCTCGACAGAAAGGTCGATGTTGGTCGACTGATAGGGGCGCAGATTGATGTTGCCACCGTTTGAACTGAACGGGCTATATTGCGGGTCGGAACCAAGCCCGATATTGGCCAGGTTGAAGCTATATTCCTGATTGACCCGTTCCTGGTCCATGCGCGGACGAACCATCGTCTGCGCCGCGCCCATCTTGACGAACAGGCCAGGCTCCAGCTCGACCGAAAGCTGCGCGCTCGGCAGGACATTGGTGTAGCTGTCCTTGCCGGAGGCCGGAACGACGGTGACGACGCCATCGGCAAAGTTGGAGATGGTGCCGACCGACGACTGACGGGTGTGGATCACCTGCACGCCGATCGCGCCTTTGAGCGGCTTGCCGCCCAGCGTGCCGTCCAGGGTCAGCTTGGCATAACCGGTGAAGACATCTTCCTTGACATGATTGTCACGCACCAGCGACGAAGGGCGGTTATCATACACCGCGTCGAGCGTGTTGTTGTAGAGATAGAGCGGGTCGAGCGTCAGCATCGCCGGCACGCCCAGATAGTTGAGCGAGACGTTCGAGCCGAGCAGCGCTTCCTGCGGCACAGGGGCCGAGCCGGGCGTGCCGCCCGCAATGGTGCAGTCCGTACCTCCGGTTGGGCAGAGGAAGTAGCTGGTATAGGCGCTGGTCTTCTTGCGACGGCTATAATTGCCGCCGATTTCCCAGTTGCTGAAGATACTGCCCGAAATATCGCCGACCAGATTGGCGCGGAACGATTTCATATCGTCGATAAATTTGGGCCGGTTGAGGAAGCCGGCCTGCACGACGGCGGTGGTGCCGTTAAAGCCCCAACCATTGGGGTCGGTCAGGCCGATCGTGTTGGTATCGGTATAGTCGAGCGTCGGTACGATGCTGAACAGGCCGTTCGACTGACGCTCCACGCGCACCGTGTCGGCAACGCCCGAACGCAGATAGCCGGTGCCCGAATAGGTTTCGAGCAGGAAGTCGGTGCGTTTTGCGCGCGACCAACTAGCATCGACATTCAGCTTTAGTCGGTCGTTGAGTTGGATATCGTTGTTCCAGCCAAGCGAAATGGTATCGGCCTTGCGCTTGTTATAGTCGTTGCGCTGGACGCCGTAGACGTTGCTGAAAGTCGCGCTGGTGACCAAGCCATTTTCGACCGTCACATCGCTGACGCCGACGTTGCTGCCCCAGACCAGCGGAAATTCGATACCACGCAACCGCTGCTCTTCTTCGAAATGCGATAGGAGTATATCGAAGGTTGAATGGAAATTGTCGCTCGGCCGCCATTCCAGCGTGCCGACCGCGCCATAGCGCTTGAGCAGATTGGACTGCACATAGGGCTTGGCGCCACCGATGATCAGGTTGCCGTCGGTGTCGATGGGATAGCCCCAGCTATTGAAGCGCTCATTTTGCGACGGTGTCTGCGAGGCGGAAAGGCCCAGGGAGAAGCCCAGAGTATCGTCGGCGAATTGGTCGATATAGGTAGCCGAAGCACGATAGCCATAGCGCTCACCATCGGGATTGAGCTTATCCATGCTGTTCATCTGGCCGCGCAGCGACACGGTGACGAGGCGATCGTTGCGATCGAGCGGACGCAGCATCCGCAGATCAACCGTGCCCGAGATACCAGCCGCGATCAGGGCCGCGTCGGCGCTCTTGTAGACATTGACGTTCTGGAAAAATTCCGACGGATATTGGTCATATTCAACACCGCGATTGTCGCCGACCGTGACCTGTTCGCGACCGTTGAGCAGGGTGGTCGAAAAGTCGGGACCCATGCCACGGATCGACAGGCGCTGATCGCGGCCTTCGAGGCGCTGGGCGGTGACGCCGGGCAGGCGGGCCAGCGAGTCCGCGATCGACACGTCGGGCAGCTTGCCAACATCTTCGGACGAGATGGAATCGACGATTAGGACGGAATCGCGCTTGATCTTCGCAGCCGATGCCAGCGAAGCGCGGATGCCGGTGACGACGATGGCATCGCCTTCTCCCGCAGTCGGCGCGGCCGTTTCAGCCTCAGTCTGCGCATGAGCAACCGTCGCGACGGAAAGGGAAGCCCCTGCCAGCAGAACGGCACGCAGGACAGGATGGCGGAATTGATGCATGACAGAAATCCTCCCCAGGACGCATCTTGAGCTTTTCTTGCCGGCATCGCCGGTCTTCCTGAAATAGCCCCGCCCCGGTCCTCCTGCACAGAATCCAGCATACGTATTCACTCTTTTGCGATCATCACGCCTGTGTGCGGGAGGCGTGCTGGCATCCCAAAGCCTTTGGCGATGTTCGGGCTAGGCGCGGTATCGGCGGGCATAAGCAAGCTCGCTGGCAGCCCGCTCCGCTCCTTCAACTCATCATCTGTGGTGGTCCGCCTCGCCTCGTAGGAAGATGTATGCCCGCTTCTCTATCGCGGCCCTCGTCAAGGGGATCCTAAAAGCTTCATGGCATCACTCCTTCGTTGGTGATCTATGGTCTAGATAATCCTCACGGACCTCGTGCTTCTCTTCGAGGTCGGCGTACGGCCGCCTCATGATGGGGTAGCAGGTCAATCTTTCCGGCGCCCATGGCTCGCCATCAAGCTCTTCTTCCTGCCGCCCTACAGCCCCGACTTCAACCCGATCGAGAAAGCATGGCGTTGGAACCTCTGAGTCACAGGTTCATTTAGTGCCGCAGGTGGGCCATGGCGCGTTTCTGAACCTGGCTCTTGGATTGCGAGGCATGGCGATGTCATATCGGATGAACATCCATTGGACGGATCTGTCGACGGATCGACGTCGGCGGCTTGTGGTCATTTTAGGGGAACTGGTCCAGCGACGGCTATCGCTCCTGCGGGAGGCAAGCCATGACGATGGAACTCACCAGAGCGCTGCCTGAAAAGATCCTGCCGCGCCATCAAGAGTGGCAGGCCGTCGTTTACGTCCGTCAGTCGACTATGCGGCAGGTAGTAGAAAACAGACCCGCTTGCGCTGATCGAGCATGTGGTCTCGCCTGGAGCCTCCTCGCAGGATATGCGCGACTCATGGTATCCGTGCGCCAGCAGGCCAAGGCGATGGCGATCGCCATGGTGGGAACACCCATCGCACTGTCTTTGGACGTTCCGCTCGGCACATGGTTCGGGTCTCTGATCGGCTGGCGAACAGCCTTCTGGATCATGTCCCTCCTGACGCTGATTCTGATCATCTGGATTCTGGTGAAGGCGGCTAACTATCCGGGCCAGAAAAAGGGCGAACGAATGCCTCTACTGCGGATATTTTCGACACCGGGGGTCCGGCCGGTTCTCAACATGGTTGTTGCATAGATGCTAGCCCACAACATTCTCTACACCTATGTCGCACCATTTGTTCAACCGGCCGGGTTGGAGGATCGGGTCGACGTTGTGGTGCTGGTCTTTGGATTGGCTGCGCTCATTGGAATCTGGATTACCGGCAAGCTTGTCGATCATTTCCTTCGAGCGACCGTGCTGGCAAGCCTTGCGGCTTTCGCGATCGCATCGACATCACCGAAGGTCATCTATCCTCCGTCTGCCAGCGACACGATATAAGCCGCGATGGCATCTGCCTGATCGTTCGTCAGCGATGCACCACCGCTTGGCGGCATTGGCGCAGGGAACCGTTTGGGCCGGGCCACTCCTTTGATGACGGTTGCGCGAATGTCGAATATGCTACCATTGCCCCACAGCCATTCCCGATCGGCAAGGTTTGGGCCTACGGGCGTTCCTTCACCTGCCGGGCCATGGCATCCGGCACAGGGCGCGCCGGCAATCTCCCCCTCATAAAGGCGTCGACCAAGCGCAATCTTTGCAGAGTCAGCGGTCTTTACCTGCTCGGTTTTCTTACCATCGCTCGCTGGCAGCCGTCCACCCTCTGCCGCCCTGGCCGCGATCAGGGCCGCAGCCTTGTCGCCCCGATAACGGATGCGCCAGATACGTCCCTGCTTGTCGTCCGAGACATAGAGCGATCCATCCGGGCCGATCGCCAGGCCGGTCGGCCGATAATCTGCCTTGCCGCTGGCGCGTTCCGGTCCCGCAAAACCGTCCGCAAACAGGATGGAGTTGCCTGATGCGTGGCCATCCTTCATCGGCTGGAACATGATGTTGAAGCCCTGTTGCGGTCCCGGAGCGCGGTTCCAGGAACCATGGAAGGCGATAAAGGCGCCGTCACGATAAGCCGTAGGGAAAAGCGTCCCGGTATAGAATGCGATGGCGTTGGGCGCCCAATGGGCGGGAAAAGAGGCTACCGGCCCGCGTCGCCCGGCGCAAGGACCGATCGCCGTTCCGCCATCGCCGCCATATTCGGGGGCAAGCACCAAGCGCCTGGCATTGGGGTCGAAATAGCATTCCGGCCATCCATAGTCGGCGCCCGCGATAACTTCGATCAGTTCTTCCGCCGGCAGTTCCTGCCCTTGGGTGGCCGAATAGAGATGGCTCCAATTTTCATGCAGTTGATCGCGCCCATGCTGGGTCACGAACAAGCGGCCCCTGCCATCGACCGCGAGGCCGACGGCGTTGCGAATGCCCGATGCAAAGCGCGCGGCGGGGGCTAAGGGCTGTCCCGTTCCGGCCGCAGCGAAGCGCCATATGCCCGCGCGCAGAGCCTTTTCGGCGCAGGGCGTCTGGCCCGGCGATCCGCTCTGTCGATTGTCGACCTGACAGGCATTGGTGGCGCTGCCGCTGTTGACGAACAGGCTACCATCGGCGCGCAGGGCGATGCTGTGGCTGTCATGATCACCATCGGTGGGCAATTCGATGACCACCCGTTCGGCTGCACCCATGGGCCGGTGGGTGGCGCCATCCAGTCGATAGCGCAGGATATGATCGCCATCCTCCATAAACAGCCTGTCGCGATCTATGGCGATACCGGTACCGCCGGTCTGGCCAGGGAAAGGACGCTCCACATGCTCGGCGCGGCCGTCGCCATCCCGGTCCTGCAGCAGGATCAAGCCGGATGCGATATGACCATCCTCCCGGTCGGGCGCGCTATTAGCATACACGGTGCCGTCCTGCCCCACCGCCAGATGGCGGATATGACCCAGTCTGTCCGCGAAAATCTCGGCGCAAAAGCCCGGCGGCAGCGTCAATCCACTGGAGGGGCCGGCGCAGCCGGCATCGGCCTGGCCGCTTGGCGCCGAATGGCCGGAGCAGCCAGCAGCGAAGGCGAGCACGCACAGGGCGCCGGCGGAAAAAAGGCTTTTGAGCGTCATGCAAATCCCATTCCGCTAAAGCAGGGGCGATGGCGGGTTTGCCGCCGGGTTGCTGATGGCTCTAATCTAGTATGAGAAATAGATCAACGCTGCTTATAACATGCCGGCATCGGTCAACGCATTGCGGATCAATGCCAGCATCTTCAACCGGGCTTCCTCGCCTTCGCCGCGCATGATCGCGTCGAATACGGCGTCATGATCGGGCATGGGGTCGCGCGATTCCTTGCGCTCATCGCGCGCAAATCGAGTGGTCCAGGCGACTACTGCCGTGACCGACGTGGCCAGCGTGATGAGCGATTCGTTGCGTGTGGCGTGCAGGATAAGACGATGGAAACTCTGATCCGCGGCGCGCCCCTCCGGCGTTTGCAGGCCGAAACGGCGCATTTCCTCCAGGGCATGGCCCATGCGGGAAATATCCTGCCCGTCGCGACGCAAGGCCGCGAACTCCGCGGCCGCCGGCTCCACCACGATGCGCAGTTCGAAGATGTCGCGCAGGAATTCCGACGTCGGCCCCGCCTCGAACATCCAGGCGAGTACGTCCAGATCCAGCATATTCCACCGCAGCCTGTCGTTGATGCGGGTGCCGCTCTTGGTCCGGCTATAGACCAGCCCCTTGGCGGACAGGACACGGACGGCCTCGCGATAGGCGGTGCGCGACACGCCCTGTTCGGCGCTGTAGCGCTCCTCGCCCGGCAATATGTCGCCCGGCTGATAGCGGCCGCCGACGATCGCTATGCCCAGATCATGGGCGATCCGGTCATGCACAGCGCGCTGTGCCGGGCTGGAAGGACGGTAAAGCGGGTGATCGTCTGCTTGCATCATGCGCCTTCGTCCGCCCTGCCGCCTCGGTCGTCAAGCCTGATCCCGCCAAATTACGACAATTGGTATGAGAAAAATTGGCGATATGGCACTCAATCTCATTTCTCCGTCAAATTATGGCTTGAATCGGTTTAGAACACGCGCCATCTAGTATGAGAAATAAAAATGACTCGGAGGGGATATCATAATGATAAACGGAATAAGGCTGTCCATATCGCTGTTCGCGCTGTTGGTGGCGCAATCGGCCTTGGCACAGCCTGGCGAAGACAAGGGAGCCAAGGAGGTGGGCGATGGCGACATCATCGTCACCGGTATGCGCGCCAGCCTGTCGTCGGCGCAGAATATCAAGCGCAATGCCCAACAACTGGTCGACTCGGTCGTGGCCGAGGATATCGGCAAGCTGCCCGACAATAATGTAGTGGAGGCGCTTCAGCGAGTGCCGGGCATCCAGGTGTCGCCTCGCGCGCGTGGCGAATCCGCCACCGTGCTGATCCGCGGCCTTCCTGACGTGGTGACACTGATCAACGGCCGCAACATCTTCAGCACCACCGGCCGCTCGCTCTCACTGGCGGATGTCCCTGCGGACCTCGTCGCGGGCGTGGACGTCTACAAGTCGCGCTCCGCCGATCAGTTGGAGGGCGGCATCGCTGGACTCATTAACGTTCGCACTCGGCGGCCCTTCGACTTCAAGGGCTTCGAATTCGCGCTGGCGGGCCGCGAAGTCTATAGCGAGCAGCCCGACACGATCGATCCCTATGCCAGCGCGCTGATCAGCAACCGCTGGTCGACCAGCCTCGGCGAAATCGGCGCCTTGATCAGCCTCTCCTACCACAAGACCCGCTATCGCGACGAAACCATCTATAGCGGCGGCTATTTCGGCTATAATCTCGACAATAGTCGCGCGCCCTACACGCCAGGCGTCCCGCTCGACCCGCGCGGCACCAACCCGACCGATCCCAAGGTTTTCCGCACCGACGTGATCGGCGCCTTCGACCGGATCGGCACCCGCACCCGGCCTGCGGTCAATGCCACGCTGCAATGGGCGCCGGACGACCGGCTGACCATCCACGCCGACGGCCTCTTCTATGGCTATCGCGAACGCGGCAACAGCAATCAGAATTTCACGTCGATGAACGGCGCTCTGCTGTCGCCGCTGGTCTTTGTAGACAATACCAAGCTGGTCCAGTCGCTCAGCATCGCCAATGGCCGCGTCGCCAATTTCGGCGGCGGCTACCAGAATAAGGCGGACCGCTGGCAAGGCGCGTTGGGCACCGACTGGACCAGCGGGGATTGGAAGGCATCGACGGAATTCTCCTACACCCGGTCGAAGGCCACCGATGTCGGCAATAATCTGGATGTGGATTTCATCGCGTCGCGCACCGACGCGGTGTTCAACGACGGATCGGGCGCGCCCCATTTCACCCTGCCCAACGACGATATGGCCGTTCCGTCGCGCTATTATCTGTCGCGCCTGTCCACCACCCGCACCGTCGGTGACGGCAAGGAGCTGGCCTGGCGCGGCGACCTGTCCTACCGCTCGCCCTTCCTCATCTTCTCAGGCCTCGACGCAGGCGTCCGCCTCAGCAAGCGCGATGCCAAGTCGGACAGCTTTACCCAGACCATGAACTGTTCGGCCACCGGCGCGGTTCAGTGCTACAACATCAAGGCAGCGAGCCTGCCCGGCCTCATGACGGTAACGCCGGGCGACTTCTACAGCGGGACGCGCCAGTATGTGCGCCAATGGGCGACGCCCACCACCGATTATCTGCTGAACAATATCGGAACCTTGCGCCAATTGTTCGGCCTCGCTTCCGGTGATCCGGCCTTTCAGGACACCCAGCATTTCGACATCGAAGAGAAGAATTACGCAGGCTATGGCCAGGCCAATGTCGAGGTCGGCCGACTGGACGGCCAGATCGGCGTGCGCGTCATCCGTACCGACATCACCTCCAACGCCTTCCTGGTCCTGCGCGGTGCGACATCGCCTGTTACCATCCGCAACAAGAGCACCGACATCCTCCCCAGCCTGGCGCTGCGCTACAAGCTTAAGGACAATCTCTTCCTGCGCTTCGCTGCCAGCAAGACGATTACCCGGCCCAGCTTCGCCCAGCTCAATCCGGCGCTCACCCTGACTCCGCCCGTGCCGGGGCAGCAGCCCTTCGGACGCGGCTCCAGCGGCAATGCCGACCTTAAACCCGTCCGGTCGGACAATTACGACCTGTCGCTCGAATGGTATATCGACCGCTCCAGCTCGATCACCGCGACGCTCTTCCGCCGCGACGTCACCGGCTTCATCCAGTCGGTGACCAGCAATTTCGATATCGACTATCTAGGCGCGGACAATGGCGTCTATCAGATCACCCGGCCGGAAAATTCCGGCTCGGGCAAGCTGCAAGGGATCGAGGGCGGCTTCACCTTCTTCCCCAAAGGACTGCCAACCTGGCTGGACGGTATCGGCATCAGCGCCAACGGCACCTATATCGATGGCAAGAACAGGGCGCTCTCGCCCCTGCCCGGCGTCACCGGCTATATGAACATCCCGTTCCAGAACGTGTCCAAATATTCCGCCACCGGCACCTTCATCTATGAAAAAGGCGGCTTCTCCGCCCGTGCCTCCTATGTCTGGCGCGACACCTATAATGCCGGGCTGCACTTCACCGGTGTCAATCCCAACTTCATCACCAACGGTCAGATCAGCAATCTCGACCTGTCCTTCTCCTATGAGATCAATCCTAACTTCACCATCGTCGCCGACGCGACCAACATACTCAAGAATCTCTACCAGACATCGTTCAACGACCCCGACCTCTACCCGCGCGATACCGTTCTCTACACGCGCACCTTCGCCGTCGGGTTCCGGGCGAAGATCTAAATGTTCCTATCGAGAGGATGCCATATGATGATTCCCAGGGTGATCGCTTCGCTGTCCGTGCTGATGGCGCTGCCTCACGCGGCCCAGGCGCAGGAAGTGAGACAGGTCGCGATCAGCGTGGACGCGGGCAAGTCGGCCGGCAAGCTGCCGCCGGTCTGGCGCTTCTTCGGCGCGGACGAACCCAATTATGCGACCATGAAGGACGGTCGCAAATTGCTCGTCGAACTGGGCGAATTGAAGAAGGGTCAGGTCTATTTCCGCGCGCATAATCTGCTCAGCAGCGGGGACGGCACCGCCGCCTTCAAATGGGGTAGCACCAACGCCTATACCGAAACCCGGGACGGCAAACCCGTCTATAACTGGGCCATCGTCGACGGCATCATCGACGCCTATCTGGCAGAGGGCATCCGCCCCTATCTCCAGATCGGCTTCACCCCCGAAGCGATGGCGAACGCCCCGACGGGCACTCCCTACCGCCATAGCTGGCGTCCCGGCTTCGCCTATAACCTGATCGCCACAGGCTGGACCTATCCGCCCAAGGATTATGAGAAATGGGCGGAACTGATCCATCAATGGACGCTCCACAATATCGAACGCTATGGCCGAGCCGAGGTCGAGAAATGGTATTTCGAGGTCTGGAACGAGCCGAACTCGCCCTTCTATTGGAGCGCAAGTCCCGAAGAATTCTACAAGCTGCACGATTATGCCATCGCTGCGGTGCGCGAGGCGCTGCCCACCGCGCGTGTCGGTGGTCCCGATGTCGCCGGCCCCGGTGGCACCTTCATGGATGGCTTCCTGAAACATGTGTCGTCAGGCAAAAACTATGTGACAGGCCAGACCGGAACGCCGACCGACTTCCTGTCCTTTCACGCCAAGGGCAAGCCGATCTTCATCGATGGCCATGTCCGTATGGGCATCGCCACCCATCTGCGTGAAACCGATGGCGGCTTTACGAAGATACTGTCGATCCCCTCGCTCGCCAGCAAGCCGATCGTCATCGGCGAAAGCGATCCCGAAGGCTGCGCCGCCTGTCCAGGACCGGCCAACGCCTATCGCAACGGCACCATGTATTCCAGCTACACCGCCGCCAGCTTCGCGCGCATCTGGGAACTGGCCGAAAAGCGAAAGGTCAATCTGGAAGGGGTTGTATCCTGGTCCTTCGAGTTCGAGGATCAGCCTTGGTTCGCGGGCTATCGCCAGCTCTCGACCAACGGCGTCGACCTGCCAGTGCTGAACGTCTTCCGCCTGTTCGCGCAACTGGGCGAAACGAAGCTGGCCACCAACAACAACGCACAGGTGCCGCTGGACAGGCTGATGAAGAATGGCGTGCAGGGGGATGCCGACATCGGCTCCATCGCCACCCGCACCGCCGACGGCAAGATCGCGTTGCTCATCTGGCACTATCATGACGACGATGTCGCCGGGCCGGACGCCCAGATCAGGCTCAGCCTGAACGGGATCAGGGGCAAGCCCGTGCAGGCAACGCTGTGGCGCGTCGATGGCGATCATGCCAACGCCTTTAGCGCCTGGAAAAAGATGGGATCGCCCCAGTCGCCCAATCAGGACCAGTATAAGCAACTGGAGGCCGCATCAGTCATGCAGGCGGAAACGCTGCCTGTCGCGAAAGGCCAGCGCGATGCCGTCAGCATTGACCTGCGCGTGCCGCGTCAGGGCGTCGCCCTGATCGTCCTCGACGGCCAGTAAGGGCAAAAGGTGGAGGCCATGACACAGGCGCGGGCGACGGCTCTCCGGGGACGCTGGGCGATTGCGGTGATGATTACCGTCGCCATCGCCATCAGCTATCTCGATCGCCAGACCCTGCCCTGGGCGATCAAATATATCGAGGCTGATATCCCGATCGGCAACCAGACCAAGGCCTTCCTCGATTCCGCCTTCCTCGCCACCTACGGCCTCATGTATCTGGGTGGCGGCTGGCTGCTCGATCGGATCGGCACGCGGTGAAGCGTCCCGGGTTTTCTGGAGGCTGTGCAGTTTGACTCAGGCAGCCATATCGAGGGTCTCAATGGCCGCATAGTAGTTAGCTTCGGCCTCGGCGGGTGGGATGTAGCCGAGCGGGCCGAAAAGGCGATGGTTGTTGTACCAGTCGACCCAGCTCAGCGTCGCCATTTCCACCGCCGATGCGCTTGGCCAGGACCGCTGGCGCCAGATGACCTCGGCCTTGTAAAGGCCATTGATCGTCTCGGCCAAAGCATTGTCGTAACTGTCGCCGACGCTGCCGACCGAGGGCACGAGGTTGGCCTCCGCCAGGCGCTGGGTGTAGTTCATGGCGAGGTATTGCACGCCCCTGTCGCTGTGGTGGATCAAGCCGTCATCCGGGCCGGGTCTGCGCGCATGGATCGCCTGCTCAAGGGCATCCAGAACGAACCCGGCCGTGGCTGAAGTACTGACCTTCCAGCCCACGATGCGCCGCGCATAGGCATCGATCACGAAGGCCACGTAAACGAACCCTGCCCAGGTGTGGACATAGGTGAAATCGACTACCCACAGGGCGTTCGGCCGGTCCACACGAAACTCCCGGTTCACCTTGTCGAGCGGGCATGGCGCCTTGGGATTGCTGACGGTCGTGGTCGTCTTCTTCCCTCGACGAATACCGGCCAGCCGCATGCTACGCATCAGTCGCTCGACCGTGCACTTGGCGACATCAAGGCCCTCGCGCCGCAACTGATGCCAGACCTTGCGCGAGCCGTAGAGTCCGAAGCTGGCCTCGTGAACGCGCCGGATCTGCTCGCACATGTCGTCATCCCGGCGCGCACGGGCGGAACGCTTCGCCGGATCGGCAAGACGGGCCGCGTGTTCGTGATAGGAGGACGGGGCGATCGCCAGTTCGCGGCAGATCGGCTCGATACCCAGGTCCTCGCGATGGACGTCGATGAACGACATCATCATCTCTCGCGGCGGTCGAGCTCCGCCATCGCAAAATATGCCGACGCCTTGCGAAGGATCTCGTTGGCTCGACGGAGCTCCTTGACCTCGCGCTCCAGCAGCTTGAGCCGGGCCTTATCATCAACACCCTGCGCCGCTGGTGCCGCCCGTCGGCCTGCCTCCGTGCGGCACCAGCGGCGCAGCGTCTCGGCCGTGCAGCCGATCTTCGAGGCAATCGAACTCATCGCCTCCCATTCCGAGCCGTAATCCGCACGGTGCTCGCCAACCATTCGCACCGCTCGATCACGGACCTCAGGCGAAAATCTGTTTCCCATCTTGCTCATACCGGATGCTCCTTCTCACAGTTCGGAGCCTCCGGAAAACCCGGGACGCTTCACGGCGAGGCTTTCTGGCGATCATGATCTTCTGGTCGCTCGCCTGCGCCAGCCACGGACTCGCCGGCGGCATAGCGGCGCTGGTGGTGAGCCGGTTGCTGCTGGGCGTGGGCGAAGGGGGGGGCTTTCCGGCCGCGACCCGCGCCATCGCCGAATAGTTCCCGGCGCAGCGCCGCGCCGCCGCCATGGGTCTCGTCAATGCCGGGACCGCAATCGGCGCGATCATCGCCCCACCGCTGATCGCGGGCATATTGGCCTATGGCGACTGGTTCGGCCTGTCGAGCTGGCGCTGGGTCTTCTTTGTCACCGGTGGCTTTGGGCTTGCCTGGGCGCTCTGGTGGTTCGCAAGCTATCACACGCCACCGGCTCCCGACACCGACACGCGCGGAGCCGATGGCCCGGCCCCGACCATCGCGATGCTGTTGGCGCGCCGCGAAGTGCGTGGCCTGGTCGCCGCCAAATTCCTGAGCGACGGCGCCTGGTATTTCTACCTCTTCTGGCTGCCCAAATATCTGTTCGAAGCGCACGGCTTCGCTCTGAAACAGGCCGCGACCATCGGCTGGATTCCCTATGCCGCCTCCGGCGTGGGCAGCCTGTGCGGTGGCTGGCTCTCCAGCCGCCTCCTCTCGTCCGGTCGGTCGGTCGGTCGACGCCGCGCGCAAGATCGCCCTGGGCCTCAGCGCCGCCTGTATGCCCTGGGTTATGCTCGCGCCATCGACCGCATCTGTCGCGGCGATCATCGCAATTTTCAGCCTCGCCTTCTTCGGGCAGCAAAGCTGGTCGACGCTGGTCATGATCCTGCCGACCGACCTCGCCCCGCGCAGCGCGCTCGGCCGCCTCGCTGGCCTCGTCGGTCTGGGCGGCGCCTTCGGTGGCATCGTCATGGGGCAGGCGGCTGGTTGGGCGCTCGACGCCGGACTTGGCTACACCCCTGTCCTGACCGTGGCTGCAACCCTGCACCTAATCGCCTTCGCGCTGATCTGCTTGTCCATCCCCCGCGTTTCACGTCTCACCTTCACTCGAAAGGCCGTTCCTTGAAAATCACCGAAATCCGCACCCGCGTCGTCCAATGGGAAGGCGAGACCGTGCCGCTGCCACCGCATTTCTGCACCAATCCGATGGACCTGGTGTCGCCTCTCCTGTCGCCGGAGACGATGGGCACCTTCACCTTCCACGGCTGGCTGATCGTGGAGATATTCACCGATGAAGGGCTGGTCGGCATCGGCAATGCCGCGCTCGCGCCGCTGGTGACGAAGCAGTTGATCGACCACTATCTTGCCCCGCTGCTGATAGGCCAGAACCCGTGGGACAGCGAATTTCTGTGGCAGCATATGTATCGCAAGACCATGGCGTTCGGGCGCAAGGGCGTGGCGCTGGTCGCCATTTCCGCGCTCGACATCGCGATCTGGGACTTGATGGGCAAGGCCGCGAAACAGCCGGTCTTCCGTCTGCTGGGTGGTCGGACAAAGGCGAAGATCCCGGTCTATGCCAGCCGTCTCTATTCGATTCCGCTGGACGAACTGGCGCGGGAAGCCGCTGCCTACAAGGCGCAGGGCTACAAAGCGATGAAGCTGCGCTTCGGCTGGGGACCGATCGACGGCGCGGCGGGCATGGCGCGCAACGTCGAACTGATCCGCACGGTGCGCGAAACCGTGGGTAACGAGATCGACATCATGGCCGACGCCTATATGGGCTGGAGCCTTGACTATGCGAAACGGATGATGCGCCTCATCGAACCCTTCAACCTGCGCTGGCTGGAAGAAGCGATCATTCCCGACGACATCAACGGTTATCATGAACTGCGCCGCTTTGGCACCACGCCGATCGCCGCGGGCGAGCACGAGTTCACCAGCTACGGCTTCCGCCAGATGATCGAGGCCAAGGCGCTGGACTATTTCCAGTTCGACACCAACCGAGTCGGCGGCATCACCGCCGCCCGTAAGATCCAGGCACTGGCCGAAGCCTACTCAATCCCCGTCGTCCCCCATGCCGGGCAGATGCACAATTATCATGTCGTGATGGCCAGCTTGAACTCGGCCATCGCGGAATATTTCCCGATGGTCGATGTGGAGGTCGGCAACGAACTCTTCTGGTATATCTTCAAGGGCGAGCCACAGGCGGTGGACGGCCATATCGACCTGGACGACAACCTCCCCGGTCTGGGCCTCGAAATCGACGAGGCCGCTCTCTCTCGCTTCAAGGTGATCGGATGACGAACATGAAAGTAGCCGTTTTGGGGCTAGGCCTGATGGGCGGCGGCATGGCACGCCAATTGCTCGCTGCCGGGTTCGACGTGGCGGTGTGGAACCGCAGCCGCGAAAAGGCCGAGGCATTGGGCGAAGCCGGTGCGCGGATTACGGAGACGCCGGCCGAGGCGGCGATCGATGCGGCAATCGTCGTCGCCATGCTGGCCGACGACAATGTGTCGCGGGAAATCTGGACCGGCGATAATGGTGCGCTCGCTGCCATGGAGCAGGGCGCGATCGCGATCGAATCCAGTACGCTGACCAATGACTGGGTGTTCGAACTCGCGCGTGAAGCCGTCACGCATGGCGTGCGCTTCATCGAAGCCCCGGTTACCGGCAGCCGCGATCAGGCGGCGCAGGGTATGCTCCGATTCCTCGTCGGTGGCGAGGCCAACGTGATCGAGGCCGCCCGCCCGGCCTTCGACGCCATGGGCAACGCACTCGTCCATCTCGGTCCGATCGGCAGCGCAGCGACGGTCAAGCTCGCCAACAACTTCCTGTGCGGCGTACAGGCGGCCAGCCTGGCCGAAGTCATTGCCCTGTTCGAAAAACATGGCCTCAACGTGGAGCAGGCCATGGCCGTCCTCTTCGACGGCGCGCCCGCCAGCCCGATGGTGAAGGGCGTTGGCCGCCGGATGCTCGACCGCGACTATGCGCCTCATTTCCTCGTGCCGTTGATGGCCAAAGATTTGGGCTATGCCGCGCAGGCGCTTGCCGACGTCGGTATTACCTCCGCCATAGCCCAGGCCGCGCGGCAACGTTTCATGGAGGCGGACGTGGCAGGCGAAGGACATCGTGACATAGCGGCGATCGTGGAGCCGCTTAGAAAAGCCTGAAAAACAAGAGGGAGGAGCGAATGAAAAATCGCCACGATCATGACTCCTCTGTCACCCATATCGGCGCAGACCAACGCGCCCGCCGCCACGGCCTTGCGTATCTGGGACTCGTGCCCTCAGAGAGTTCGACGGGGGAACGGGTGAGACGCGGTGGTATCACTAAGGCCGGCAACATGCGGGCACGCCGGGTGCTGATCGAGGGCGCGTGGATCTATCGCTTTCCGGCCAGAGTGAGCCACACGCTTCAAGTCCGTTTGGAAGATCTCCCGATCCCTGTGCGTGAGATCGCCTGGAAGGCGCAAGTCAGGCTATGCGCTCGCTATCGAAAGCTTATGGCGGCCGGAAAGCGAAAGGCCGTCGCCGTGACCGCGATAGCACGCGAGATGGCGGCATTTCTCTGGGCCATTGGGTACGAAGTCTCACCAGCCGTGCAGGGCTGAGGCAGGCGCCTGTAACCATAGCGAGGAGCAAATCGAAGCCGATATCATCTGTTGATGTACGAAGTGGGGGATAAGGCCACGGTGGGGAACCCTCGCGTCCGCTTTGTGGCGGACTGTTACAGTCTATGCCCGACTGAATGATTTTTCTGGACACCCACGGTCGTTAGATAATTGGAGCCTTCGTGCAAGCTGCCTCAAGTGACAAAGCGGCCCTAAATCCTGTCGAAAAACATCGTGTCATTGCCCGCTTTCACTCTCAAGGCCTTGACGCGGCGATCGGCGCTGCGATCGAACCTGAACAACAATGTGGCTGCCGGAACATATGCATCGGGCATCGCATAAGTTGATGTGTCGACGGGGACCAGGCTTCGGTTTCGGCCTCTTGCCAGAAGCTCGAGTTTCTTGCCGGAGCGGAGTACCTCCAGCGTTTCGGGGCTGAAGCCCGTATCAAGAAAGCCGGTGACAGAAGGAGCCTGGCCGTCCCGGCGACGATACTGGCCGACATAATCGTCAATCCAGGCCGTTTCCGGGACGGGATTGACTCTGACGGACCAGTCGCCGGGCCAATTCAGCGCATCGGAAACGGCGTTGCGGATCTCGTCGCCCAGAACGTCACCGTGGGTGCCGTTGGTCAATATGACCAAGCCATCGCCCTCCGCCAGATTGCCCTCTATATAAGCTTTGTAGCTGTCATTTGCCCCGGCATGATGGAATATCCGGGCCGCGCCTTCGCCTGCAAGGCGAAAGCCCAAGCCATTGAAGCCTGGGGTTACAGTCGTCATCATTTCGGTAGACAGGTCCTGCGGCAAAAACCCGTCAGATCGACGATAACTTGCGCCAATGGCGATGACCATGCGTGCAAGATCTTCAGCGGTTGTCCAAAGTCCCGACGCGGCGAGTTCCGGGAAGCTCTGCCAACCCCGCGGCAGTGCGGCTGGCTGCCCCTTTCCGTCATGGGCATGGGCAATATTGACAATATCGTCGGCGGGAGATGCTGCGAATTGGCTACGCCTCATGTCGAGCGGGCCGAAAATCTCCCGCTGCGCGACCGTAGCGAAGGGATCACCGGTGACATCCTCGATCACGGCCTGCACGATCATGTAACCACCGCCGGAATAGCGTGATCGGGTACCTGCAGTGTCCGTCCTCACAAGTGGCCTGTTCATCGCCGGGCTGTCTCCGCGCAATGTCTGGACGAGGGTCGGCAGGGCGGCGCCGGGCAGATAGTCCTCAAAACCATGGACATTGAAGCCGCTGGTATGAGACAGGAGCATCCGCAGCGTCACGGCCCCCAGATCCCCCGGCGGGCCGGCAGGAACGCGCCATCGCTTCAACCATCGATTCACGTCGGTATCGAGATCGAGAATGCCGCGCGAAACCAGCCTGAGGCATAGTAGCGCCGTCGCGACCTTGCTGATTGAACCTACAGAGAAGAGCGTGTTCGGGCCTATCGGCGCCTTTTTTCCGGCAATCCGGGTACCAAAGCCCTCAATGGAATCTACACGCCCCTGACGGATCACCCCTATGGCGACACCCGGCACAGCATGGTGCTTCATCCGTTCGGACATCGACCATCGGTCAGTGTCGGAATATATGGTCGGACGCAGTTGCCAATGCGAAATGTCGCCAGGCTTGGCCGCCTCGGCCGAGGAGATTGCGATAAAAGGCGCGCTGAGGCTTCCAGCCAGAAGGCTTCGTCTGTCGATATGCGGCATGAGGAACTGGCCCATAAATCGGCAGCGCCCGCCATATAGATGCAAAGCTGGTCCGGTGCCCTAACCAACCCGTTAGATCGATGCCAACTACCCTAGCCAGATCGCTTAAGTCGTCAACAGGCCACTCGCGATGCCGTTAAGCGCCCTTAACAGACCGTGGTCCAGCTATCATGGTCTCTGGGCCACTCCGCAGGGGGCAGATCAGTAGCTCATCCTCGCATGCATCAATCCAGCGAAAAGGAGGCAGGCGGAAAGCGGTATCCTCGCCACCGCCGCGATGATGACATGTGACGAGGACGATGCAGCCGCTTGCGCGTCTCCGGGGGCTTCCCAGGGGGAGCCCAGGTGATAACGAGGGCATTTCACGACGGTCGCGCAAGCGGCGCTGTAGCTGCATCAAAATGCATCAGCGTAGCTCAGCATTCGAGCCGACTTCGGCCTAGGACTTAGGCCGTCTCGCGGCGATAGCCGCCACTGCATCAAAACCGACATAAAAAGAGCGCGGGCGAGGCGGGGGAATAAGCGCGCGAAATGGGGGCGCAGCCCCGCCGTCCCACCGATGGTCCGGTTCGCCCTGGTCAACCGCGCGTCGGGCCAGCCCTTCGCACCATATGTCACTTAAATGTTGATACATCGCCCATCGTCACATATAAGTGACGACATAGAAACGATGCAGACTCCCGCCTTTGCCGAATGGTTCAGCGGCCCAGATACCCTAAACCGCCCTAGCGTTGATTGTACCAATTGGAGGAAATGGAGATGACTATCGAACTGACCCGCTCCGATGCGACAGAACATATCTCAGAGCCAGAGGATCAGGCCGCACTACTGGCCGACGCCCTTGCGTCCGGCGATGTTCATACGATCGCTGCCGCCATCGGCATCGTGGCCCGCGCACGCGGCATGACGGAATTGGCGAAGGAAACGGGCATCAAGCGCCAGGCTCTCTATCGCGCACTGAGCGTTGACGGAAATCCGACCCTGGAAACGATGCTAAAGGTGCTGCCCGCCCTGGGCCTGCGGATGAAGTTCGAAGCGGCGGCCTAAGCCGCCGCCTTCACCCGCTCGGCAAAGCGCACCACCTCGAACCCCAGCGCCTCGTTGAGTTCGAGGAAGACGGACTGCAACGGGCCGATCTCCAGTTCGAAGAAAGCGTCCGTGGCCTTGGTCACATCGCCAAAGCCGCCCGTATTGGCTGGGACGATGCCCAACAACTGCGGCGGCACTCTATGCGCGGCCAACACATCATCGCGCGTGGTATTCTTGATCCCCAGAAATTCGTCATTCGCGCCCACCTGGGCGATCGGCAACAACTTGATGCCATTTTCCTTGCCGTTAGGCGAATGGACGAACAGGTTACGGAAATTCCCTGGCCCCTTGGACTTTCTCAGCGCATTGCGCATCCCGTCCACGTCGCCGTCGGCAAACTCGCCGGTGGCATAGAGGATGTAGCCGGCATGGCTCCCATTCTCGAAATAGCGGCGGCGGAACAGGGTGGCGTTCTCATTGAGCAGCGCGGATTGCAGCGCTGAGAGATATTCGGGCAGACCATAGATTTCCTGATTGACGTCCGGGGCCATCAGATGATGGACCGTGCCCCGGTCAAATTCGCTTTCATTCTGGAACCCCGGCACCCACCAGAAACGGCCCGGCTCGACGCCGCGCCGCATATATTTGGCCAGGACATGGTCAAGCCGCATCACCCCGCCAAGCCGGTTGGAGATCGCCTGCACATAGGCATTTCCCATCACCAGATAGTCCTGCACCAATCCCGCAAAGGCTTTACGCGACAAATAGGGCGTTGGGTCCAGACTGGCCGCCAGCATGTTGCGTTTGAGGATGATCGCACTCGAATGATGGGGGGACGCGCGATAGGCGCGGGAGAGGCCACCGTCGCGCTCGCACGCCGATTGATGCGATGTCCCTGTTGTGCACAAACAAACGTCATATCTATGACACAGTAAGATTAGCTGTCTGGTTGCGATACATCATCCGCTTATCGTCCGACATCATCGGCCGCTTCGCACCGATCCCTTTGCTCGCAACAATCAAGGAAGGCTTCGGATTTTGAAATGCGGCCTTTGCTTTGATGATGAGCATCGACGGTATCCAGTTTAAGTAGGGTGGCGGTTTGAACGCACAAACGCTATGAGCGGTGCAATTCCTGAAACAGGAACGGGAGTGACCCGCATGTGCTCATTCGGCCTAGCCGGAGCGACGGGCTATTTTACGCAGCATTTATGGGTCGCCTTTTCACCATATCGATGGAGGCACCCCAGACAGAAGGGTTAGAAGACATTCATGCGAGGATATAAAGCGCCGGGCTTTCAGGACAGAACGACTGCGGCCCGCGACGCCAAGCAGAAAGCGCTGGACCAACTGCGCGACAAGCCTCCAATCGATCAAGCCGAGCAGGCGAAGCGCCAGGCAAACCGCCTCGCTAAGGAAACGGCTGCTCGGGAAAGACGGGAAGCCACCCTTCGTGACCGGGAAGCCGCAAAGCTGGCCAAGCGCGCAGAGACCCTGCAGCATACAACTGCGGTAGCCGAGGCGGCCCCCAAGACTGTTGCGCTCACCGATGCCGAACGCAAGGCCGCGCGTGACGCCCGTTATGCGGCTCGCAAAGCCCGCAAATGAGGCAGGTGACTATTCTCCTATAATGACGCCCGGCATTATCGACCGACAATTAAGGAACATTTCTGGACCAGATATACAATGCCGATAGGCAGGTAGAGCGCGCCAATCCAGGTCCATCCTTTTCCACCGATCCAAGTCAGGCAGACATCGCTGCTTCTGGCGTGTTGATCGACACCGCAGATATTCCCGGCGGCGGACAATTGCGCCTGTTGCAATATGGCGGCAATTTCTCGATCGAATTCGGTTTTGAAGAACTCATGGGCAGTTGCGACCATGTTTCAGAAGAAGCCTTGGCGAAGCTAACATGCGAACGCCTTTCCAACCGAGACGGCGACGTGCTGATCGGGGGGCTGGGAATGGGCTTCACCCTGGGCGCGGCGCTGGCGGCATGGTCACCTCGGTCATCCATCACGGTCGTGGAACTGGTGCCCAAGATACTGACCTGGGCGAAGGGTCCATTAGCGCACATCTTCCGCGATCATCTCGCAGATCCTCGCGTCATCATAGAAATCGATGACGTGCATGATGTAATTGCAAACTCAAAGGATCGCTTCGATGCCATCCTTCTTGACGTGGATAATGGGCCGGATGGGCTGATCCAGCTGGAGAATGAACGGCTTTATTCCGGTTGGGGGCTACGCTCTGCCCATACGGCTCTTCGGTGTGGAGGCATATTGGCAATCTGGTCCGCTTATCCGGCGGCTGATTTCGATCGCAGGCTGGAAGCAGTTGGGTTCGTTGTTGAAACACTGGAAATACCCGCCTTCATCGGCAGTAACGATGATGTCCACCATATTTGGTTCGCAACAAAACAAACCGAATGACGGCGGATTGGATCACGCCAGTACCGAAGAAAACGGTCATGCACGATCCATGTACGGCATTTAGCTGCTAATTTGTCGTTCCTAAGTGCTGACGGTCAGCTACTTGCTGTATGGGCTTTCCATCCATCGCTCGGCGCTTCGGCTTTATAGTGAAAGGCGGAAGAGAACTGCACCCTAAAGCCCTGCGACACCTTTCCGGCAAGTTACAGCCGGTCGGCCAGATGCCGTCAGGCAGTTCATGAATGCTGAACAATCGGTCGTGGAAAGGGAATAGATGGCAAAATTCTTGTCGACCGCGAGGGCCTCGATACTGTAATCTTCATGATACGTCGTCGCCATGAAGCGGCCGAACCGGTGGAGATAGCCACCCAGATTGGCGTGCAGCAGAGAGGAATAGATATAGACGAAACCGATACAGGCCTGCATCACCGAAGAGTAGAAGCCGAAGGTCAACAGCGGCGGCGATGTGAGGCTGCGCAGGGCGATGATTCCGAAGAAAGACATCTGCGCTCTCGCCGGCCAGTCCATTGATTTGGCCGAATGATGCTCGGCATGGAAACCCAGCGCAGACTAAGATTTACGGCCGTGACGCGCCAAACGCGTGGCGACCCCAGCCTGTGCTGGGTGACAATAGAATGGCAGGCAAACGAGGGCATTCCGCAACCCTCACAACCTATAGAACTTGGTAACGCGAGCTTAGATTTGCGTTTGGCCATGGTGTCCCGAAAGACGTCAGCCACTCCGTCCGGTGGGGGAAGGCTGTTGCGATTCCGTCACAAGTCCAACCTCAATTTGTATCCCTGGCGAACTTTTAATGGTTACGGCGCGTCGTCTTATGTAGAAGGGAGACGCCGGCCCGCGCCGGCGATAAAACAGGGGGAGAGAGATGATGCCTACATTGCGCAAGCGTGTAACCTTTTCCGCATCCGTCATTGCTCTTGCGGTTACGCAGCAGGTCTTCGCACAAGATAATAATGCAGCGACCAATAATAACGGGTTCGACGAAATCATCGTGACGGCGCAGAAGCGGGCGCAATCGCTTCAGGATGTCAGCGTGGCGGTTTCCGCCATCGGTGGTGAAGCCCTGGCCAATGCCGGGATCAACAATCTACAGGATATGCAGCAACTGGTGCCGGCGGTTACGTTCGGCAATGATTTCAACCAGGCCAAGATCTTCATTCGCGGCGTGGGTGCCAATACATCAACCACCGGCAGCAGTACCGGCGTGGCGCTGCATGTTGATGGCGCCTATGTCGCGCGGGCCGAAGCGCAACTGACGTCGCTGTTCGATGTCGAGCGCGTGGAAGTGCTGCGCGGGCCGCAAGGCAGTCTTTACGGCCGCAACGCCGTTGGCGGCTCTATCAACATCATCACCGCCAAGCCGACCGATGCTCTTACTGGTTATGTGCGCGCGAGTTACGGCAATTATGAAGCGCTGACCACCGAAGCCGCCATATCCGGCCCGATCGCTGACTGGCTGCGCCTGCGCGTCGCGGCCAAGAGCGAACTGCGCGATGGCTATGGCCGCGACCCCTTCAACGGCTGGGACGTTGACGACCTCAACCGCAAGATGGTGCGCGGGCAGGCGCATATCCTGTTTTCGGAGAAAGCGGACCTGTTGTTGTCGGCTGAATATTTCCGCCAGCGCGACAATAGCGGCGCGGTGCATTATTATGGAGACGCCTTTCCCGGCGTCGCCCGCCTGGCCCCGCTCGGCCCAGCCGGGATCGCCACCAACCCGCGCGATCTGGGCAGCGACGAGCCGCCATCGGTCAACACCAAGAGCCAGTCCTACACTGCGACTTTCAACTGGGAATTGAACGATGCCTTTTCCATCACCAACATCGCCAATTATCGCGATTTCAAGACGCAGCTAATTCAGGATCTGGATATTTCGGCGGTGGTGAACCAGTTGCCGACGGCTACCACCGTTCAGACGCGCACCATCAATGCCAAACAATGGAGCAATGAATTCCAGGTCAAATATGACAGCGACATCGTCAACGGCGTCGTCGGCCTTTATTATTTCGGCGAGCATCAGCGCCCGCGCGATCAGGTCGGACTGACATCCTCATACGGCATGGCGAGCAATATCGGCTTCCTTGCCACGCGGCCCACCATCATCGACGGCACGCCCGCAGCACCGGGATCGATCGACCTGGCCTATGCCGATTATCTGTGCGGCTTTGCCGATGGCGTTGCGCCCAATCGCGTCTGCCTGCGTTCGCGGTTGAATACGGAAGCATGGGCCGCCTTCGGCCAGCTCAATTTCGATCTGGAAAAGGCGATCGGCCTCAATAACCTGACCCTGAAACTGGGCGGCCGCTTCAGCCATGAGAAAGTGTCGACGGCCAATATGTCGGTCGTCATGACCGCCAACGCCAATCCGGCCACGGGGTCCGTCCTGGCCTATACCGATGCGCCCTATACGCAAGGCGGGACCTATCGGGAAAAGACGTTCAAGGATTTCACACCCGAAATCGGCCTGAACTGGCAGCCTAATGGCAACACCCTGCTTTATTACACCTATTCCGAAGGGTTCAAGGCGGGGTCAGGCGAAAATGCGGCGGGCAGTTCGACCATCGTGAAGCCGGAAAAGATGAAAAACCACGAAGTCGGCGCGAAGCTGGAATTGTTCGACCGCGTGCTGACCTTCAACGTTGCGGGCTATTGGTACAAGCTCAAGGATTTGCAGATCAACAAGACGATCGGCGGCGGTCCCACCGGTTACACGACGATCTTCGAAAATGCAGCGCGAACGGAGGCCAAGGGCGTCGAGATCGAATGGATGCTGCGGCCGATGCGCCGCGTTCGCCTCTCGGGCGGCGTCTCCTATACCGACAGCAAATATAAGGATTTCCTGACGCTCGATCCGTTGGATCCGCGCAACGTCGCACAGCCTGGGCAGCCGGCCTACAACCCGGTCACCAATCCCGACCCGACGGCCTATGGCGCACCCTGTCTGGACGGCAGCGCGAACGTCGGCGGTTGCCAGATCCAATTGGCCGGGAACCGGACCCGCAACTCGCCCAAATGGTCGTACAACCTCCATGGCGAAATAGATGTGATGGACGATAGCGGTTCGGGCACGCTGACCCTGACCGGCGATATGTCGGGCAAGAGCACCGTCTATTTCACCGAATTCAACCGTCTAAGCGAAGGCGCAAAAGCCTTTACCCTGTTCGATGCGGCGCTGCGATGGACCTCCGCTAAAGAGAATGTCACCGCTTCGTTGTGGATCAAGAATATAGCCGATACGCTGCGCGCCAGTTCAACTTTTGCCATTTCAACGGGCCGCGTCATCGGCGCGACCTGGCTGCCGCCGCGTACATATGGCGTGTCGCTGGGCTATCGCTACTAGGTAGAACGGAACGGATCTCGGCCCGATACTTGCCGAATGTTTTTTGGCAGGAGGCGGCCGGGATTTCGGTTTGGCAGGCGTTTTGTAAAGGAAAGGACACGCTGCTGGATGCTGGGGTGGTGAGGCAACATCCACCCCAGTGGATCTCATGGTCCACCCGAAGGCGCCTCTGGCGGAGGCAACCGGTCGGACGTAGCTGAGAGGAAGTAATGTGCCTACGGGACTTATAAATTTACCTTATTTCATTGATTTTATTTGAACAATTTGCTCACTTCCTACATGTACAGCTCAAGGAGATCCCGCGGGGAAAGTTTTCACTGCAATTCAGTACAAGTTCGAGTCTGGCAGACCATTTGGACGATGATTTTCGACCTGAAATGGCTATAGCGCCCAGAACATGTCTCGGCTTGGGTCGATCCATCATTGCCGCTGAGAGGCGACATTCTATTGCCAAGAGCAGACAGTTCACTCTCTCCTCAGAGCGTACATTCGACCCAATGTGTGGCCCAGAAAGTCGAACATCTCGTCCGGTACCTTGCAGAGATAAATCCTCCCCTCGCTCACGGTCAGCTCCTCCATGATCCTGCACATATGATCGGGCACCGCTTCAGCCGCCTCTGCCTCTGCTGTCGTACAACTGAAGCAATAGATGCCTAGTAGCCTGCGCCGCGACAGCAACGCAGCGGGGGACGGCGAGTGGCGAACTGGATGCCGGATGGATCTATGTGGAAGCGGCTGCGGCGGCAGGTTGGCAGGACTGTCGCTGCCCAGGATGTGGATGATCACCTCCAGTCGGCCTTCCTGAAATTTCAAAGCTATCAGGCCCGAAAGACGGTGCATAATCCGGAGGCATTCCTCGTGCGGGCGGCCGCCAACGATGCCATGGACGCCTATCGTTATAATCGCCGACGACCGACCGACAGCCATTATGAAGAGGTGGTGGCGATGCTGGCGGATACCACCCCGCTTGCTGACGAGGACCTGGTTATACGGCAGCGACTGGATCGTGTCCGTGAGGGAGTGGCCAAGTTGACGCCGCGTACTCGCGAGGTCTTTTTGTTGCACCGTCTTGAAGGTTTGAAATATCACGAGATTGCAAAGCGTCTTGCAATCAGCGAAAGCGCCGTCGAAAAACATGTTGCAAAGGCGGCCTTGTTCCTCGCCCAATGGGCGAAAGGCTGGTGAGGATGTAATGAAGGCTTCTCCATCGCAGCAAAAAGCCGAGGCGGAGGCAGCCGCGTGGCTGGCCCGATTGCATGGCAAACACGGAGCAGCCGATCTTGAAGCTTTCCAGTCATGGCGGGCCGATCCCGAACATGCAGCCGCCTTCGACCAGCTGACTGAGGTCTGGGACATGGCCGGCGGCTTGCGTCATGTGGATCTGGAGGTGGCCACCGCGGCCGAGAAGCAGATCAACCGCCGCACCGTTCTGCTTGGCGCGCTGGGCGGGTGCGTAGCGCTGGGCGGTTTTGCCGCGTGGCAATCGGCGCAGGCGACCGTCTATCGCACCGCGATTGGCGAGCAGCGCCGGATTCGACTACCGGATGGAAGCCGTCTGATCCTCGACACCGACAGCGAGGTACGAGCGCATGTCAGTGAGAGTCAGCGCCACATGGAGCTTCGCCGGGGGCAGGCCTATTTCGCCATCGTGCGGTCGAACCTGCCCTTCGTGGTGGAAGCGGGAGGACATGATATTTCGGCGAACGTGAGCGCCCTGAATATCCGGTGCGATGCGACCCAGGTTTCAATCACTCTGTTCGATGGCAAGGCGACCGTGCTGTCGCCGCAGGTCGCTCCCACGCAGCTGGAAGCGGGCGAGCGCCTCATTGCAAACGGGGAGAGGGCGCACCTCGATCGGCCAGACCTTGGCGATGCCGCCGCCTGGCAATCGGGCCGCGTGATCTTTCATGGTGACACGCTGGCCGCCGCAGTGGCGGAAATGAACCGCTATGGTTCCACGGAAATGCTGTTGGAGCCGGCCGTTGCGGGGCTTCAGATCAGCGGTTCCTATCGCACCGGCGACAGCCAGGCTTTTGCGCGATCAATCGCGACCCTCCTGCCTGTACGCGTGACCGCGCGGGCCGATAAACTGCTGCTGGGAACCAAAGGCTAAAAATTGAAAAAAGGGGTGGGGAAGAATCCACTCCAGGCGTCGGCATGATGGGGCGGTGATTGCGCCTGCAGTGTCGAGGTCTGTTTCATGTCTTCCAATTTGTTCGCAAAAATGCAGCGCACAGTGCTTTACAGCGGTATCTGCCTTGCGGCCTGTGCCGCCAGCAGCATGGCAAATGCTCGTACCGCCGCCGCCGCCATTCACCTTCCGGCTCAGTCGCTTGCCACCTCGCTGGAAGCGATTTCCAGCCAGATGGATATCAATATCCTCTTCACTCCCGATGTCGTGGCCGGTCGTCATGCTCCGGCGGTCGACGGCAGCATGACGGTGCAGGAGGCCGTGCGGCGCCTGCTCGTTGGCACCGGGCTGACCGCGATCCCGGATGCGGACGGTGGCTTCGTCATCCGCAAGGAGGAGGGGCGATCTTCCGACGTTTGGCAAGGGGCTGGCGGAGACATTATCGTGACCGCCCAGAAAGTCCAGCAGCGCGCCATGGATGTGCCAATCACGATCAGCGTCATGACGAAGGAGCGTATGGAACAGGTCGGCGTGTCCGACCTCGATGAGCTGTCCAACTATATTCCCGGACTTAACATTCAGGAGCAGAGCGCCAATAATCCGGGCATCGTGATCCGAGGCATCACGTCCGACAGCGGCTCCTCTCAGCAGGCCGCGCGTGTGACGCTTTATTATAATGGCGTCGACATCTCCCGCTCGCGCTCTGCCTATCAGGGCATTTACGACATGGAGCGGATCGAGGTGGTGAAGGGACCGCAGGCGACCCTGTTCGGCACCGCCTCCACTATCGGCGCGATCAGCATGATCTCCGCCAAGCCCAAGCCCGGTCTCTCCGGCGAAATGGGCGCTGGATATGGCAATTATGGCGCCTACAAACTGGGCGGATTCCTGAATGCCGGTTCGGATATATTGGCGGCGCGCGTCGCCTTTTCATGGGAAAAACGCGACGGTTACGTCCATAATCTCGACCCGGCGCAAGGGGATCTGTACGCGAAGAACCAATTGGGCGTTCGTGCCTCATTGCACTTCACGCCCAGCACGGACTTCACGGCCGATCTGGTCCTGACTTATGACCGTCAGCGCAACAGTGGCACGCCCTTCACCAACCTCCGCCTGCCGCCCGCGTCGATCCCCGGCAATCCCTACGGTAATGTGTGGCTGGGCGGTTCCCCCCTCGCCAGCCAGCGTCTGGAAGGCGACAAACTGGGCCTGACCCGCAATATCTATGACGTGAATTTCACCGCCAACTGGAAGTTCGCGGATGACTGGAACTTTACTACGGTCAACGGCTTCCGCCAGTTCGATTCCAACGAACTGTTTGATGCGGACGGATCGCGCGCCTGGTATCTGGAATTTGGCGAGAATGCCCGTGGCTGGCAGTTTAGCCATGAGGGTCGCTTCGCTTATCGCACCGACACGATCCGCGCGTCCTTCGGCTGGAATTATTTCTATGAGAAGAGCAACCAATATGTGCCCTTTTCCTCGGAAGAAGGCACGTTCATTCAGTGCTCGACGGGCCGTATCGCCGGTCTGGGCTGCATTAACAGCAATAATGTGGTGACGGCATCGCAGGCGACCAGCATCCTGACCGGCGGCCTCGCGACCAGCATCCCCTATTTCAGCTGGTTCAACAATCGCGGCATCAATCAGAGCTGGTCGGTCTTCGGCGAAACGACGTGGTTGCCAACCCCGGCCCTTGAACTGACGGCGGGTGTGCGTTTGCTAATCGAGAAGCGACGTTCCGGCTTTGGCGCCTATGCACCCAACAGCGTCTTGACCGGACGTCCGCTGATCCCCAGTCAAGTCAACACAAACGGTAATTATTTCTGGGCGGAAGATAGCTATCAGGCCACGCTTCCTCGCTTCAATGCGCTGTATCGCATCGATCCCAATATCAATCTCTATGCCACCATCTCCAAGGGTCGCCGTTCGCCCACGGTGAACGTCGATGCCGCCAGTGCGACGACCGCTCGCATCAATCCGATCGCGGCCGAGAATGTCTGGAACTATGAAGGCGGCATCAAGGGACGCGCGGGCATCATCTCCGGCTCGTTGGGCGTCTATTATCAGAAATATGATAATTTCCAGGTGAGCGTGCAGGACGGAACCGTCACCCGGACGGTCAGCGCCGGCACCGCCAGCAATCTGGGCGTCGAGGCCGAAGTACAGGTCACGCCGACCAGTTGGTTCAACCTGTTCGGCAATGTCGGCTATATCGACGGCGGCGTCGACAAAAAGGCCGCCAATGGCCGTTTTGCGGGCATGAAATTTCGTCTCCAGCCCGAATGGCAGGCAGCGGCAGGCTTTACCCTGAACGTGCCGGTGACGGAAGGCGTCAAGGCGTTCCTGACGCCCAGCGTGACCTATCGCAGCAAGATCTACTTCGAGATCCCGAATACCGAACTCATCAGCCAGGACAAGGTGACGCTGGTCAATGTGCGCGGCGGTGTCTCGCTGGCCGATGGACGTTACGAGGTCGCGGCCTACGCCCGCAACCTGTTCAACAAGCGCTATCTGCTCGACGCGGGCAATACGGGGGGCGCTTTCGGTTATCCGACCTTCATCCCTGCCGAGCCGCGCTTCTACGGCGTCCAGCTCACCGGCCGCTTCTAATCAGGCGAGGAACGCAAGACATGACCATCATTATGGACCGGCGCCTGCTGCTGAAAGCAGGTGCCTTCGGGCTGGCCGCGCTGGCGACGCCCGGCGTGGCGCAACTTCTGACGGCGCGGGGCTTTACCCATGGCGTCGCCAGCGGGGAGCCTTCCGCGAACTCGGTGCTGTTGTGGACGCGCTATGTCGGCAATGGCGATGTGCGCCTCACCTGCGAAGTTGCGGCGGATGAAAGCTTTACCCGGATCCTCGGCGGCGGAACCGTTGCCGCCGCCGCTGAACATGACCATTGTGCCAAGCTCGTCGTGAACGGGCTGACGCCGGACCGCTGGCTCTTCTACCGCTTCGTCGCGCCCGACGGCACGAAGAGCGCCATCGGCCGCACGCGCACTTTGCCCGATGGCGACACCGCCCGGTTCGGTATCGGCTTGTTCTCCTGCTCCAACATGCCCTTTGGCTGGTTCAACGCCTATGCCCATGCGGCGGCGCGCGACGATCTGGACCTCATGGTCCATGTCGGCGACTATCTCTATGAATATGGTCCCGGCAAATATCCGAAGATCGAAGTGCCCGGCCGTACCGTCCAGCCGGATCATGAAATGGTGACGCTGGCCGACTATCGCCTGCGTTACGCCTCCTACCGCTTCGACCCCGACCTCCTTCGCCTGCACCAGCGCTTTCCGATGCTGGCGCAGTGGGACGATCATGAATTCGCCAACGATAGCTGGCAAGGCGGCGCGGAAAATCATCAGCCGGAAACGGAGGGGGATTGGTCCGTGCGCAAGGCGGTGGCGGAGCGCGTCTATCGCGAATGGATGCCGGTGTCGGACAAGCGCTATGACAGCTACCAGATCGGTTCGCTGGCAACGCTGTTTCGCCCTGAAACGCGTATCACGGCTCGTTCCAAGCAGCTGGGGCTGGGAGAGGCGCTGGCAGGGAGAAGCGATATTGCCAAAGCCTTTGCCGATTTCCGGGATGGCCCCTGGAGTGCCGCCGATCGCACGCTGATGGGCGCGGAACAGGAAGCGTGGCTGTACCGGGGCTTTGAACGGTCGGTAAAGGCAGGCACGCGCTGGCAGGTTCTGGCGCAACAGATTGTCATGGGCAGCATTCGGGCGCCGGAAGCTGTTGCAGGCTGGACGTCCACCGGCTCCCCCCCGGAAGTCCGCAAGGCCATGATGGGTATTGTCGCGGCCTCGAAAGCCGGTCTGCCCTTCAACATGGACGCATGGGACGGCTATCCGGCGGCGCGCGAACGCCTGCTCCGCGCGGCGCGGGAGGCGGACAGCAACCTCATCGTTCTGTCCGGCGACAGCCATAATGCCTGGGCCAATAACCTCTCCACCGGGGGCCACGCGGCGGGTGTCGAATATGCCGGTCATGCCGTCACATCGCCCGGCTTCGAGACCTATCTGCCCAGCGTCGCCCCGGCCGATTTCGCCAGAGCCTTGCGCGAAACCAATCCGGATCTTCGCTATTCGGATACCAGCCGGAGAGGCTATGTCTCTCTTCAGATCTCGCCCGATCAGTTGCGAGGCGAGTTCCATTTCGTTCCGACCATTGCCGAACGGACGACGGTCGGCGTTACCAGCGATGGCCTGACCGTCCGTTGGGGAGAAAAGCGGTTCGCCGCCAGCTGAAAGGCATCTCCCGACCCTATCTCCGGTTATTTTACGGGCGGTTCGCGAGGCCATTTATGTCGTCGCTCCGGTATTGGCGGACCGCTCGTGTTTTAAAATCCTGAAGCAGTTTAGCCGTTTTCGTCCTCGATCCGCCTGTCTCTCGACGGACGCGCCGTGGCTGTCGGTGGAAAAGCTGCTTGGTCGCCGTGGCCCCTTCTTTGCCGTTCACAGGTAAATTTCGATACCCAGGTCCAGACGGTCAGCTATTTGCAACGCTTGCGACTGGGCCGCTTCCTGACCGGCAGGTTTCTGGTGCAAAAATCGGGAAGCCGCCGTTCGCCTGGTTCTCTATCGCCTTGACGGCAAGCGCCTCAAGCCAAGTCATTTCCGAGTTAGGCACCCACTCCTGAAACCTGGCCAGTGCAATCACTGCCGAACCAAGCCGCGCGGCTGTACGACACCGAAGTCTAGATGGGTAAGTACCCCTGGCTCCGCATCGCAGACCTGCGGCACGGCGGTGCACCCGACCAATCCGGTCCATTGAAGTCCAAGGAAGGGATGACGTCCATCCGCCTCCTTGCTCCCCATCAGATGGCACTCCAGAGGCGGATCGCCTTTGATCACTATACGATATTTGCTGTCGCCATTATCCCACCGTGGTTCGACGTCGTCGCCCATGGTCCAGTAAAAATGATAGACCACCAGCGGCGCGCCATCCACCCAAGCGGTCCATTCGTAATGCTGACCCGCAACCGTTCCTTTCCGAATGACGCCGTTCGGATAGGGTATATCCTTGGTCGCCGCAGCGACTTCGAGCCGCGTGGTCAACCTTTCCATCTTCTTCCCCAGTCCCTCGATTATCATGTTCATCGATCCCTGGAAGGCATAGGGCGCTTCGGGTGAGCGGCTCGGATTGGCGAGCAGTTCGTCCGGATCGCGGCCAAAACCCATCATCTCAATATAAACCATCGGGTTCCTGAGCTTGTCGACGATCTCGCTGACCTCGATGCGATCGATCCGGCTCATCAGCCGTGTCAGGGTGAGCGGCAGAAGGTCGCCGGAAAACCCCGGGTGGATGCCGCACCCGTGGTAGGAGGCGCGACCCTCCCGACAGGCTTCCTCGATCCTGTCGAATTGGTCGCGATAGCGATCCGTCGGGTTGAACGGACCCGCCGATGAAATCACGTTCGTTCCGGACCGCAGGAATCGGCAATAGACGTCAAGATCTTGCACCAGCCCGGCAAACAGAACGCAATCGGCCCCCATCGCGAAGAGCTGTTCCTCATCATTCGTCGCGACTACACCGGTTAGGGGAAGGTCAACCAGCTCCCCCGCATCCTTGCCAATCTTTTCTGGATTGGTGACGTAGACGCCGACCAGTTCGATCACCGGATTCTCGATGAAGTATTTGAGCGCTGTCTTGCCGACCGTACCAGTGGCCCACTGGATCACGCGATACTTCTTCTCAGCCATCTCGATATTTCCTCTCATTCCTGCAAAGCAAAGCTATGCTCAGTTCAGCCCGCGGACCTGCCCGCCGTCCACGCGATAGTTGGCGCCGGTGATGAAGCCCGACAGCGGACTGGCGAGCGTGCAGGCAATGATCGCCAAATCCTGGGGCGTTCCAAGCCGGCCGGCCGGGGGAAGGGCGAAGACCTTGTCGTCGGCCAAACGCTTAGTCACTTCGTCGATCGTCAAGTTGGGGTTGCCATATTTCTGACGTCCGAACCTGAGCAAGCCGTCCACCATAATGATGCCCGGCGACAATGTGTTGACGGTAATTCCGACACCCCTGAGCGCCCCGGCGAGGCTCACGGTGAAATTGTTTAGCGCGGCTTTAGCGCTGGAATAGTCCGCGCCCAGGTTGTTGGGCTGGACGGCCACGGCACTGGAAACGTTGATGATCCGTCCGAACCTGGCGGCCGTCATGTCCGACACGACAAGCTGGCACAGCCGCACAGATGCGAGCGCGTTTGCATGGTAATTCGAGATATAGTCCTGGGTGCTGATCTCGATCGGCGCCTTCGTGGTGTTGCCTGTGGAACTGCCCCCGGCATTGTTCACCAGGATTTCGATGTTCCCGCCCAGCGCAACGCACGCTTCGGCTTGCACAGCCGCAGCGGCCTCGTCGCTTGACAAGTCGCCCGTTGCGACGCCTACCGCCCCGATTTGGGCCGCGACATTTTCTGCTCTTTCCCTGTTGCGGCCATGGACCACAACCTTCACGCCCTCTTCGGCAAGCATCCGGGCAATCCCCTCGCCGATGCCACTGCTGCTGCCGGTGACCAGCGCGCGGCGGCCCTTCAGTTGCAAATCCATCACGACTCCTTTGCTGTTTCTGCGGATCATCTCGGCAACAAAGCAGCCGGCATGTGCATTGCTGACGTGAGCATTTTCGGGCAGAGGCGGGTCGACAGTAATTCCCATTTGGGGACATAGGCCATGGTGGGCACCGAAAATGCGGTCAGGCTGCTCGAGCCGTTGATAAGCGGCATAGTTGAGAACCCGCTATGGTCCACTTTTCTCAAGCGGTTACAGGATGCGAGCGGAGCTGATTATGTCAGCCTCGTCTTTCGGCCACTGCCACTCGGTCCTGAGCGGAACCGCGTCATCCATCTCTATTCGGGCCGGCCGTCGCCGCCGGTAGTATCACAGCTTTACCGCGACAGCCTGCATGTCAGCGACCCGATGCCGTACCGGGATATGACCGATGGCAAGGTCTATACGCTGGCCGAACTGCTGCGCTTTGGCGATCCCGGGCACGAGGAATATCGAAGCCGGCTTCTGGTGCCGAGCGGTATGAACGTGCTGCGGATGATGCGCGTGATCGAGCCAAGTGGGATTAGCGCCTGGCTGACCCTCTCCCGAAGCGAGGTCGAGTTTGATATGCGGGTCGAGCGGCTGATTAGTAAGCGGGGCCTGGAGGCCGCAGATCAGGCGGCTGCGGCGATCGGTTGCTGATCGGTCCGCCAGTTCCACGGCATGAGTTCATCCCAGCGGGTAGCAGGCCAGTTGCCAGCGATCCTGGCGATGACGTCGGCGATATAGGCCTGTGGTTCGAGGCCATTGAGTTTGGCGCTCTCGATGACGGAATAGATGGCAGCGGCGCGATCGCCGCCTGCTTTTGAACCTGCGAACAACCAGTTTTTGCGACCCAGGGCCACGCAGCGCATGGCGCGCTCGGCTATGTTGTTATCGATTTCCAGACGTCCATCATCGAGAAAGCGCGTCAGAGCGACCCAGCGCTTGCGACCATAGGCAATGGCCTTGGCCATCTCGGATTTGGGCGAAAGGCGGCGCAGGGCATCGTCGAGCGCCTGGCGCAGTTCGTCGATCAGCAGCTTGGTGCGGTCCTGTCGGCTTCGTCGTCGGATATCGGGCTGGTGGCCGCGAACCTCCGCCTCGATCTCATAGAGTTGGCCGATGCGTTCAAGCAGATCAGTGGTGAGCGGTGTCGGCTTGGTCGCATGAATGTCGAATATCTTGCGCCGGAAATGCGCCCAGCAGGCGACCTCGGTGACGCGGTTGGTGTCGTAGAGCTTGTCGTATCCGGCATAGCCGTCCGCCTGAAGATAGCCGGTGAAACTGGCCAGCTGCCGTTGGGGATGTGCGCCTGTCCGGTCGGTGGTGAACTCATACCAGACCAGCGGCGGGGTCATGGCACCGCAGCCCCGATCGTCGACGGCATAGGCCCAGAGCCTGCCGGTTGCCGTCTTGCCACGTCCCGGATCGAGCATGGGGACCGGTGTATCGTCGGTGTGGATCTTTGAAGCGGTCAGTCCGACCTCGCGGATGCGGTTGATGATCGGATCGAGCAGGACAGATGCCTGGCCGACCCAGCCTGCCAGCGTCGAGCGGTCGATCTCGATGCCCTGCGCGGCCATGATCTCGGCCTGGCGGTATAACGGAAGGTGATGGTCGAACTTGGAGACGACGACATGGGCCAGGGTGCCGAAGGTCGCCTTGCCCCGCGCTATCGCCTTCACCGGCGCGGGCGCCTGCACGATCTTCTCGCACGCCCGGCAGCTATATTTGGGGCGGATGGTCCGAACGACGCGCCACTGCACCGGCACGGCATCGAGCATCTCGTCGCTATCCTGCCCTAGCGGCCGCAGCGCGCCGCCGCAGTCGGGACAGGTGCAGTTACCCTGCTCGGGCTCGATCCGCTGCTCCTCGCGCGGCAGATGAGCTGGTAGCGTCCGAACCGGTGATGACCGATCGACGGCTACTGGATCGCCTCGACGCGCGGCGACGATGATGGCCTCGCCTTCGAGTTCTTCGAGCGCCAGCTCAAGCTGAGCGATCTGGGTATCGAGCTTCTCGGACGACTTGCCGAACTGCATCCGCTTGAGGCGCGCAATCTGCACGCGCAGCGTATCGATCAGGATGTCGCGGGCGGAAATATCGGCGTGGGCAGCTGCCAATGCAGCTTCAAGCTCGGCGATCCGAGCGTCTTTATCAGGGGTGGAAAGGCCTGCGTCCGACACCACGATCATATAGCAGATCGATGGTCGAAACGCTAATAAAAGCACCAGAAAATGGGCGTTTTACCCCGCCAATGAAGGAGTGAAAGTGCGTTCAGGTCGCCGCCAGTCGATGCCTTCCAAGAGCATCGAAAGCTGCGCCGCCGTCATCACCACCGACCCCGTCTTGGTCGACGGCCACACGAAGCGCCCCCGGTCCATCCGCTTGGAAAACAGACACATGCCCTGGCCGTCGTACCAAAGCAGCTTCACCAGATCGCCGCGCTTGCCCCGGAAAGCGAACAGCGCACCGGAATGGGGGCTCTGCTCCAGAACCTGCTGCGTCATCACCGCCAGGCCGTCGAAACCCTTACGCATGTCGGTCGCGTCGCAGGCCAGGAAGATCCGCGTCGATGGCGGCAGCGGGATCATCGCGTCAGGATACCGATCACCCGTGACAGGGCATCGGCATCGACCGTGGCATCCACGCTCACCCTGATACCAGACGGCAGTTCGATGCCAATCACGCCGCCGCTGCTCGCTGCAACTGTCGGGGCAGGCAAGGCTGGCTGCTCGCTGATCTGCACCTCCGCAAATGCCGGCTCGGCCAACTTGCGAACCCCGGCAAGCTCACCGGACATCGCCTGGCGCCGCCAAGTGTAGATCGAGCCGCTGCCGACATCATGGCGTTCACAGGCCGTACGCACGCAGCCCTCCGGGCCGAATGCATCCCGCAGCACGGATAGCTTCTGCTCTACCGTCCACCGCCGCCGACCCGACACCCGGCTAACGACCTCGATCCGACTACTCATACGATTACTCATATGACTACTCGCCCGTTCGCTTGCTGAAACCTCGATCTCGTCCGACACCCGCCACCTCGCTAAAAGAGCGGCAATCATCCCGGCGAATGGGCGCCGCGCAAGGCGGCCCTCAGGCCCCGCTTACGCTGATTACAGCGCTCGGCCCCTTCCTCAGGGCAGCCTTGCACAGTTATGTCACAATCGAGCGAGAGCGCATCATGGCATCAGTAGCCAATGAGGCGATCCGCCGAATGAATTTCGGATGGCTCACCCTCGATGCGAGCGGACGCATTCTCAATTCCCATGCGGATGAAACTTCGCTGCTCGGCCACACTGGGCCACTATTGCGCGGGCGCGATGGCCGTTTGACCTCAGCCGATCCGCAAGTCGCACACGAAATAGTCGCGGCGATCAGCGCATCGGTCAAGGAAGATCAGCCGCGACCGCGCGCTATCGTGCTCAGTCGCGACCCCTGGGTGGACATGCTGCTCGTCGCGAGCAGCATCGGCCCTACCGCGACCGGGCCAGCTCCAGCGCTCGTTGCCTACATTCATGCAGATAACTGGAGTTCGGCGGATCGTTGCGATCAGCTATGCCAACTCTTCAACCTCTCTCAGAGCGAAGCGCGGTTGTCACTTGCTCTCAGCCGCGGCATGTCGATCGCCGAAGCCGCTGTGGAGCTTGGCCTTACCGTGGAGAGCGCACGTACATATTCCAAGCGGATCTACTCCAAAACTGGCACGCGCGGTCAAACGGACCTCATCGGCTTGATTCACCGCAGCGTGCTTCCCTTTGCCTGAGCCGTGACGAAGGCTCAGCCGTTCCACTCCTGAGTTCGCGAAGGCTCCCGAATCGCCGCCACTCTTTCCCATACGGCGCCAAGCGGGCGCGTTCAGACTTCGGCCGCTCGGAAGACGCGGTTCAAATTGGAAGTCGGTGACCATCCGCTTTCAGGATCACCGCTCGTCGGTAGTGGGTCAGTTTGAAATCTGACCCTGCTTTTTATACGGGCCGCACTTTGCGGGCTTAGCTTCTGCCTCTTCCACCAGCTTGACGATGTCAGCAATATCCCAAAGGCGAAGCGCTTGCCGCCTTCTATGGTCTGCTCCGCGCCGAAGATCACTTCTTCTGCGGTCTCGGCCGCGAGTTGCTTACCCGGCTCGGAGGCGCCGGCCTGGACGATCACCGGCCAGCCCTGCACCGGACGCGCGATGTTGAGCGGGCCGCGGACTGACAAATGCGGCCCCTTGTTATCGAGGACGTGAAGCTTGTCGGGGTCGAAATAGATGCCGGCCTCCACGTCGCGCACGAAGGCATCGCCGGCCCAGCTGTCCCAAAGGCCGGTGACGACATCGTAGAACTCACGGGCGCGGGCATAGCGGATGGCATGGGCGAGATGCTGATCGCTGCCGAAATTGCGCGAGGTCTCGCGGTTGCCGGTAGTGACGATATTCCAGCCCGCCCGCCCCTCGCTCAGATGGTCGAGCGAGGCGAGGCGAACAGCTCGGGAGCGGGCGTTTTCATGGTGAGAAGCGATGCCGCGATCAGGGCCGCGTCGGCGCTCTTGTAGACATTGACGTTCTGGAAAAATTCCGACGGATATTGGTCATATTCAACACCGCGATTGTCGCCGACCGTGACCTGTTCGCGACCGTTGAGCAGGGTGGTCGAAAAGTCGGGACCCATGCCACGGATCGACAGGCGCTGATCGCGGCCTTCGAGGCGCTGGGCGGTGACGCCGGGCAGGCGGGCCAGCGAGTCCGCGATCGACACGTCGGGCAGCTTGCCAACATCTTCGGACGAGATGGAATCGACGATTAGGACGGAATCGCGCTTGATCTTCGCAGCCGATGCCAGCGAAGCGCGGATGCCGGTGACGACGATGGCATCGCCTTCTCCCGCAGTCGGCGCGGCCGTTTCAGCCTCAGTCTGCGCATGAGCAACCGTCGCGACGGAAAGGGAAGCCCCTGCCAGCAGAACGGCACGCAGGACAGGATGGCGGAATTGATGCATGACAGAAATCTGTTGATTTCCACTGAGAAGTGACCCGGGTAGGGCGTAAATTTCCACTGAGAATTGACCCATGTTGAACTCGTCCCTGGCTTTGACAAGCGAGGGTATATGGAGTGTTGGACATGGCGTTATTAAGCGTTATCCGGCGCTGGCATTTTCGCGATCATCTACCGATCCGGGAGATAGCGCGGCGCACCGGACTATCACGCAACACGATCCGCAAATATTTGCGGTCCGAGACGATCGATCCGCGGTTCAAGGTGCCCGATCGACCAAGCAAACTGGACCCATTTGCTGAGCATCTGGCGGCCTGGCTGCGGCGCGAGATGGGCCGATCGCGCAAGCAGAAGCGCACGATCAAGCAGTTTCACGCCGATCTGGTGAGCCTGGGCTATGAAGGATCCTACAACCGGGTTGCCGCTTTTGCTCGGGACTGGCGCGAAGATTATCGGCGCCAGCAACAGATTGGCGGGCGTGGGACATTCGTGCCCCTATCGTTCGCGCCGGGGGAAGCTTTTCAGTTTGATTGGAGCGAGGACTGGGCAATCATCGCCGGGGTTCGGACCAAGCTGCAGGTCGCGCATTTCAAGCTCAGTTACAGCCGGGCATTCATCGTGCGTGCCTACCTTCTGCAAACCCATGAGATGCTGTTCGACGCCCATAATCACGCCTTCCGCGTGCTGGGCGGCGTGCCGCGCCGGGGTATCTATGACAATATGCGCACTGCCGTCGACAAGGTCGGGCGTGGCAAGAAACGCACCGTCAACGCACGCTTCCTGACGATGGTCAGCCACTATCTGTTCGAAGCTGAGTTCTGTAACCCGGCTGCGGGATGGGAAAAGGGGCAGGTCGAGAAGAATGTCCAGGATGCGCGGCACCGTCTGTGGCAACCAACGCCGCAGGCCGAGAGCCTTGATGCGCTGAACCTGTGGCTGGAGGAGCGCTGCAAGGCGTTATGGGAGGACATCCCTCACGGGATCGAACCCGGATCGGTTGCCAATGCCTGGGCCGATGAATCTGAGTGTCTGATGGTTGCGGGCAGGCCCTTCGATGGTTTTGTGGAATATCGCAAACGGGTATCGCCGACCTGCCTCATCCACTTTGAGCGCAATCGCTACAGCGTACCGGCCTCTTTCGCCAATCGCACTGTCAGCCTGCGCGTCTATCCTGATCGCTTCCAGGTCGTCGCCGAGGGACAGCCAATCTGCACGCATCAGCGCATCATCAACCGCTCTCACGACGGTCCAGGTCATACGGTTTATGACTGGCGCCATTATCTGGCGGTCGTGCAGCGCAAGCCCGGCGCCCTGCGCAACGGTGCGCCCTTCCTTGAGCTACCCGATGCGTTCCAGCGTCTGCAGCGACATCTGTTGCGCAATCCTGGCGGCGACAGGGAAATGGTCGAAATACTGGCGCTGGTTCTTCATCATAATGAGCAACTGGTGTTGACGGCGGTCACCATGGCGCTGGAGGCTGGCGTTCCGACCAAGACCCATATCCTCAATCTGCTCTACAGGCTGGTCGACGGAAAACCGATCTCCACGCCGCCGGTGACGGCGCCCCAGGCGCTCAAGCTGGTCAGCGAGCCGATGGCCAATGTCGAACGCTATGATGATCTGCGCAAGGAGAAGCGTCATGCGTCATGACCCTGCCAGCGGCGCCATCGTCGTCATGCTCCGCAGCCTCAAGATGCATGGCATGGCGCAGGCCGTCACCGATCTCATGGAACAGGGATCTCCAGCCTTCGAAGCCGCCATTCCGATCCTCTCCCAGTTGCTCAAAGCCGAGACAGCAGAACGGGAGGTTCGATCTGTGGCCTATCAGCTTAAGATCGCGCGCTTCCCTGTCTATCGCGATCTGGCCGGCTTCGACTTTACCAGTAGCGAGGTCAATGAAGCTCTGGTGCGTCAGTTGCATCGCTGCGACTTCATCGACATCGCCGACAATATCGTGCTGGTCGGCGGTCCTGGCACCGGCAAGAGCCATGTGGCAACGGCGCTGGGCATCCAGGCCATCGAACATCATCGAAAGCGCGTCCGCTTCTTCTCGACGGTCGAACTGGTCAATGCGCTCGAGCAGGAAAAAGCACAGGGCAAGGCCGGTCAGATCGCCAATCGCCTCCTGCACTCTGATCTCGTTATCCTGGATGAGCTTGGATATCTGCCGTTCAGTGCTTCAGGGGGCGCGCTGCTCTTCCATCTGCTGAGCAAACTCTACGAGCGCACCAGCGTCATCATCACCACAAACCTCAGCTTCAGCGAATGGGCCACCGTGTTCGGCGACGCCAAAATGACCACGGCGCTTCTCGATCGGCTTACCCATCATTGCCACATCCTGGAGACCGGCAACGATAGCTTCCGCTTCAAAAACAGCTCTGCCAAGCAGATCAGAACCGAAAGGAGAAAACCACGGGTTGACCCGCCCATGACACCCGAAACATAATCCGCAGACGGGTCACTTCTCGATGGAAAACCCGGGTCACTTCTCAGTGGAAATCAACACCCAAAGCCTTTGGCGATGTTCGGGCTAGGCGCGGCGCTCGACGACCGCGGCATTCGCGATCGGTAAGAAATCAACCGATGGACCAACGGTCGTATCGACGGAAGTGTATCTGATAGAGACGAGTTCGCGTTAAACTGACAGCACCCTGCCTCAACACGAACTCCGTCATACAAATTGCATCCGAGCCGATATTGCAGACTTATTCTATCATCGATTTTGTTTCCAAACGTCGAACTCAGTTCTACGTATCCAGCGGGTCGCCGCCCACTTCGCTCCCTGGTGAACAACCGTTCCTAAATGCCGACTACGAATGTCGGGTGAGCCATCGGGCAGGCTATTGGAAAACGCAATCATGTCGCCGCCCGAGCCCGCTATCGATAACCCTTGTTGCGTGAAGCGGGTTTCACCGCCGACATAACCTGAGTTGAGATAAATGATCGCCGTCACAACCCTTTGGTTCTGCTCCATCGGCAGGACATCCATATGCTCACGATATTCCTGCCCTGGAGCGTAATGAAGTAGGTTGAGAGGTTCACCCTGCTCGACTTTCGTGCCTGTCACGGCCGCGATCCGTCGGAGGATAGCCTGGATAGGCAAGGTCTCCCTTGAAGGTCCGATGACCGCTGCGGAAGATGTGCGAATTGGATGAGGTATGGCACGTCCAGTCCTCGGATCTGCAACAATGGAAGGCTCCAACAGATCCTGGGCAGCCATCGCGATATGAGCGCACTCCTCCGCCGTAAGAAACTGACGCCAGCGATGGACATGAAACTCTCGGCCCAGTTTTTCAGGCTCGATCGCCTCTCTGGGATTCCCCTCCTCGTCAATGTTCATCCGCAACAAAAGTGCGAGATGTTGCGCTGCCACCCCACCGTACCGCGCCGCAGCTGCTTCGAGCAGTTCCAGCCCGGCTCGCCAATCCGCGCGCGAGCCGGCCCCGTTCGCTGTTAGCGCGACCTCCATGAGCGCCGCATCCGCATTTCCTTCGCGAACCGCACGGTGCAAGAACCGTCGCGCTTCCTTCAGGTCTCTGGGTAACGGCTGACCTATCAAATACCACTGCGCCAACGTCATCAACGCATCTGCATCGCCTCGCTCCGCCGACTTACGAATGATGGCAATCGCTTCGTCCTGCCGCCCCAGATCAAGCAGGGCAAAGCCTCGTTCAACATCGTTGCTCATATCCACATTCTGGCCGGTAAACTTGATAAAGAAAAGGGCCGGTGGAATGATCCACCGGCCCTTCCTATGCTTGATCTACCTTGTATCAGAATTTTGCGACCACGCCTGCGTACACGTAACGACCGCGTACGTCATAGATACCAGCGCCGCCATTGGCTGCGGTATTCAGACCGTTACCGACACCGGTCAGACCGTAAGGCGGCATCTTGTTACCGACATTATCAACACCCAAATAGATGTTGAACCGTTCGGACACGTCCAGATCCGCACGAATATCGTGATACGATACCGATGGATACTTCGCTACCGCTGCATAATCGATGTTCTGCGGCGGCAAGCCGTTGAGCGAGTTATAATCTTCATAGGTGTTGAGGTACATTTTGTCGATCCAACGCATCTGGTAACCCAGCGTGACCTTACCGAACTTGATGCTGGTATTCAGGTTGACCTGGTTCTTCGGATCGCCAAGCTCGCCCAGGATACGGTCACGAAAGCTCGGATCGTCGGGATTGGTAAACTCGTCGTTCTGAAGCGCACGTGTCCAGATGATGCCCAGATTCAGCAGGCCCCAACCGAAGTCACGACGATAGTTGATGGTGGTGTCGACACCGCGGACCTTTAGCTTCGCGAAATTTGCCGACGATTCAAGCAACGAGCCTTCCAGGATCTGGTAGGCCTGCTCACCGCGCGACCCGCCCGATGCGCCCGCACGCTGGAAGAGTTTGCAGAACTGGTTGTCGAGCGACGACGAGTCGTAGCACAGATTGGCGACCTGCTGTGCATTGATCGACGCAATCACGTTATTAACCGTGATGCTGTAATAATCGACCGAGATCGATAGACCCGGAATGAACTTAGGCTGGAGTACCACGCCCGCCGTGTATGAGTCGGACTTTTCCGCCTCAAGCAGCGGGTTGCCACCCGAAAGCGTTTCAAGCGATGACGAGTAAACATAGTCGTAGCCGGTCGGAATGCCAGCCGCCGCACAATTTGCCGCGCGATTTGCGCTACCGGTACCGATGTTGCGGGCCGAACATGGATCTACGAAGTTGGGCGCGAAGTTCTGTCCCTGCGCGGAATAGAGTTCAGACAGGTTAGGAGCACGGACCGAACGCGAGTAGGTGCCGCGGAAGCGCACATCCTCAACTGGACGCCAGTCGATGCCGCCGCCATAAGCATATACGGTTCCGGTCGCGCCCTTATAGTCCGCGATGCGACCCGAGCCGGTCAAGGTCAGTTCGCGGATAAATGGAATGTCCTTGAGAAGTGGAACGCGAAGCTCACCATATACTTCCTTCACCTGGAAAGAAGGCGCGGTGAATGCGGGGATTGCATTGTAGAATGCGTAACCCGCCTGGGTTAGATCATCGAGATCATACCGGTTCGTCTCACGCCGATACTCACCACCGATCGAGAAGCCAACCGGGCCACCCGGAAGCTCAAACCACTTGCTCGTATCGCCTGCCACGAACGCCGATGCCACAAATTGCGTGATCTTGCCCGTGGCAATCGACGGAGTCAGGAGATAATTGCGGGCAGCGTCGCTGACCGAGCCCTGCCCAAACGGGTTGAGCGGAACGCAAGCGGCGATGTCCCCCGCGAGTTGAGCCGGATTGCCGCCGACGTCTCCACCCGCATAACGGGGATCGACCTGCGCGCGACAACGGATCGTGCCCGAAGCGTCACTGACCGTATCCTGGGCCAACAGGAAACGCTGGGTATTGATGTTGCCCTGGATGAGGTTGCGTTCCTTGAACTGGCCATAGTTGGCCGAGACTTCATAGTTCCAGCCATCGTTGAAATCGCCGCGAACGCCGACGACCGCACGATAGGTCTCACGCCTGATGCGCTCGTCGCGAATACCCAGGTCGACCCAGTTGCGACGCAGGCCGAACCGATAGGTGCCATCTGCGACCTGAGTGAGCGCAGCGGCGCGGTCGGATGCTGCGTTTGCGCCAGAGAATGCGGCGCCCGTGTTCGGGTTTACCCCGGAGTTGATGGCCGCCGTCAGCTGCGCCGCAAGATTTGCGCGCGCGACATCCGACAGATAGGGGTTGTCGAGACGAACGCCTTCGCGGTTCACTACCCCGCCCGCATTGTTGAACGAACGATCGGCAAAGCCGTCAATCTCGACTCCATCGCCCAGGGTTGTCCCCTGGGAGAAGAACGGACCGCTCTGCGACCCGCGTGCATCTGTTCGGACATACTTCGCTTCGAAAAAGGGTACGAAGGCCGGACTGACTTCAAAATGGCCTATCAGATTGGCAGCATAACGCTTGAGATTGGGCGTAAACGTCAGCAACTGACCTTCGCGGCTGGTCGTGCCGTTACCCCCGGTAAAATTGCCATTCGGACCAATACCAACGCGATCACCGGTTTGCGCCACCAAGGAACCGCCTGGCTGGAAAAGCGAGGTACAAGTGAACGCCGATCCCCCAGCGCCGCCGCACGGGCCGTTCGCCCCGCCGTAGCGGATCGCCGTCAAACCGCCCAGCGAGATCGTAGCGCTCCGAAGGTCACGGTAGAATGTGCGGTCGGGAATGCCGTCGCTCGGAGCGCTTGCCGGGTCTGTGTCGGTAACGACGAAGCCGTCATTGCGCGACAGGGGACGGCCGGTGGCGTCATATTGCGACTGATTGGCGAATTCGAGGTTGAGCGCGATATTACCGCGGCCATCGGCGAAGTTCTTGCCCGCCAACAGCGAGACATATTGGCTGCCCGCATCGTCGTAAGTCGGCGATATCCCGCCCTGGGCACGAAGCTGGACGCCTTCATAATTGGTCTTGAGCTTGAAATTCACCACGCCCGCGATCGCGTCCGAGCCATAAATCGACGATGCACCGCCGGTCAGCACCTCGACATTTTCAATCAGGTCCGTCGGGATCGTGTTGATATCCACCGAAACGCCAGTGGAAAGGATGTCACCGGCCACGTGACGGCGGCCATTGACGAGCACCAAAGTGCGAACCGATCCCAGGCCGCGAAGGTCGAGAAGGTTCAGGCCACGAGTGCCCAGAAAGCGGGTCGAGTTCTGCTGGCTGAACGTATTGCGAAGCTGCGGCAGCTCATTGAGCACGTCGCCAACGGACACCTGTCCAGTTTGGAAAAATTGTTCGCCGGTGACAACAGTTACTGGGTTCGTCGAGTCAAGATTGGCGGACCGAATGCGTGAACCGGTCACAACGATTGACTGAGTGGAATCAGCATCATCTGCAGTCTGCGAGGAGCTCTCCTGCGCATGAGAAGAGCCGATCATCACCGCGCAAGCGGCGAGACTCGACGCGCCGTACGAAATGGCACTCCTGAAGGATTTTTTCACTTATTGTCCCCTATTTCTCTGGTTGTGCCCGACAGCTGATAGTCCCGAACAACTTCGGGCTAATGCAGCGATCCTGCCAATCTGTAATTGAGGAGCAACTGTTTACCGTCGCAGCTGTAATTTTTCTGCAATATGTTGCAACAAAGCAACAATATTTCGTGTCGCTACTGTAATGCTTCACGGCGCATCGAAGCGGCATGCGAAACGCCTTCTTCTTATGATTTTTTGCTGCTTGCTTAAAGCAACCGGCAGATTTTCAAAGTGACGAAATTCTTAGTGTCTGCTTCATAATTATCCGGTGTGATTTTCGGATCTTGCGATGCGGCGAGTGAAAAGTTGGATCGACGCGATGAAGAGCCAAGCCGTTGCCGAGGCGATGGTTTGCTCGAAGTCCTTGGCGAGGCGTCGGTTTCGGTTGAGCCATGCCAGCGTGCGTTCGACAACCCAGCGACGGGGCAGCACCTCGAAGCCTGCGGCCGTATCTGAGCGCTTGATGATTTCGACGGTCCATTTTCCCATTCGCCGCAGAGCCTTCCTGAGCTTGTCGCCAGCATAGCCGCCATCGGCAAAGATGTGCCGCAGCCACGGGAAGCGCCGTATGATATCGCGCAGCACCATCGGCGCACCGTCACGGTCCTCAATGTCAGCCGTGTGGATCACGGCATGCACCAGATTTCCTTCGGTGTCGGTCAAGATATGGCGTTTGCGGCCCTTGACCTTCTTGCCAGCATCATAGCCCCAAGGACCGCCGCTTTCCGTGGTTTTGACGCTCTGGCTGTCGATCGCTCCCGCCGATGGCGAGGCCTCGCGGCCAGCCATCTCGCGCGACGCCATAAGCAGAATGTGGTTCATCGTCAGCCACAAGCCGTTGTCGCGCCAGAGGTAAAACCAGCGCCGCACCGTCGAGACTGGCGCAAAGCATGGGGGCAACATCCGCCATGGCAAGCCGCCACGCAGCAGATATAACATCGCTTCGACAATTCGCCGCATCGGCCACTTGCGGGGCGTCCCACATGCGATGCCGGTGGCAACAACGGTTCGAGCACCGACCACTAGGCATCCGTCAAATTGCTTGGCAAAATCAGCCCGCGTCGCGCATGAAGCGCGCGAGTGGTATCGGTCCACATCGTTGATCCTTGGTAGTTTCGCAAAACCCCTGAATCAATGATAGGCATAGCCGTCAAGCTAACCTGCTGATACCACTCACCTTAATTTCAGATCAGACACTTACCATGATTCGGCTGCTTGACCTTGCCATAGGTTCAGGAGGATTTGATCATCGTCTGATAACGGCAATCGGATTTGATGTAAGTGAAATGCTTTTCTGCGATCATCAAATGATGTAACTGTTGATAGATGATCATCAAAGGCTGCATGGGATTCGCCCTCATCTGCCTATGCCAGCCTTACGGAAAAACCCTTGCCTGTAGCCTATCATGAAGGACGCTTTCCACCTGCTGCGCTTGATCTCGGCGCGCTGTTTCCGCTGGTCGGACCTGCCAATGCAGCGATTGCACGCTATGAAGGTGTCCTCTCTGGCATTCCCAATCCCGATATCCTGCTGTCCCCGCTGACCTCCCGCGAAGCTGTACTCTCCAGCAAGATCGAAGGGACGCAAGTGACGCTGGGCGAAGTACTCGAATTTGAGGCGCAAGGGCATCTGCTCGACGAGAGCACGCCCAAAAAGGCCGATGCCCGTGAAGTCTTGAATTACCGTGCCGCCTTGCGTGAGGCGGAAAGCCTGATGGCACATCTTCCGCTATCGCAGCGGCTCATAAAAGCCACCCATAATGTGCTGATGGATGGCGTCCGTGGCCGCCACAAGGATCCTGGCGAATATCGCCGCATTCCCAATTGGATCGGGCCAGAAGGCTGCACAATCGAGCAGGCACGTTTCGTGCCCCCCGGGGCTGACCGCATCGAGAGTGCGATGACAGGATGGGAAGCCTATATTCACGCCGATGCGCCGGATCGGTTGGTACAACTGGCCATCGTCCATGCCGAGTTTGAAGCGATCCACCCGTTTCTCGATGGCAACGGGCGCATTGGACGGCTGATCATCCCGCTCTTCCTCTATACCCACGGATTATTGTCGCGGCCCAATTTCTATCTCTCGGAATATCTCGAAGCCAATCGCGAAGAATATTACGATCGGATGCTGGCCGTCTCTCGGGACGACGATTGGAGCGGCTGGGTGGTCTTCTTCCTGCGTGGCATCATCGCTCAGGCCGACGCCAACACCCAGAAAGCGCAGACGATACTGGCGCTTCATCAGGACAAGCGAGATAGGGTGGTAGAGATCACCCATTCGCAATATGCCGTGCGTGCGCTCGACTGGATCTTCCAGCGCCCGATCTTTCAGACGCCGGATTTTATAACCTCAGCCCAAATCCCACCGGCGACGGCACGAAAGATCATCCGTGACTTACGCGACAATGGCCTCCTGCGCGAACTGGTACCGGCATCGGGGCGTGCACCGGCGACTCTCGTTTTCTCTGAACTGCTAAACATTGCCGAAGGAAGAAAGGCATTTTGATCAAAAACCGACCCAGAATGCGTGAGATGACCAGTTTTTGATGTGCCGTGAACAGGCCGGACGCGAAGGCTGCCGGATAGTGGGAAGCTATAAGGATGCGGCGATCTCCGGCGCCAGCGTCATCCTGCGTCCGGGTATTTATACCAACGAGCTTGGGTGCTGACTCACGCGGTGGGTTCCCAAAGCGCTAGATAAGGCGCCGGGTCCGCTCTCGATCTTGAACGACGAGCAGCGCGCTCTTTTGGCGCAGCAGGTTGAGACTGGCCCGATCCCTGCGGCTCATGGTGTAGTGCGCTGGCGGCTTGTCGATCTGGCGCAATGGATATGGGACGAGTTCGGCCTGTCGATCACGCGCTTCACGCTTGGGCGGGAGCTGCGGGATATGGGCTATCGCAAGCTCACGGCTCGCCCCCGCCACCACGGGCAGAAGCCCGATGACATTGCCGATTTTAAAAAACGTTTGCAGCCCGCCTGGCAAAAATCAGGAAGGCCCTCCCCAGAGGTACGCCTGTAGAACTGTGGTGGCAGGACGAGGCCCGGATCGGCCAGCAAACCAAGCTCACGCGCCGCTGGGCAAGGCGCGGGACCCGGCTCTGTGCGCCCAAAGACCAGCCGCCGCGCCTCAGCCTGGATCTTTGGTGCCATCTGTCCCGCCGAGGGCAAGGGCGCTGGCATCATCATGCCCCGTTGCAACAGTGAGGCCATGAGCATGCACCTCGAAGAGATCGCCTTTCATGGCGCGCCCGGCGCGCATGCCGTCCTGATCCTCGATCAAGCCGGATGGCATGGCTCGGCAGAACTGATCGTGCCCGCCAACATCACCCTCATGCCGCTGCCGCCCAGATGACCCGAATTGAACCCCGTCGAGAACGTCTGGCAGTTCATGCGCGACAAATGAATCGCGATTCGCTCTCTCAGAGCGGCTGCCCGAGCACCGCTTCGACTTCCGCGCGATAGCTTCGGCTCAGCATCAGGTACATGCCATCCTTCAGCACCACCTCGAACTCTCCGTGAGACCGGCGTTCGAGCAGTGTGATCGATTTGAGGTTCACGATGGTGGAGCGGTGGATGCGGACGAAGCGAAACGGATCGAGGCGGCTCGCCACGGTGGCGAGGCTGGCGCGGTAGAGAAGTTCCTCGCCGCCGACATGCAGCGTCACATAAACTCCGGCGGCGCTGATCCATTCGATATCGTCCGCCATCACCAGCCGCGTTGCACCGTGCGACTTGACGACGAGCCACTCCCAGATCTCGCCCGGCCTGGCGCGCTTCGCTGCCAGTTCGATCAGCTCCGGGCCAAAGGCGTTCGCATCGCCCACGCTACTTGAACGATGCTTGCACAGCCGTGCCTTGACCCGCTCCATCGTCCGCTCGAAACGATCGTCGCCAAAGGGCTTTAGCAGATAGTCGGTCGCATCCGCCTCGAACGCGCGTACTGCGAAACGATCGTAGGCAGTGACGAACACGGTAAGCGGCATGTTGGCTGCGCCCAGCGCATCGATAACGTCGAAACCGTTGATACCTGGCATCTGGACGTCGAGGAACACGATGTCCGGATGCTTTGCCTGGATCATTTCCACGGCGGCGGCACCATTATCCGCTACAAGGATACGGCTGACGTCGCGATCCTCGTTGAGCAGGTTGACGAGCCCTTTTCGCGCGGGCGCTTCGTCATCGACGACAAGCGCGCAAATGGAGGAGGCGGAAGTTTTCATGCGGGTTCGTTCCAAGGCAGGCGGATGGCTATTTCGGTCCCGCCGCCCTCCCGGCGGTTGACGATGAATCGGCGCGCATCCGTTTCCGGATAAAGCGCTGCAAGACGTTCCTGCGTCACGCGCAGGCCAAGGCCGCCCGATATCCCCATCCGCCAATCGGCCGGCAGGCCGACGCCATCATCGATGACGTTGATTTCCAACTGGTCGTCGCTTCGCTGGGCCGATACGCCGATCATTCCGCCGGTCACGCGGCTCTCGATCCCGTGGCGGATCGCATTTTCGACCAGTGGCTGCAACAGCAGCGAGGGCACCCGGGCGGAAAGCACGTCTGGCGCAGCATCGACCTTGACCTCGATCCGGTGTCCGAAGCGGACCTTCTGGATGGCGAGATAATTGTCGAGCAGCGCCAGCTCCTGCGCGAGCGATATTTCGGCGCTTTCCTGGCAGTCCATCGAATGCCGCAGCAACGTGCCGAGATTTTCGATCATCTGTCGGGCCAGCTTCGGATCGGTGGCGGCCTCCGACGAAATGGCGTTCAGCGCGTTGAACAGAAAATGCGGCTCAAGCTGAAGCCGCAACGTGTTGAGATTGGCCTCGACCAATCTACGTTCGACGCGTTCGAGTTCCAGCCGGCTAACCAACAGCCGATTGTAGAATTTGAAGGCCTGCCAGATGCCGACAAACGCGCAGTAGGTGAGCCAGCCGCCCATGAAATAGTATATGAGATACCCGGCGCTACGTAACGGATTCCACCAGATCGCTGAGATCGGATAGCTCAGCAGCGTGGCGAGCGCCGCATGGACAAGGCTGACGGGTATGCTGAGCAGCAGCAGCACCAGCGCCAGCCGCAAGCTGTTCCCTTCCACCGGACCGAGCCACCGGTCGATCCACAGAAGCGGAGGAGTCAGCAATACCCAGACCCAGGCGTCGATCATCTTCGATGCCAGGATGGCCCAGTTGAAGCCGTTGTTGAGGAATTCGGGTATCGACAAGAAAAGGCCAGATGCCGTCCAGACGGCAACGATCACGATCGCCAGCTTTACCCGAAAAACACGGATTCCGCCCCCGAGCGGGAGGGGGTGGGTGGCAGTGGGGCCGGTTCGCACAGGCGACGGTGGCGTGGAGCGGTCGTGCAGTGCGGTATCAATGGATCGCGGCCAGATCGTCGTTGTAGAGCGACCAGCAAGCGATGTTCGGGAAGAGAAGTCACTGGCCGCGGCAAGCGGGGCATCATCATCGTTCAGTCGCATCGTCGAGTTGACCCTTCTTCCCCTCCAGCTTTCAGTTCTCATACAAATACGCACTAACGATCGCGGAGCGGCGGCGTCTGGCATCGGTTGATCCCACACAATGGTCTGGCAACGATACAGCGAAGTCAATGGATAGCGGTTGAACCGTTCCGTGCCATGCGAACGTCAAACCAATGATACAGCGACCCGGATGGTAGATTACTCCTACTATCGGTGCAACCGGGCTCGATCGGGTTTGGAACGCTGCTGATGAATCGTCAATGCTTCCAGAAGATTGCAATGCATCGTTGCTTTCTTGACGAGCGCCACCCCAAAGTGACTCTATTTCGTGCCGCTTTTCTTTGCCCGGAGAGATAAGAACAAAATTTGTTTCAAGACGGGCTGACAATTTGTGAAGCAGTCACTTTGGCGGTCGAATGTGAGATTATGCCTGAAATTTTATGCCAAAATCTAGCCTTTTGACTGACAAATTGCGCGCAGGCCGATGGACAGATGGGCAAGATAATGGACATTTGCGGGGTCATCAGCGGATTCGTCCTTTTTGAAGGGGGGTGAAGAGGCATTGCATAAGGGTCGAGGATGCCAACTCGCCTTAGCCGCTGGGACGGAGGGAGGGGAGTGAAGGCGTTCCGAACACATCAGTCACGACGTCGCTGCAACTGACAGTTGCCGCGATGAAGTGCCGGCGCGATGCCGATTGTCCGGCTCGGAACGGCTGACGACCATCAGTATATGACAACGATGTCAAATGGGCGGTTCGGACCTGGGAGGTCGGGGCGAACGGGCACCAAGAAAATGGGAGGGAAGTCAATGCTGACAAACAGGTTTCTGATTGGCGTTAGTGGTTGCGCGATTGCCGCGTGTGGAGCTGGCCTGATTGTGCCCGCTTACGCGCAAGGCGCTCGCTCGGATCCGATGTCTGAAGCAAGCGGACTTGATCGCGATATCATTGTGACAGCTCGCCGCAAGGCGCTGCAGACATCTGAAGAGATCAAGCGCAACGCGGATACGATCGTCGACTCGGTAACGGCGGACGAGGCTGGCAGGCTTCCCGACAATTCGGTTACCGAAGTTCTTCAGCGCGTGCCGGGCGTCTCGATCTCACGCTTCGTTGGAGCAAATGGCGGTAATACGACATTTCAGATCGAAGGTACGGGCATTACCGTGCGCGGTCTTCCCTTCAATTCGAGCACGCTCAACGGGCGGCAGCTATTCAGCGCCAACGGAGCAAGCGCCATTAGCTGGAACGAAGTTACGCCCGAGTTGATGGCAGGCGTTGACGTTTACAAGGGGTCGCGCGCCGACATGCTCGAAGGTGGTGCATCCTTGATCAATCTTCGCACGCATCTGCCGTTCGATTTTAAGGACACCCAGTTCAACGTCACCATGGGCGGCAGCTACGGAACGCAGATTGCCAAGGGTTCGCCCCGCATTTCCGGCATGCTGTCGAAGCGTTTCGACACCGGCATCGGTGAAATCGGTATATTATGGGATTTGGCATACAGTCGTCTGTATCAGCAAAGCAGCAATCTGCAGGTTGGCGCGATGTTTGGTCAATATGTGCCGACCTCCGTACGTGACGACAATCTTGCCTTTGTTCCTGGTTCGATCAACTGGGGCTACAACCGAAACAGGCGCGATCGCTACGGTGCCTATCAGGCGATCCAGTGGCAGCCGGCCTCGAACCTGACGCTGACCAACACCATCTTCTTCACGCAGTATGTCGAGGACAGCCGCGGAAACAACGGTTCCGTGGGTCGCACTCCATCCGCATCGTCCGCGGTTATGCCCTTGGTCGGCAGTCCGGTCGAATATGATGCCAACGGGGCCTTCCGGAAGGGAACGCTCGCGGCCCGATCCACTGGCAAGTCTGCGCCGTTTGAGAACACGACCTTCGGCATCGGTGATTGGTTTCCCTCTCAGTATCTGATAGATTGCGGTGCCACCTATGGTGCTCCCGCATCGTCGATACAGTGGGACTGGTCTGTTGATGGTCAAGCTCCGATAGTGCCGGGCGGCCCCCGTTTGGCTCAATGCGGCCCCAGCGCCACACTGAACCCCAGTGGCTCAGCGTCGGTATCACACAGCAAGAATTCCACGCTGGATATTTCGCAGAGCTTCGTTTGGACTCCTGGCGACCGGGTGGCAGTGCGTGGCGGCGTACAGTATGTCAGTTCCCGTGCAGCTGGGAGGAGCATGTCTGTCGGCCTTGCACAGACCAGTCCGCTCGTTGATTCGATGCATTTCGATCTGACGGGATCGCTGCCAACCGTATCCGGCTTGTCCACTGTTGGCTTGCTCGATCCACGCACAGCGTATCTTAGCAACCTAGCCTATCATGAACCCGATAATAAAGGGACAATGCTGGCAGGAAATTTCGACCTTGAATACAAGGTGAGCGACGGTGGGTTCCTGCGCAAAATCACTGTTGGCGCTCGTGCCGCCAGGCGCACGCAAAATGACAACTTCGCAGGAACCTATTATGCGCCGCTAAGTCAGTCATGGCTGGCGAATCCGTGGGGTGAGCATCCGGGGGATCCGACGTTCGGGCCAGGGAATATTCAATATCTTAATAACGTGAATGTCCGGCAGTCCGACTATGAAGTTTCTAGCTTCCCGAATTTCTTCGGCGGCAAGGTCACTGTTCCAGCACAGCTTTTTGTCCCCAGTCAGTCGCTCATGCAGAGCTATGACTGGTATCATTTGCTCCGGACATATAATGGTCAAATCGCCAATGGGACCGAGGATGAGTACTGGACGGAGAATATCGATCAGGGCCTGAACCAGACACGGAGCCGCATCACCAACATGGCGGCTTATATTCAGGCCGGTTTCGCCCATGATCGTATCGGAATTATTCCGTCGTTCTCCGGCAATATCGGCGTTCGGGTATTCCGAGATTCACTGCGAGCGAGCGGTCTGCTGTACACCCCGGCAGCGGAGAATCTCGCTCTGACCGAAGCTGACAGCACGGCATATTTCAACGCGCAGCAGGGTGTGCCGGGGGCAACATATCCGACACTCTATTCACTTACTGACGCATATTCCCTGCAGACCCGCAGCTATGATTACACACGGGTCCTGCCTTCGTTCAACATCAAGTTCGACGTAACCAACAAGTTCATTATTCGCGGTGCGGCGTCGTTGTCATCGGCTCCGCCGAACCTCAATGACATTCGTGCGGGTGGTTCCATCAGCGCCAGAACGCTTCCCAATTCCACTAATCCGCTCGCGCCCTCGATTCTTACGGGTATCTCCGTCAATGGTGGTGGCACAAATCTAAAGCCGACCATGATCACCAGTCAGGATCTATCGTTCGAATATTATCCGTCATCGTCCAGCCTCATTTACCTTGGCTTATTCGCCAAGCAGGTCAAGGATCATCCGCAGTTCTACTCGTTCATCACCAACAATCTTCCTATTCCCGTGGTGGCAATTGACGGAGATCCTGACAACCCGGTCGAGACGGAAACGACCCTGGATCTTCAATGGCTCTATTTGCAGAACAGAACGGCTACGACCAAGGCCTATATTAAGGGTTTTGAGATCGGTGGCCGCATGTTCTTCGACAAGCTGCCGGGGCTGCTCAGCGGATTGGGGATTGAGGGCAACCTGACCTTCATCGACAGCAGGAACCCCGCCCAGCAGGCCAACAATGTGTTGAGTCCTCCCACCCTGGACGGGGGTCTCAATCCGGACGGCACGATTCCGCAGACCTACCCGAACCTGCCCTATGCTGGATTGTCGAAGTGGGCTTACAACATCCAGTTGCTGTACAGCCGCGGCAAGGTCAATTTCCGTTTGGCATACAACTGGCGTGATAAGGCGTTGCTGTCGACCAACGTCAATCCGCTGTCGTTCGCGACGAGCGGCGGCAATCCTTATACACTGAACACCAGTCCCACCGACTTTGGCCCGGATGCTTCCTATCCCGTATACAACATGGTTCCGGCATGGACTGCGGCAGCCGGTTACCTGGATCTGGGCTTGGACTATGCGTTAAGCGACAAGGTTTCCGTCTCGTTCAGCGCGAACAACATTCTCAACACGATTTCGCGGACATATCAGGAGCCTGTGCCCGGTGTGCTCCAGCCCTACGACTATAATGTCAGCGATCGGCGTTACGACCTCTCCGTGCGGGTGCGCTTCTGACACTCTGAACAGAGGAGGGCGCTTCTTGACGAAGCGCCCTCCTCAATATCGGATATTGGTTAGTAAGCTAAGCGATTGATTCATCACCCGCCGCATGGTGCAGGCATCGCAGCTTGGTGTGTGCCTTGTGAACGACATCTCGAACGCGGTGTACTTTTGACACCCCTTCGGTTGGGGGAACTGGATATGTTCGTGGTAAGGCATGCTTATGAATAGTGATCATCTGCGGGATATTGTCATCCTGGGTGGCGGTGCGGCGGGATGGATAGCGGCCGCGCTGCTGGCCAAAAAGATCGATCGTCATCAAACGCGCATCACTCTGGTTGAATCGGAGGAGATCGGTATCATCGGTGTCGGGGAGGCGACGATCCCGCTGCTGGCGCAGTGCAATACTATGCTCGGCATCGATGAATTCGATTTCATCCGCGGAACCCAGGGCACGTTCAAGCTGGGCATTGAATTCTGCGACTGGGGAGTCGCCGGAAACCGACATTTCCACGCATTCAGCGACTATGGCCACACCGTTGAAGGCCTGTCGACCCACCATTATTGGCTAAGAATGCGGCAGTCGGGCGACGACCGTCCGATCGATGACTATTCATTTGCCTACGCAGTCGCGAAAAACAACAATTTTGCTCCGACCGATCCGAATAATCAACGTTATCACCATGCCTATCATTTTGATGCCGGACTATACGCCCGCTATCTGCGTGGCGTTGCAATCGAACTGGGCGTGCAACGTATCGAAGGCAAGATGACACACTTCGATCTGGATGGAGATTCCGGCAATATTACCGCCATTCATCTTGCCGATGGTCAAATGGTTTCCGGCGATTTCTTCCTGGATTGCACTGGTTTCGCGTCCGCATTGCTGGGAAAGGCGTTGGGCACGCCTTTTGTTGACTGGTCGCATTGGTTGCTGTGCAACAGCGCCCTAGCGGTACCATCGAAACGCACCGGGGTGCCCATGCCGTTCACCCGATCCACTGCGCACGCGGGGGGCTGGAGATGGACAATCCCGCTGCAACATCGCAGCGGCAATGGCATGGTCTATAATTCGGATTTGTGGAGCGACGACGCTGCGCGCGAAGCCTTGCTGGGTAGTATCGACGGCGAGATGCTTGCCGAGCCGCGGCTGTTCCGCTTCACCTCTGGGCATCGCAAACAGTTCTGGAACCGCAATTGTGTTGGGATCGGTTTTGCCTCCAGTTTTCTCGAACCTTTGGAGTCGACCGGAATCCAGTTGATCGTCATGGGGGTTTTGAAGTTGTTTAAATACTTCCCCCAACGGATCATCGACCCGGTCCTGCGCGACGAATATAACCGGCTTGCAACACGCGAAATCGAACGCATCCGTGACTTCATCATCGCGCACTATTACCTGTCGTGCCGTCCCGAATCATTGTGGGCGGCTTGCCGCGACACAAAGATACCTGACAGCCTTCGGCATAAACTTGATGTCTGGAATGCCAGCGGGCAGATCGCGCTGGAAGATTCCGAATCCTATATGGAGCCGAGTTGGATCGCCATTCTGTTGGGCAACGGTGCTGTTCCAGAGCGCTACGCCGTGTCGGCTGATTTTTATCCGCTGGAGCAGATCCGCACAGGTATGAAATTGCGTCGCGAAGAGATCAAGCGTTCGGCGCAGGTAGTCACTTCGCATCAAGATTTCATCGATCGCCACTGCAAGGCCCCTCAAGCAGCGCTCGTATGATATGGAATCCGGGGGATCCTTAGATTCGCGGTTCGGCCTGCCCGAAATCGTCCCATCCGCGATAGCCGGATGGGCTAGGCGCTGCGTAGCCGATCCGTTATGCCATCAAATTACCGTTCCACGCCTGCATTTTCCCTTCCGTAACATTTTTGCCTCGACACTGCTTCGCCGCAATTGCTCCGACAATATTGCCAGATATGAGTCGCAGCGGATCGCGCTTTCGCCAATCGCACGCCTGAGCTGCGTCGCCGTATCGCGGACGCAAAAGGTGCGGCTGCAAGGTTCGTAACAAAAGGGACGGGAGGATATCGATTGGAACATGCCTCAAGGATCGAGCCTGCGGTGCGCCAGCGATAATGCTCACCAAACGCGATGCTGGGCGTATCGGCTTTGACTGCGTTCGGATCGACCTGCCGGCGCGCCCTCCCGCGCATCACGCGAGCGCCTTCGAGGTCACTTTCGCCTGAGGCGAGGACTATTGCTTCTCAAGACGGATCGGACACCGATGCTACGAATCGCAAACCGCGCCACCCGCCTATCGGCCTTGGCCATCGTGCTCGGCCTTTCCGTCGGTCTCACCCCGGCCACAATCGCGCGCCAGGCGGCTGCGCAGAGCGCGGCCGGACATCCCGAATGGCCCGGCGCAGGGGATATCTTCGTCGGCACCTGCTATCAGCCGGTCGATCGTTCACCAGAACAGATCATGCAGGACATCGCGGTCATGAAAGCCGCGGGCTTCAACATGGTCCGCATGGGTGACCTTTCGTGGGATTCCTTCGAGCCCGAGGAAGGCCGCTTCACATTCGAATGGTTCGACGACGTAATCGCGCAGATGTACAAGGCGGGCATCCGCGTGGTCGTGGATATTCCGGGCCAGCCCGCGCCGATCTGGATGCACAAGCACTATCCCGGCGTGAATCTGGTCAATCAGGACGGCGTGCGGCTCAACGCGGCGACCCGCTATTGGGACAATGTCAGCGACCCGGATTACCGACGGCTGTTGCGGCGCCTCGCCGAGAAGATGATGCAGCGCTACGCGCACAATCCGGGCGTGATCGCGCTCGGCTACAACAACGAAATCGGTAACGGCCAGATGTCCTATTCGGCGGCGGACCGGGGCCGGTTCGTCGAGTGGCTCAAAAGGAAATACGGCTCGATCGAGGCGCTCAATCGCGCCTGGGCGACACAGCGTTGGTCGCGCCGCATCAACAGTTGGGACCAGGTGGACCTACCCTATGTGCGCGGGCCGGGGCCGAACGAGCGCTATCTCGATCTGCGCCGCTATTGGTCCGACGATACGATCGGCGTTCTCAAGGAGTTGGAGGCGGTTCGCAAGCTCCATGCACCGAACCTGCCGGTCGCGTCCAATTTCTGGCCCACCGCCTGGACCAAGGGATTCGATTATCTGCGCTCCTGGGATGAAGTCTCGACTTATGGCGCTCAGGGCTTCTATCCCGGCGACCCGCTCGGCGCGGGATTCGAGGTGATGATGAACAAGGCGTCGCATTCGACGCCGGTCTGGTTCAACGAGTTCACCGCGGGCGGCGGCGGATTCTACGGCGAGCCCGGCCGCTCGCGCATGTGGGCCTATTTCGGCCTGCTATATTATTCGCAGACGTTTCTCGCCTGGACGTTCAATTCGCACCTCGGTGGTGAGGAGCAAGGCTTGTTCGGCCTGATCGACCATGACGACCGCCCGTCCTGGAAAGTCGATGAGTTCAAACAGATCGCGACCGAATTTCGCAAGCTCAGGACTATGGGATTCCCCCGGTACCGCACGCCTGAGATCGCGATCCATTATTCCTTTGACACCAACTGGCTGACCAGTCCCCCAGACGGGGCGAATACCATAAAGGAATATTTCAAGGGCAGTTACGGCGAACATGTGAAGGCAGCCTTTGCCCCCTTCTTCCGCGACAATATCGATGCCGCCGTCATCGATATCGGTCACGACCCGATCGACAAGTACAAGCTGGTTGTGCTGTCGAGCGCCTATTTGATGGACGAAGCCACGACGGCTGCGGTGCGTCGTTATATCGCGAATGGCGGGACCATGATCATGACCGGCTATTCGGCCAAGGTCGATGCGACCGGAAAATGGTTCGACACGCCGCTCCCGGGACGACTGACCGATGTATTCGGGCTGCGGACCAACGAATTCTATCGCTCCTGGCTTCCGCTCAAAATATCGTTTGAGGGCCGGGAACTGACCGGCACGGACAATTACTACGAGGTGCTCGAGCCCAGCACGGCGAAAACGCTGGCAACGTTCGAGAACACACCCGCCAAGAGCCCCGCAATCACGATCAACAAGTTCGGCAAGGGGCGCGCAATCTATCTTGCGACAGCCGCGCAAGCAGCGTTCATCGAGCCATTGGTTCGCTCACTCTATGACGAACTGGAGATCGAGCGCGGCCCTTCGACGCCTGACGGCGTAGTCGCCCGCGAGGTCGATGGACGTACCCTCTACGTCAACACGCGAAATGCCCCCGCAACCGTGTACTTCTCCGGCACCAGAACCGGCATTCTGTCCGGCAAGAGCTACACGCAAAAGATCGACCTGAAATCTTATGATGCCGAATTCCTGCAAGGCGCGAAATGAAACGAATGAAACTGAGCAATGGGCGCCGGTTCGGCGCGATGCTGATGGCCATTGCGGCATCCGGTGCCGTAGGATCGGGGGCTGCCGCACCAAGTGCCAGTCCACCTTCTCAACAGATCGGCTTTCGCTGGACATCGTCTGCCCCGCTAATCGTGCCCAGGCCGAATGCCGAGCGCCGTCTGGCGGCGTTCAAGGACCCGTCGATCGTCCATGCAAACGGCAAGATACATGTGTTCATGACGACCGCCGGCCCTCAGGGATGGGGGCTTGCCTACACAAGCTTCCGCACCTGGCGCGATGCGTCCGCCGCGCCGCTGACATTTCTCGACCGATCTCCCATCGGCCCGGGATATCGTGCGGCGCCGCAGGTCTTCTATTTTGCGCCGCAGAAGCGGTGGTATATGATTTTCCAGGGCGGCGATCCGCTCTATTCGACGACCGCGATGATCGACGATCCGCTGTCGTGGAGCGCGCCAAAGCCTTTCTTCTCGAGCGTTCCGGATGTCGTCAAAGGGGATGACGGCCGGGCCGTGTGGCTGGATTTCTGGGTGATCTGCGACACCAGTCGATGCCACCTCTTCAATACCGGCGACAATGGACGGCTATATCGATCCGACACGAAGCTCGGTGATTTTCCGCAGGGCTTCGGGAATACGCAGGTCGTGCTAGACGACACGCGCGACCGCTTGTTCGAAGCGAGCATGACCTACAAGGTCGCGGGTTCCGGCACCTATGTCACCATGGTGGAGGCGATTGGGCCGAAGGGACGCTACTTCCGATCCTGGACCAGCGACCGGCTGGATGGGCGCTGGACGCCGCTGGCTGACAGCCTGGCGGCGCCGTTCGCGGGTTCCGGTAACGTCAGCTATCGGGGGAAGCGCTGGACGCTCGACGTTTCTCATGGAGAGCTGTTACGCGCGGGCAACGACCAGACCCTCACCATCGATCCCTGCAAGCCCCTGCAGTTCCTTTATCAAGGAGTCGATCCGCATGCGGATACGGCGGACTATCTCAATCTTCCCTATCGACTTGGCCTGCTTACCGCCACGACGCGCAATCCGATTTCGACCATGTGCCGGTCGGGCGCAGGCCAGCCGACGGGGCGTAACGACAGCCGATGAGAATGGTGATGGCTTCGGTCATCCTGCTCCGATCAGGAACAGGGTTCTTCGGGCTTTGCGAAGTGTGGACAACGTTGTCCGGGCATGCACGCGCCGTCCGTGAGGATGAGCGGCGCTAGAATAGAGAAGATTGAGAGAAATATATGAGAATTGCCAGACGCCAGATCCTCGCCTCGACGGTCGCGCTCGTCGCTGCGGGCTATTCGGGAGGCGGGACGGGTTCTGTTGTGATGGCGTCCTCTTCACCCTCGCCCACGCCTTCTCCGACACCCGCGCCGTCGCCTACGCCGACACCGGCCGGCCTCTATCCCAGCTACAACACCAATCCGATCGCGGCGGACGCTGCGGGCATGTCCAGCACGGCGGGAGATATCGCCGCCAAGATCAGGCTGGGCCTGAACATCGGCAACACGCTCGAGGCCATCGGCGGGGAAACCGCCTGGGGCAATCCGCAGATAACCCAGGCGATGATCGACACCGCCAAGGCATCCGGTTTCGACGCGATCCGCCTGCCGTGCGCGTGGGACCAATATTCGGATAGCTCAACGGCCAAGATCAGCGGCACCTGGTTGAACCGCATCAAGGAGGTGGTGCAATATTGCATCAACGCGAACATGCACGTCCTCCTCAACATCCACTGGGACGGCGGCTGGCTGGAAAACAACGTCACTCTCGCCAAGAAGGATGCCGTTATCGCCAAGCAACGGGCCTTCTGGGAACAGATCGCCACGCACCTGCGCGATTTCGACGAGCGCCTGATTTTCGCAGGCGCCAACGAACCGAATTGCGACACGGCAGAGCAGATGGAGGTTCTCTACGCTTATTACCAGACCTTCATCGATGCGGTCCGCGCGACCGGCGGGAGGAACGCATACCGCGTGCTGGTGCTGCCTCTGCCGAACGTGAATGTCGACCTGTCCAAGACGCTTTGGACCCGCATGCCCGTCGATACGCTCGCCAATCGCCTGATGGTGGAGCCGCATTTCTATAGCCCTCCCAATTTCTGCATCCTGAGCGAGGACGCGAGTTGGGGGAAAATGTTCTACTATTGGGGGAAGGACTATCACTCGACGATCGAGCCGGACCGCAACGCCACCTGGGGCGAGGAGGAAATGGTCGACGCACATATGCAGCTGGCGAACCAGTTGTTCGTGAGCAAGGGCATTCCGGTGCTGCTCGGCGAATATGGCGCGCCCCGGCGCACGACCCCGCGCGACCTTGACCTGCACCTGGCCTCTCGCGCGCACTGGATGAAATATGTGACGCAAAAGGCGCTGGCGAACGGCATCCTCCCGTTCCTGTGGGACACGGGCGACCTCATCGACCGGCGGACTTATGCGATCAAGGACCAGCAAGGCCTCGATGCGCTGCTCGAAGGCGCAGGGAAGAAATAGAAGAAACATCGATGTTCTGGAGAAACGTGTTCCGGCGCGTGTGTGGCAGGGAGACATTTGCGTGAGCCTTTCACGACGCGATCTTGTGCGATCCTCGCTGGCCTTGGCGGGGGTTTCGGCGGCCGGTGCGGCTGCGGTGCCCGGGGCGCTGGCCGGATCGGGTCCGGCGGCGGGCAGCGGCGAGGTCATCGACCTGTGGCCCCGCCCGCCAGCCGGCGCCCTGCATCCGGGTATGGCCGAGCTTGTCGAGCAATCCTCGTCCGACCCGGCCTATAGCAGCCGGCGCATAAGGGGGATCGCCCGGCCGCGCATGGCCGTTTTCCCCGCGGCCCAGCCCAATGGTTCGGCCATGCTGATCATCCCGGGTGGCAGCTTCGCCTGGAATTATTTCGAGCATGAGGGCCATTACATCGCCGACGTCCTGAACCGTGCAGGCATCACTTGTTTCGTCCTGTTCTATCGCCTGGCCCAGGACGGATGGAGCGATCCGGCGAAAGTCGGTCCCGCCGATGCCCAGCGCGCCATGCGTGCCATCCGCGCCAATGCCGCGCGCTTGGGACTCGATTCAGCGCGGATCGGGGTAATGGGCTTCAGCGCGGGCGGGTTCCTGACGGCGACGCTCGCCACACGGCATGCGACGCCCTTTTACGCGCCCGTCGATGCGACCGACCGACTCAGTGCCCGGCCGCTGCTGACGGCGCCGATCTATGCGGTGCAGAGCGTCGATCCCGCCTATGCCTATGGCGGCGTCGCGCCGTCGCTGTTCGGCCGCCAGCCGGCGGCCGAACAGATCCGCGAATGGTCGCCCGATCTCAACGTCACGGCGGCGGCGGTCCCGACGTTCCTGGTGCATGCCGAGGACGATGGAGCGGTGCCCGTGGCCAATACGGTGCGACTGCGCGACGCCATGGTCGCGGCGGGGATCACGGTGGAGACCCACCTGTTCGCCCATGGCGGCCATGGCTTCGGCATTCGCGGCCAGCCGGGCGTTTCCGACGGCCCCTGGCTGCCGCTCTTCCTCAACTTCGCGCGTGAGCAGAAACTGTTCGGTTAGCAACTGATCGATCCAACATAACCAAGCATCGCATCATGTTCCAAAATGACGCGAGCTATTCAGAAAGCCATCCATGACCAAGAAAATCGCCCTTAATATGCTCGCTGTGGCGTTGCTGCTCAATGGAGCCGCACCAGCCATCGCACAGGATGCGGATCCCAATACGCTCGCGCCGTCGAAGGCCCCGGAGCGAACTGCGAATGGCCTTGCCCTGACTCCGCCGATGGGGTGGAACAGCTGGAACAAGTTCGCATGCAATGTGAACGAGAAGATTATCCGCGCTACGGCGGATGCGATGGCCTCCAACGGGATGAAGGCAGCGGGTTATCAATATATCGTCATCGACGATTGCTGGCATGGGCAGCGGGATGAAAACGGGTTCATAGCCGCGGACCCTGCCAGGTTCCCCTCGGGAATCAAGGCGCTGGCGGATTATATCCATTCAAAGGGGTTGAAGTTCGGCATCTATTCCGACGCCGGGCGCAAGACTTGCGGGGACCGGCCGGGCAGCCAGGGTCACGAATATCATGATGCCCTGACCTATGCCCGTTGGGGCGTCGACTATCTCAAATATGACTGGTGCAATACCGGCACGCGCAATGCCGAGGAGGCATATACGCTCATGGCCGACGCGCTGCGCGCGACCGGCCGCGACATCGTGTTCTCGCTTTGCGAATGGGGCAACAGCCGGCCGTGGCTATGGGGACAGAAGATCGGCAATCTGTGGCGAACCACGGGAGATATCACCGACAAGTGGGAAGGGAAGTACGGCTACAGTTGGGGGGTGCTCAACATCCTCGACATGAACGAGCCGCTATGGCCATTTGCGGGACCGGGCCACTGGAACGATCCCGACATGCTTGAAGTCGGCAACGGCGGAATGACGACCACGCAATACCGCTCTCACTTTTCGCTCTGGGCCATCATGGCCGCACCGCTTATCGCCGGCAATGACATTGCCAACATGGATGCGGCCACCAGGGAGATACTTCTCAACCGCGAGGTGATTGCCGTGAATCAGGATGCGCTGGGCATTCAGGGCCGGCGCATCAGCCGTGAGGGCAATCGGGAGGTGTGGGTGAAGCCGCTGTCCGGCGGCGGGCGTGCCGTGATATTGTTCAATCGGGGCGAGAGCTCTGAGCCAATATCCGTGGGGTGGGAGGAACTTGGCTATCCCGCGACGCTCAAGGCGAGCATTCGCGATCTTTGGGCGCACAGAGACCTGAAGCCTGTGGCTGGTCGCTACGCCGCAACGGTTCCGAGTCATGGCGTCGTCATGTTGAAGGTGCAGCCATGAACGGCCATTTCCAGGCCGTCGCGTTGTCGTCGAACGGTTTCGCATATGCGCGGCTACGCGAAGGCGTGCAGTTGCGTGGTCACCTCGTCAATGCGCGTCCGCTTGTCCCTCGCGCCATCGGGGGGGGGCCGGCTTGAAGATCAGGCGTGTCCCGCCAGACTGAGAACCGGTACGGAGTTGGCGAGCCGGAAGCGGACTTTCGTTCGGGCGCAGCCCCCATTGCCATAGTTTCGTGCACGAATTGGGTAGCGCTACTATAATCGCGTGAAGGGTGGGGAAGGACGACACGAATGGCATCAATTCTATTACGGATCGGAGCAGTTCTGCTGGGGACGGCCATGATGGTGGCCCAGGCCCAGGCCGGACCTTGGCCTGGCGGCAGAAAGGCGGCCGTGGTGCTGACCTACGACGATGCCTTGCCCTCGCATCTCGATATTGCCATTCCTGCACTCGACGCGGTTGGCCTCAAAGGAACATTCTTCCTGATCGGCAGTGCGTTGGTTCCGGAGCAGATTAGGCGTTGGCGGGAAGCGGCCGCCGATGGCCATGAGCTTGGAAACCACACAATTCGCCACGCCTGTCCGCAGGCCAATTATCCGCCGGCCAGGAAGCTCGACACCAGCGAAGCCTATGATGTCGAGATGATGCTTGCCGAAATCCGGACAATGAACACCATGCTGGCGGCCATCGACGGTAAGTTGCAGCACGGTTTTGCCACGCCCTGCGGTCAGCATATGGCCGGAGGGGTGGACTATCTCCCTGCCCTTCGCGCCAGCGGGCTGGTGCGCTATACCCGCAGCGCCGCCTGGACGGGCGGCAAGGTGCTGGATCCGATGGATGTGCCATGCCGCTGGTTCGACGAGAAGGCGACAGGCGCCCAAATGATCGCCGAGGTGGAAAGCGCCGCCCGGACCGGCGATCTCGTGGTTCTCGGGTTTCACGGAGTCGGTGGCGACTATTTGAGGGTGCCCGGCGAGGCGCACGCGCAGCTCCTCGTTTATCTCAAGGAACATGCCGACACCATTTGGGTTGCGCCATTGTCGATGGTGATGGATTACGCCGCCAGCCGCGCTGGAAACTAACTAGGCTGTAGTGACGTTTTAGATGTTTGGTCCCGGGATTTGGTGGGTCGGGTCTGACGTAAATCGGTGTGGCTCTTTGAGCCAGGCTTTGCAAATGGCTTCATACGGGGTGAGACCTTTGAGGGTCTTGAGCCTACGACCGAAGTTGTAGGCGGCGACGAAGTCGCCAAGATGCTGCCTGAGTTGGTCGTGCGTATCGTAGTGGTAGCGTTTGACTGTCGCCTCTTTGATGGTGCGGTTCATCCTTTCAACCTGCCCATTGGTCCAGGGGTGTGAAGCGTCCCGGGTTTTCTGGAGGCTGTGCAGTTTGACTCAGGCAGCCATATCGAGGGTCTCAATGGCCGCATAGTAGTTAGCTTCGGCCTCGGCGGGTGGGATGTAGCCGAGCGGGCCGAAAAGGCGATGGTTGTTGTACCAGTCGACCCAGCTCAGCGTCGCCATTTCCACCGCCGATGCGCTTGGCCAGGACCGCTGGCGCCAGATGACCTCGGCCTTGTAAAGGCCATTGATCGTCTCGGCCAAAGCATTGTCGTAACTGTCGCCGACGCTGCCGACCGAGGGCACGAGGTTGGCCTCCGCCAGGCGCTGGGTGTAGTTCATGGCGAGGTATTGCACGCCCCTGTCGCTGTGGTGGATCAAGCCGTCATCCGGGCCGGGTCTGCGCGCATGGATCGCCTGCTCAAGGGCATCCAGAACGAACCCGGCCGTGGCTGAAGTACTGACCTTCCAGCCCACGATGCGCCGCGCATAGGCATCGATCACGAAGGCCACGTAAACGAACCCTGCCCAGGTGTGGACATAGGTGAAATCGACTACCCACAGGGCGTTCGGCCGGTCCACACGAAACTCCCGGTTCACCTTGTCGAGCGGGCATGGCGCCTTGGGATTGCTGACGGTCGTGGTCGTCTTCTTCCCTCGACGAATACCGGCCAGCCGCATGCTACGCATCAGTCGCTCGACCGTGCACTTGGCGACATCAAGGCCCTCGCGCCGCAACTGATGCCAGACCTTGCGCGAGCCGTAGAGTCCGAAGCTGGCCTCGTGAACGCGCCGGATCTGCTCGCACATGTCGTCATCCCGGCGCGCACGGGCGGAACGCTTCGCCGGATCGGCAAGACGGGCCGCGTGTTCGTGATAGGAGGACGGGGCGATCGCCAGTTCGCGGCAGATCGGCTCGATACCCAGGTCCTCGCGATGGACGTCGATGAACGACATCATCATCTCTCGCGGCGGTCGAGCTCCGCCATCGCAAAATATGCCGACGCCTTGCGAAGGATCTCGTTGGCTCGACGGAGCTCCTTGACCTCGCGCTCCAGCAGCTTGAGCCGGGCCTTATCATCAACACCCTGCGCCGCTGGTGCCGCCCGTCGGCCTGCCTCCGTGCGGCACCAGCGGCGCAGCGTCTCGGCCGTGCAGCCGATCTTCGAGGCAATCGAACTCATCGCCTCCCATTCCGAGCCGTAATCCGCACGGTGCTCGCCAACCATTCGCACCGCTCGATCACGGACCTCAGGCGAAAATCTGTTTCCCATCTTGCTCATACCGGATGCTCCTTCTCACAGTTCGGAGCCTCCGGAAAACCCGGGACGCTTCAGTGGCGAGGTTTGGTTAGCCGGTGATCGATGTCGTTCTGGGCGCAGGCGAGGGCGAAGGAGTGGCAGCGGAACCGCTCACCGTTCGTGATGGCGAGCTTGACCTCTTCGACAGCGGATCCCGGGTACTTCGGATCGGTGAAGTGGATGCCATTGTCGGTGAGGACAGTGCGCACCTTGTACGGCACGGCGGCGATGAGATGCCGGAGGAAATCGGCAGCGACCCTAGTGGTGGCCCTTTCGTGCAGCTCGACGAAGGCGAACTTCGATGTGCGGTCGATTGCAACCAGGAGGTAGAGCCTGCCCTCTTCGGTGCGAACCTCGGCGATGTCGATGTGGAAGTAGCCGATCGGATAGCTTTTGAACTTGCGCTTGTTGGGCGCATCGCCCTCGATCGTGGGCAGTTGGGAGATGCCGTGACGCTGCAGACAGCGATGCAACGACGAGCGCGTCAGGTGAGGAATCGTGGCCTGCAGGGCGTACAAGCAGTCGTCGAGTGGCAACAGCGTGTGCCGGCGGAAGGCGACGATGACGGCTTCGTCCTCAACCGACAGAACCGTCGATCGCGCGACCTTGGGGCCGGTCGGCAGGTCGGCCGTGGAGGTGCGCCGCTTCCATTTGGCGACGGTCTTCTGGTTGATGCCGTGTCGCCGGGCCAGCGCCCTCAGGCTCTCTTGACTATGTTGTATCGCTCGACGGACTGCCTCAGTCGTCGTGGCGCACCCGTGGAGTATCTGGCCCATAGCGCTTCCTTCCAGCTGGTGGTGAATAATGCACCATCAAAGCCTGGGATCAAACATCTAATATTTCGGAGATTTATCGGCGCAAGGTTGAGCGATTTGCCGAAGCGCTATCGCAGCCGGAAGAACGTCAGGAAGCGGCCGATGCCCTTCGTACGCTGATCGAGCGCATTGATGTCACACCCGGCGCGAAGCGCGGCGAGGTCAACGCCGTGCTCCACGGGGAGTTTGGCACCATCCTCGAATGGATAAAACAACGCGAATCCACCGAGAACGACGAAACCCCCGGGGCTTTCGCGTCGGGGGTATCCGGAATGTCGGTTTCTGTGGTTGCGGGAGGGCGATCTAACCGAGACCGACAAAACTCCCGAATGTCGGTTTATTGGTTGCGGGGGCAGGATTTGAACCTGCGACCTTCAGGTTATGAGCCTGACGAGCTACCGGGCTGCTCCACCCCGCGACACCGAAGCAAAAAGGGCGGCCGTATTTTACGGGCCGCCCTTTTAGGATGTGAATGGGTTTTGTTTGAACAAAGCGCGAGCTTCAATGCCTGGCGACGCCCTACTCTTCCGGGGCTTGAGCCACAGTACCATCGGCGCAGTCAGGTTTCACGGCCGAGTTCGGGATGGGATCGGGTGGGTCACTGACGCTATGGTCACCAAGCAATGGAGCTGGCGCTTTGTTTTGGGTTTAATCGATGTCCGTGCACGTTTGTATGTGTGTGTTGATATCTGGGCTGGCTTAACAAGCCGCCATGTTTCGACAGTTTCAAGGCTGTCGTTGATGGTGGGACTCTATGATCCATATGGATCACTTAAGCGCGAACAGAGCAATTAGGATCGGTTAGCTCCATGCGTTACCGCACTTCCACATCCGACCTATCAACGTCGTGGTCTACGACGGCTCGATGAAATCTTATCTTGAGGGAGGCTTCCCGCTTAGATGCTTTCAGCGGTTATCCCGTCCATACATAGCTACCCAGCTGCGCTCTTGGCAGAACGACTGGTACACCAGAGGTATGTTCAACCCGGTCCTCTCGTACTAGGGTCAACTCCTCTCAAATTTCGACGCCCACGGCAGATAGGGACCAAACTGTCTCGCGACGTTCTGAACCCAGCTCACGTACCACTTTAATTGGCGAACAGCCAAACCCTTGGGACCTGCTCCAGCCCCAGGATGTGATGAGCCGACATCGAGGTGCCAAACGATTCCGTCGATATGAGCTCTTGGGAATCATCAGCCTGTTATCCCCGGCGTACCTTTTATCCGTTGAGCGATGGCCCTTCCACGAGGGACCACCGGATCACTATGACCGACTTTCGTCTCTGCTCGACTTGTCAGTCTCGCAGTCAGGCGGGCTTATGCCATTGCACTCTAACAGACGGTTTCCAACCGTCCTGAGCCCACCATCGCGCGCCTCCGTTACTCTTTAGGAGGCGACCGCCCCAGTCAAACTACCCACCACAGAGGGTCCCTGTACCGGATAACGGTACGAGGTTAGACATCAGAAAACAGCAGGGTGGTATTTCACCTATGGCTCCACATCATCTGGCGACAATGCTTCAAAGCCTCCCACCTATGCTACACAGCTCTTTCCTAATGCCACTCTGAAGTTGCAGTAAAGGTGCACGGGGTCTTTCCGTCTAACCGCGGGTACTCCGCATCTTCACGGAGAATTCAATTTCGCTGAGCATATCCTGGAGACAGTGGGGAAGTCGTTACGCCATTCGTGCAGGTCGGAACTTACCCGACAAGGAATTTCGCTACCTTAGGACCGTTATAGTTACGGCCGCCGTTTACCTGGGCTTCAATTCAGAGCTTGCACTCCTCCTCTTAACCTTCAGGCACCGGGCAGGCGTCAGGCCCTATACGTCGTCTTGAAGCCGACTTAGCAGAGCCCTGTGTTTTTGCTAAACAGTCGCTACCCCCTGGCCTGTGCCCCCCACAAAAAGTTGCCTTGATGTGGGGCCTCCTTCTTCCGAAGGTACGGAGGCAATTTGCCGAGTTCCTTCAGGATACTTCTCTCAAACGCCTTGGTATACTCTACCATTCCACCTGTGTCGGTTTAGGGTACGGTCTATACGGAGGGGCTATTTCCTGGGACAACTTCCCTGCCCTACCAATCCAATAAGGTAGAACAAGTTACGCCATCCGTCACACACCTCCAGGCCCACGAATATTAACGTGGTTCCCATCGACTACCCCCTTCGGGCTCGTCTTAGGGGCCGGCTTACCCTGCTCAGATTAGCTTTAAGCAGGAACCCTTGGAATTTCGGCGACAGTGCATCTCACACTGTTAATCGCTACTCATGTCTGCATTCGCACTTCCGATACCTCCACGGTCGGTTACCCTCCCGCTTCAACGGCCTACGGAACGCTCCGCTACCGCTCAGTCAAAGACTGAACCCTAAGCTTCGGTGCACGTCTTGAGCCCCGTTACATCTTCGCCGCAGAACCTCTTATTTAGACCAGTGAGCTGTTACGCTTTCTTTAAAGGATGGCTGCTTCTAAGCCAACCTCCTGGTTGTTTTGGAAGTTCCACATGCTTTCCCACTTAGACGTGACTTGGGGACCTTAGCTGTAGGTTAGGGCTGTTTCCCTTTTGACGACGGACCTTAGCACCCGCCGTCTGTCTGCCGGACTAGACTCGTTGGTATTCGGAGTTTGGTTAGTATTGGTAGATCTCGCGACCCCCGCAACCATCCAGTGCTCTACCCCCAACGGCAATCATCCGACGCTCTACCTCAATAGATTTCGCGGAGAACCAGCTAT